>CAYHYS010000044.1:3484-7700 GCA_964360905.1 uncultured Candidatus Saccharibacteria bacterium | reverse complement strand
TATGAAGAAGGTCAAGACAGCCTTTTTCGGATCATCGCGGTATAGCCTGCCTTACCTTGAATTGCTCTATCGAAATGAGCTAATTGATATTTCCTTGGTTGTCAGCCAACCGGACAAACCTTTCGGCCGGGAACTTGAATTAAAACCCTCTCCCGTAAAAGAATGGGCGAGAGGGCACCACATCCTGACCCTCACACCATCCGACCTTAGCAACGGCCTTTTCCTCGGCGCCCTGACTTCCCTACCGCTAAAGTTGGCCATTATCACCTACTACGGATTAAAAATTCCGAGGGAGGTCATTGACCTTTTCCCTCTAGGCATGCTCAACATTCATCACTCTCTCCTTCCGAAACATCGGGGCAGCAATCCAATTCCGTGGGCCATCCTTTCCGGAGAGGAAAAAACCGGCACGACAATTATTAAAATTAGTGAAAAATTCGACGACGGTGAGATCGTCGGGTTTGATGAGCAACCAATCGAGGAAACGGACACGACAGAAACATTGAGATCGCGACTTGATTCAAAGGCTCTCGTCCTTCTTGATAAAGTTCTGCCGAAGTACGTCAGTGGGAAAATAAATTTACGAAAACAGGACAAGAGTGAAAGTTCCTACGAACCAAAGCTGACGAGGGAAGCGGGACTAATAAATTGGTCGCAATCAGATGAGGAAATAGAGAGAATGATTAGGGCTTTTACGCCGTGGCCAGGGACGTGGACAACTCTCGAAGAACTGGCCACATCGAGAATTTTCAATTTCCAATTTCCAATTTCCAAACCAAAAAATAAAAGGATAAAGATACTAAAAGCGCGTCTAGACGAAAACAAAAAATTGGCGATTGATGAAGTTCAGGTTGAGGGCAAGTCCCCTATCCGCTGGCAAGAATTTAAAAGTGGCTATTTACAATAAAATAAAAAAAGAAAATATCCGTCATCTGATGGAGCAACCGTCATCCTGAACCCTGAATGTCATCCTGAACTTGATTCAGGATCTCTTCAGGGCAGGCCTGATTGAGGATCCAAAAAACTAATGAATAATACTTCTTGTACGTATATTCTCGCAAACAGAAAAAACGGAACTTTATATGTAGGGGTAACCTCAAACCTAGTCAAACGTATCTTCGAACATAAAAACAATGTGGCAGACGGTTTCACAAAAAAATACCAAATTCATAATCTGGTTCACTACGAATCCTTTGGTAGAATTGAGGATGCGATCTGCCGTGAAAAACAATTAAGGATTGGAAGAGGTTGTGGAAAATCAAGTTGATAGAAGAAACGAATCCAAAATGGAATGATCTATATTCGCAAATTCTATGATTTAGATTCCGGCTCAGAGGCCGGAATGACGATGCCAGTTGTAGTCTTTTAAACAATTGAAAAGTGTTGCAGGCCCTTTTTCGATTTCTCGATAATCTCCAGCGCTTTTTTCGAAAGATCCTGTGGTTGAGACTGCGATTTTCTCTTTTTAAGACAGCTCATACAAAGCTTAACCTTCGTCTTTCGCCCATCAATAAGAAAGTTAAACGTTTTAAGATTAGGCTTAAAAAGCCTTTTCGTTCTATTGTTGGCGTGAGAAACGTTATTACCGACCGAAACGCCTTTGCTGCAAATTTCACAAACTCTTCCCATATTCGGGATATGCTAACACATAAAGACTATTAAGATCAACAACTTAACTGTGATATTATTAGCTTATGCTGTTTTACTTTTTCCGTTCCGGGTTCAGTGTTATGACCGTTATCGAAGTGGCGATTTTTTTCGCTTCTCTTCTTATTGCCCTGACCGTTCATGAATTTTCTCACGCTCTCGCCGCCGATAAATTAGGCGACCCGACGGCGAAAATGATGGGCCGGCTTTCGCTTAACCCGAGGGCGCACCTCGATCCTATCGGGACACTCATGATTCTCTTCACCGGTTTCGGCTGGGGAAAACCCGTTCCTTTCAATCCTTTATACCTCGAAAGCCCGCGGCGTGATTCAGCCCTTATCTCTTTCGCCGGCCCGATTTCTAACATCATCACGGCTATAATTATCGCCCTTCCCTACCGATTGGGACTGCCAATCTTTCAAGACAAATTGATTTTTGAGCTAATAATTACAGCCGTCTCTATAAATATCGGCCTGGCCGTCTTTAATCTTCTTCCGATTTATCCCCTCGACGGCTTTCGAATCGTCGGCGGGCTTTTACCTCCGTCCCTCGCTCCGCGATGGGAAATGACGGCCTCTTACGGAATATTTTTTCTCCTTTTCTTAGTCTTCATACCGTCAAATTTCTCGCTTATTAACGGTTTTGTTATTCCTTTATCCCGAACTCTTTTAAATCTTATCCTCGGAAATTCTATTCTCCTTTTCTAAGGAGCGTTACGCAGCGTCTACTCAGGTTGACACATTGAAAATCGGGTGTTAAAAAGAAGATGTCCCTGGAGTGCACGTGAAAATTTCGTCTTAGTCTTGATCCTCAAACCACTGACATTGGGACCTGTACTTTCAGATAGTTTGAGGCAGAATCGGATAAAAACGATCGGGCTGATAGCTAACTGAAGTTGAACCCACCTAAGTTAATTTAGGGTCAGCAAGGATGAAATGAAACGGCACTTACGGGGAGAAATTATCTAGGAGCCTAAGTTTCAAAATATTTAAGAAGCTATGGTAAAAAGTGTGACACTGCGCCGCAAAGGCGCGGTGTTTTTTGTAGCCGCCGTCACCAGGTTGGGTTGAGATTAGCTAAATCGAGTTGATTGCATCTGAGTTAGTTTTAAAGCTACCCCACTTAACATTGTTACAGTGAATTAATTCAATGTAACAGGACTAGGATCCTTATATCTCTCAAAATAAATCTCAAACAATCTACTATAGAGAAAACATTCTCAGATTGGAGTTCGTCATTCTGCCTGCCCGCCGAGTCAAACTCGGCTGGGACGTTTGACGTCCCGCCTTTGGAGGGGCCGAGTCCAGAATCGATGCTGGAGCCGCCCAGCATGACGACTTGGGAATTCCAATCCGTGCGTGTTATGTGAATACTTCGATTATTTAAATAATCATAGTGGCTGGTCTCTACTCTTGAAATTTTTTTATAAAAAAACTATTGACAAAATTTTTTAACCTGCGTAAATGAATTAGATTGGTGAAATAAAATGCAAGAAACTAACGTCGAGTCGTCCGAAAAACCTGGCGGTTTAAATCAACCTAAAATCAATCCGGCCATAATTTTACAAGCTGTTAACGGTGATAACAGTGCTTTTAAGTCTCTAACTTTACCGCAACCTACAAAGAAAAAAACTTTGGAAATAGAAGGTCAAGTCACCGCGAAAGGAATTCGTGTTTTAGTCGGCGGTAACCCTTTCGACATCAACTACCCGAAAAAAGTTTGGGAAAAGTTTCCCTCTCCCCTAAAAAAACTTCTGGCCGATAATGTTACTTTCTCGCAAACTTTTCACCTCCCTCTCGTCCTGCCCCAATACGGTGTCCTCGATTATCAAATGCCCAACCCGATAACGCAAGCGCTATTTTTTAAGGGCATGGCCCAAGATCTCCCTTCAACCGCTTTCATGAACGGCGGTAACACCACTGATTTACTGCGCCGCTTTTTCGACATTAAATACAAGTTCGAAGTCAGCCGTCCCCGTATTGCCAACGTCTCTTTTCCAAAACCGCGCCGGGCGGCGACGATTCCCTTTACCTTCGGAAAAGACAGTTTACTGACTTACGGGCTTTGTAAAGAACTGGATATCGCTTCACAACTCATTTTCGTTTACGAGCCAACGGTTGACAGCGCCGTCGAGGGAATGCACAAGATGAAATTGGCCAAGCAGTTTTTCCAGGAATTCGACGTTGAGATTGGCTTCCTCCAAAACCAACTCGGAGTGATGAGAGAAGCACACGGGTGGATCGGTTGGGAGCTACAACTGACCCAATACTCACTCCTGATGCTGCCCTACGCCTATCAACACCGCAGCCGCTATCTTTTTTTTAGCAACGAGCAGTCCTGTAATTTCGAGTTTTATAACGACGACGGTTTTCTCTCTAACCCGGTTCTCGAGCAATCCCACTCGTGGATGGCGGAAAATAGCATGTACACGCGCATCTTAGGCGCTAAAAATACTTTCCTCTCATCTTTAGTCGGACCAATTCACGAGCTGGCCATCACCAGAATTCTCCACCACCGCTACCCGAAGATCGCGAAGTACCAAATGTCCTGTTGGGCGGAAAAAAAGCAG
>CAYHYS010000044.1:0-3474 GCA_964360905.1 uncultured Candidatus Saccharibacteria bacterium | reverse complement strand
AGGCTAAGAAAAAAAGGTGGTGCGGCAATTGCAGTAAATGCGCTCGTCTCTACATCTTCCTCCTGGCCGTTGGGGTTGATCCGAAACGCGTCGATTTCGAAGATAACATGCTTTCGGAGAGGAACCGTAAATTCTTTTCCGTCTTCGAAGGGGTTAAAAGAAGCGAAGGAGGCTACGACTCCAGTAAGCTCGGACGGGATGAGCAGCTTCTCGCTTTTTACCTGGCCTATAAAAGAGGCGTGCGCGGACTCTTAATGGACACCTTTATAAAAAATTACCTGACAGAATCGAGTAACAGAGAGGCGGAGCTTAGAAAAACCTTCTTCAGTGTCTACCCGGCCAGCACCATACCGGAAGAATTAAAACCGCGTATCCTTTCTATCTACAAAAGGGAGCTAAAAAACTTAAAATGAACAAACACCACTGGCCTCTTCTGCTGGCAACTGTCATTCCGGACGAAGATCCGGAATCCATGGATCCAAAGCTCCCTCCAAAGGCGGGCAGGCAAGGCTGGGATGACTTCTGTGTAAATCGGTGAAGAAAATCTGTGGTGTTTCTACCTATGAAAATTGCTCTTATCTATAACATCCGCCACGTAAAACCCTCGCTGAGTGATCAGAGAGCTCAAGACGAAGCAGAATTCGATAGTCTCGAAACAATCGAAGGTATCCGTAAAGCAATGGAAATTAAAAATTACAAGGTTGAACTTGTTGAAACTAACACCAAGACTTTCAATCGCCTTTTAGCCCTTAAGAGTAAAATTGATTTAGCTTTTAACTATAGTGAAGGCATCGCCGGCCAAGACCGGGAAGCCCAAATTCCCTCGATGTTAGAAGCTCTTGAGATCCCGTACACGGGCAGCCGTCCCCTAACCTCGGCTGTTCTTCTCGATAAAGCCCGCACCAAGGAAATCCTCTCCTTCTACGGCTTGCCGACCCCGGGTTGGAAACTTATTCGAGAGAGCGACTTACGACACGAAAAACTCTCCAAACTCCTCGACAGGGCCCTCGAAAATCACATCTCCTTTCCGCTGTTTGTTAAACCCAATTTGGAAGGATCTAGCAAGGGAATATTCAATGACAGCGTGGTCTCAAGCCGGAAAGAGCTCCTAAAAGTTACTCAAAGAACGTTAAAATATTATAAACACGGTGTTTTAATCGAAAATTATCTAGGAGGCCGGGAATTCACAGTGGCTATGCTACAAGAGAAGGGACGATGGGTCGCGCTACCAATAATTGAGGTTCGTTTTGATGAGTTACCTAAAGAAATGCATCCGATTGATTCTTACGAAGTAAAATGGATCTACGACAGCCCGGAAAAAGAGATCGACCCTCTCGTGTGCCCCGCCAAAATTTCCTCGGATTTAGTCAAATTAATTGAATCAACCTGCATTAAAGCCTGTGAATCATTGGAGATCTTCGACTGGTGTCGAATTGATCTTCGCCTCGACGGCCGGGGAGAACCCAATATATTGGAAATAAACTCGCCACCAGGTATCATGCCCGACCCTAAGGAAAACGCCCGCTACCCCCGAGCTGCCCGTACCGCCGGAATCAGCTTCCCGAACCTTCTCGAATCGATCATTAAATCCGCCCTCTCCCGTTACAAATAGGCAATTAATCTATCATCATTTTACCGCCTGTAAAATACTTTTTTGGTGCCTATACTTTCTATAGGTTCTGTATTTCTCTGTGGAAAACTCATACTAGAGGATATAAGTAGAGATTGAGAACACCCTGAAGGTGAACTCGACGTGGGGCTACACCTTCAGGGTGGAATCGCCGCTATTAAATTTAATGAAATTCGGACGATATCGTTGACACCTTTACAAATTACTGATTAAATATCTTTAATGCCTGAAGCTTTTAGAAACGAACCACGAATAAACACACCGTCGCCGACTCCTCCTTCCCCACCACCTTCGCCGTCCACGCCACCAACATCGGGAGCGGAACCGGCTAAACCTAAGACTGTTATTAAAAACCCGCCGATTATTTGGAAAGAAACTCAAGAAATACTCGCCGCCATTGAGACAAAATTAGGCGGTAAGGTCGTTTCCTATTATATGTCTTCCGGCTGGCGGATGGTTCAGGACGACGTAAAATATTTTTATTCTCACCTTAAACACATTGGACATCAAAAAAAGCTTTACTTTATTCTCATCTCTCCCGGCGGCGACGGAATGAGCGCCTGGAGAACGGCTTCGCTGCTGCGTAATTTTTGTGATGAACTCATTATCGTCCTGCCGGAGATGGCCGCCTCGGCGGCAACGATGCTTTCTCTGGCCGCGGATGAACTCATTATGACGCCTCTCGCTTATCTAACCGCCGTTGACACCAGCCTTTTTCACCCGCTCAACCCCCGCAACAGTAAAAATGAGCCGGTCTCGGTCGAGCTTGATGAGGTCAGAAGGTCAATTAAGTTTCTCACCGAGAATAGTAAGAACGGCGCGGACCCTTCGGAAATCTACAAAACCATCTTCACCTATATCCACCCCGTCGCTCTCGGCGCGGTGGAGCGGTCAACTAATCTTTCGGAGATGCTTTGTCTCGATATCATGGAGCTGCGAAAGGTTAATCCTCTCGACTCCGAAACAAAAAACCGGATCATTAATAAGCTCAATACCGGCTATCCCGCCCACGGCTATCCGATTCCACGGCACAAGGCGCGTGAGTTAGGGCTAGTCGTCTCCGATTCGGATAACGAACTCGACAATCTTCTTTGGAGCCTCATCAATACCTACCGCTACCTGACCGAGCCGGTTAGAACCGAGCTGAGTGAATCGTTTATTCACACGGAGACAGTCACAAAAGTCATCGAATCCTTAACTTCACGGCTTATCGTCCACAATATTCTTGAACGAAAGCTTGACCCGATTATCAAGGGTTGGTCGACTTTTAAAGATGAATTTAAGTGGGTGGCCCTTTCCGAAAAGGAAGAAAATGGCAAAAAATCAGTCAAACTCTCCTACTTAGACTTTTAGAACTCTTTCAAAACTTCTAAAACCGTACCGGTCGCAGTCGCGAAAGACCGCACTGCTTGGGAAGGGGCCCAAGAGTGGAGCTTTTGCGATGAGACCGTAAAAAGGTTGGCTGTGAAATATATTTAAAAAGTCTTTAAAAGTTCGACGATGAGGGTAGTGGCGGATTCAATGTCTTTAAGGTCAACGACTTCATCGTAGTGCATGTAACGGCAGGGTAAACCTAGGTCGAGAACACGGGCCCCGGAGCGGTTAAAAGGCGTCGCGTCGGTCCCGCCCTCGTGAGTAATCACGGAAAATTGGGTCTTGATTTTTTTGCTTTTGGCCAGTTCGAAAGCTTTTTTCACTAAAGACGGGTCGAAAACGCCGCCACGGTTGATAATGACACCGCCGCCTAAGTCAACGTCGCCATGCATTGCCTTCTCCTTACCGGTCGAAGGGGTCTTCGTCGCGAAACCAACATCAACGTTAATCATAACCTCCGGTTTATAAAG
>CAYHYS010000043.1:0-7815 GCA_964360905.1 uncultured Candidatus Saccharibacteria bacterium | reverse complement strand
CTCTGAAGTTATCGGTGGGGTACAAAAGAACCTTGGGGCGATGCAAGAGGCCAGCCAATACTTAAAAGATTTGCATCAAATTCTCCAGGCGCCGAAACTCCGCGGTAATATCGGAGAACAGGTTCTTTACGATCTTCTCAAACAGCATTTTCCGATCGAATCAGTAAAGATCCAGCACACATTCAGAAGCGGAGAAAAAGTAGATGCCTTAATCGTGACCGCTGACGGCTCCGTGCCGGTGGATTCGAAATTTCCCATGGATTCCTTTAAGAGATATTTGTCTTTAGTGGATGGTTCGGAAAGGGAAAAAGCCGGCAAGGAATTTGCTAAAGATGTTAAAGGCCATATTGACTCGATTGCAAAAAAGTATATTTTGCCGGAAGAGGGGACAATGGATCGGGCCATTATGTATGTGCCATCGGAGCCGGTTGTCTACGATATTGTCAATAATTTTCACGACCTTGTCGAATACGCTTACCAGAAAAACGTCGTTATTGCTTCTCCGAGTATGCTGACTCAGTATCTGAAAGTTATTCTCGTGGGTTTTGAGAGACAGCAGGTAGCCACCCAAGTGAATCAGATCTTAAGTTCTCTAAAAGCGATTAAAATTGAGGCCGGTAAGTTTGGTGACGACCTAAGACTGACGGTTAAACACATCACCAACGCGAAGAATGCCGCCGACGATGCCTCCTCTTCTTTCTCCCGCCTGGAAGGTAAAATTTCTTCGATTCAGATTTCCTCCTCCGGGCAAAAAGAACTCCTTATCGACTGACGCTATTTGGTGCTACTGTTTAGCCTTTCCTGATCTAAGCCAGGATTGGTAATCTTTATCATTCTCCATACTGTAATATCCCAAGGTGTTGAAAACGCTAAATGGTATTAAACCGTAGTCATCATTAAAGAAATCAAGTAACAGGCGCTTGTTATAAAACTCGGTAAACTCATTTGTAGTCATTTTTTCCACGTCCTCATTTGATACCCACTTATAGTTAGTTCCTTCCCCGGATACTTTGTCTGAATTAGTTTCTGTTAAAACAATAAACATTAAAACGGTTCTACCATTCATAAGAAGCTCTTCTATTTTAATTACCCCTTTTGGAATTAATTCCTGACCAATATCCCCCTTAGACTTTCTAGTGAAAGTTTCGAGAATAGATTCTGTTTCGGTTGGTTTTCCTCCAGGTAATCCCCAATGTAAAGGCATCCAATTATTTGTTTCCGGTTCTTGTACCAAAAGGATTTTATTTTGTGGGTTTCTTAAAATAATTTTAACTACCGTTATTTCCGTGAACGTATAGTTGTTTGTATACATATTTATATTGTAGCAAATAGAAGATTCACTAATTTAGTGGCGGATCCTAAATTAATGCTTCGATGATTCGAATCATCGAAGCAGAAAAAAGCAAAACCGCCGTTTTGATACTAACATCAGAAGTTTTCACAAAATTCAGCCAAATGCTGTAGTTATTCTGCACGAAACTCTTTAGCAAAGATAAGAGATATAATTGGTTAATGGTTAAGGAAGCTGAAAGAAAAAAATATCTCGGGAATTTCGAAAAGATTTATAAAAACCTCAACCCCTCCCAGCGAAATGCCGTGGATACGATCGAGGGGCCGGTTTTGGTTATTGCCGGTCCGGGAACGGGAAAAACCCAAGTCTTAACCGCCCGTATCGCTAACATTCTTTTAAAAACCGATGTCCCCTCAACCTCTGTCCTGGCCTTAACTTTCACCGACTCTGGCGTTAAAGCAATGCGTGAGCGTCTGATCTCCTTAATCGGTCCTGAAGCTTACTATGTCAATATTTATACTTTTCACGCTTTTTGCAGCGACGTCATTAAAGATAATCCGGATAAATTCGTGACCCGCGAAGAGCTAGAGCCCTTAACAGCGTTGGAGCGAATTCAAATTTTCCGGGAGATCCTCGATGAGGAAGATTTTGAGATTATAAAGCCTTACGGATCGCGTTATTTTTACATACGCGCGCTTATCAAAAATATTCAAGACCTTAAAAGAGAAGGCGTTGGAAGCGATGAACTAGAAAATGCCTTGAAGAAGTTTAAGAAATCAGGAACAGCTGTTAAGGAGGAAGAGTTTGGTGAAAGAGATATAAAAAAGAACGAAGAGTTAATAAAAGTTTATAAAGTGTATCAGGAAAAGATTGCTAAAAAATCGCGCTACGATTTCGAGGACATGATTAACTTAGTCGTCAAAGCGTTTTCCTCCGATGAGATGATCCTGCGCCGTTATCAGGAAAGATTTCAGTATATTCTCTTAGATGAGTTCCAGGATACTAACACCCCGCAAAACAAGGTGGTGACTCTCCTGGCTAGTTTTTGGGGACAGGCCGCCAACGTTTTCGCGGTGGGCGATGATGAGCAATCTATCTACCGATTCCAAGGAGCTTCTCTGGAAAACATCCTCTATTTTAAAAAACTTTATCCTCAGACCGAAGTGATTACACTGAAAGATAATTACCGCAGTAGTCAATCCATTTTGAATACGGCCTACAACCTGATCGGACATAATGAAGTTCGGCTGTCGAATTATATAAAAGGAGTTGAACGTCAGCTTGTCTCGGTGAATGACTCGAAAGGGGAGAGTGTTAAGATCGGTCATTTTAGTAGCGGCGTGACTGAGAGTTTTTTCGTTGCTTCAAAAATAAAGGAACTTATCGAAAAGGGAGTCCCGCCGTCATCGATCGCCGTTATTTATCGGAACAACAGCGACGCCGCCGCCTTTTCCGATATGATCTCGCGCCTGGGGATTCCTTACGAGCTGACGGGAGGCGAAGATATTCTTAAGGATTATGATCTAGGAAAGCTCTTAAAACTTTTCGGGGTTATTCTTAAAATCCGTAAAAAAGAAGAGGACTTAGATTTATTTACTCTCTTTAATTTCGACTTCCTGGCTAAAAAGTTTGGTTTGGATTATCTTGATACTCTAAAGCTTTCTCGGTTTGCCAGTGACTTAAAAATTAATTTTTGGGAAAGCTTAAATCACCCGGATATCCTTAAGAAAAGTACGGTTAAAAACACCACCGCGTTTAAGGTTTTATTGGAATCTCTCAACCGTTGGAGCGGATACTCTTTTAATTATTCCTTTACCGAGTTTTTCGAAAAAGTGACTCAAGAGAGCGGTTACCTCGACTGGGTACTTTCTCTTTCTGATTCGGTTGAAAAACTTAATCGTCTTAACTCTCTTTTCACGCAAGTTAAAAGACTGAATTTAGCTGATCACACTATAACTCTGGAAAGATTTTTCGAAGATTTGAGTATTCTTATTGAATCAAACATCGCTCTAACTGAGGAAGATCTCGATATAAAAACGGAGGCGGTTTCCCTGACCACGGCTCACGGGGCTAAGGGGCTGGAGTTCGATTACGTCTTTATCGTGATGTGCCTCGACGGTAAGTTTGGTAACAATAAGGTACGCGAACTTATTAAGCTGCCATCCAATATCTTGGACGTTTTGGAATCGGTGGAAACGTCGCAATCTAGAGAAAATAAAGAGCGTAATGAGGATGAAAGGCGGCTTTTTTACGTCGCCTTAACCCGGGCGAAAAAAGAAGTTTTTATTTCTTACGCAGATTCTTATCTTACGGAAAATTCTAAGAAGGAAGCCGTTCCTTCAATGTTTATCTCTGAAATAGATGAATCTCTAAAAAATTCGATAAACGTTCGGGACTACGAAACGAAGGTTAAAGAAATACTTTATGATATCTTAAAACCGGCTAAGGATACGCGGGCCTCTTTAGAAGAAAAAGAATTTTTAAAAACCGTTTTCGCCGATTTTCGTCTTTCGGCAACGGCGCTTAATACTTATCTCGAATGTCCCTATAAATTTAAACTTAATAATTTACTCAGAACCCCAAGGGCAAAAAATCCTTCTCTTTGTTTAGGTAGCGCGGTTCATAAGGCCTTAGAGATTTTTATGCGCGACTTCCTATTGAGCGGCATTTTACCTACTTCCCAGTACCTGATCGATCATTTTGAATCGGCGCTCAATGGAGAAATATTAACCGAGAAGGATAGGAAAGAACTTCTTAAAAGGGGTAAAAAGATTCTAAAAGACTACCTCGATTATTATAGGGATACAATTGTTAAACCGCTCGCGGTCGAAAAGTTTTTCGGTTACGGTTTTTCTAAGGTTTATTTAGGTGACATCCCTTTAACCGGAAAAATTGACAAGATTGAAAGGCTTGAGAACTATCCTGAGAAAGGACGGCCGGCCGTCAAAGTTATTGATTATAAAACTGACAGTAAGCCGAAATCGCGGAATTATATTGAAGGAAAAACAGAGGATGGTGATCGCAGTTACAAGCGCCAGTTGATTTTCTATAAACTGTTGGCGGATCTTGATCACAGCTTTAACTTCGAAGTTGTCGAGTCAGAACTCGATTTTATCGTCGCGGACAATGGCAAGTTTTCTAAGGCCTCATTTACCATTACCCCTGAAGAGGTCGGACAGCTGAAGGAAACGATTCGGGTTGTCATGGGCAAACTTCACCATTTTGAATTCCCGCGGACAAGTGAGTACCGTTTCTGTTCCCGCTGCGATTTTAAGAGTCATTGCTGGCCCGAGGGTGTGCCTTCGAAAAAAGGGCAACTCGAGTTATTTTTCGACGGCAAGATTCAGGAAAACTTAAAAAGCAGTTTGACGACCGGGTTGTAAATCTTAGTGAAAGGCGGAGGATATTCGAAAACTTCCCCACCCCATTTTAATTTAAAGGTGGAAAACCCGATCCATTTTTTAAACATTGAAGGGAAGCGGGAGTCAAAAATACCTTCAAGGTCCATCCTCTTACAACCTTGAGCGTTAGCTGTTTTTAAAGATTCCCAAAGCGTTAAATAAGGCGCTTTTACGAGTTGCCCAAGATGAAGAGAGGCGGCATGATGGTAGTAACCGACACCGTCATGGAGAAGGAGAAACGCGCCGGAGAGTGGTAACAGGTTAGTTTTTGGTTGTAATTTCTCGTAAATTCTAAAGGTCAGGATTAGGTAACAACTATTTTTGAAAGCACGCGCTTTTGCCTTTAACTCATTAAGCGATGGAATCCAAAACTTTTTTTCGAGGCCGGTTTGTTTAAAAAGATCGTAGAAGATTCCTAACGAGTGCTCAAAATCCTTTGAAGTAGGATTATAAACGATGGGGGAAAGTTTTAGTTGCGTTGCCTTTTTTATTGATTGTCTAGTATCTTTACTAAAACTTTCGAGAAGTTCATTGTTAGATTTTTTAAGATCGATGAAGATCGTCCGAGTGGGATTGAGGGGCCAACTATCGGTTTTATAGCCGCTCGATGCGAGATCTTCAGCTTGTGACTCGTTTGAAGGTTCAATCCTAACGAACAGCGCCCGGTGCTTTTTCACCAGATTTTCAATTTCTTGAAGAGGGAGTTTTTCGGGCCTTTGAATCTTGACTATAGAACCGAAAGATCCGAGTCCGCGGATTCTTACGGCGCAACCTTCGAGATTTTCCGTTTTCCACCCCAAATATTCTAAATATTTACCCCAGCCATCACTTTGTCTAAGTTCCATCCTTAAAATCATATCTTACGAAGCTCACGGAAGCTACTCCCTTGAGTTTATTTGGAAATTTGTATTCAAGTGTTTTGACGCCGATCGTTCAAAAAACACTTGAATATGTTTTTTTTGAAATCAACTATAACTGGAGAAAATTTTAGTGAAGTCCCAGTGGCTAAGAAGTTGGTTGAGATCTTTTATGTGGACTCTTTTATTGGTAAGGCTGAAAAGGGCGACGGCGAGTTTCGGGCCGCGCCAGTCTTGAAGAAGTTGTGTGAGCATATATCTAGCTAGGAATTCAAGGGTTTCTTCCGCGTTACCTCTAAACTCGATTTTAGCGTCGTAAAAATCGTCGAGTATTTCGCAAATTCTTTTATCCTGAATAAAAATGGCCCAGGACTCATCAACACCGTGCGGAATTTTTAAACCCTTTCCTTTTCCGATAAAATCATGAAGGTCAATCTCCTCTTTTTCGAGTTCCGGAAGGATTAGGTCACGGTACTTTCGGTAATTCCGCGATTTACCACTGTAAACTACCAGCTTCAGGAACTCGCTTAATTGTTCCTCAGCCCCCTTAAATTTCGGGTAATTTTTCGCCTTAGCAAGCCTTAATAAGGTTGTGTAGACTTCTTTATCCGAATCTTTATAAAGCGGATAAAACCATTCGGGCGATATCGTTTTATCGGTTAAATTTTTGACGTCAATCATAACTGTCCATTTTTAGTTCTTAAAATTTTCCAGCGTAATGTGTTAGCCAAATTGAAAAGATTGTATAAAGGTTGATTAATGACTAAATCGTAGGTTGGGGCGAGCTTAACGTGAGTGCCGCCGAAGGAAAGTTTAAAGCGGGTGAAGCCGTGCCAAGGGTCTTTTTCGTCGTTTGGATCATCCGCGGCTCCCCAAAGATCGAAGACTTTACAGCCTAAACTTTTTCCCAGTTTTATCACTTCCCACATAATTAGATTGGAAGCCATATAGGAGCGGAGGTTGTAATTTGATTCTCCGTAAGGATAGTAAAGAACGTCTCCGTAGTGGAAAAGGATCCACGAGGCCGCTGTTTCGGTTCCGACTTTAGCCGAAACTAGGTAAGCCATTTTTTTAGCGGAGAGGATTCTAAAACAAGTCCGGTAATAGTTATCCGGGTGAATAAAAAACTTTTGTCGGCCTGCCGTTAGTTTTTGTAAATCGATAAAATCTTCTAAGGCCTGCCGCGTCTCTTCTTTTTCAGGATCAGAGAAGACCTCGATCCTGACGCCTTTTTTTTGCGCCAGTCTTAAGTTATAGCGGGTCTTTTCGTGCATTGCGGCGAACAGCTCATCATCGTTCTTTGTTAAGTCCATGAGAATAGTGCTTTCGGCGAAGATGGGCTTCCCGAGGGTAAGTTGGTAGTTGGTAGTTGGTAGTTGGTAGTCGTAGGAAGCGTGCGGGACGTCAATTTTTATAAAAATACAATTTTCCCCTTTCCCTATTTCGGCGATTTTTATTAGTTCTAAATCTTCGGGTCGGGCTTTTGGAAGGTAACCTACTTTCCAAGGAGTGAAAGGTATTTTGTGTATTGTCAGTTGTGCTCCGTTAATTGTGACCGCCCTCGTTCCCATGAGTGTCTTAAACTCTCCCCACGGTCGACTCTGGAGGATATGTTGATTGGAAAAATAGACTTTCAATAGTTCTTCGTTACTCATAGCTTCTAGTTTACCGTCTTATATGAATTGTAAAGCTTTAACCAACTTTCCGGGCCTATCTCTTGAGGTCTTTGCGGAGGATTGATGCCGGCCTCTCTAAGAATTTTCTCATCAAACACCTTTTTAAGCATCTTCCTCGGGTGCTTAAAACCTTGGTGTAAAAAAGACGACCATTTTTTCGGCTCAACCGCGGGTGTTTTTCGGTTTAACACCAGGGGTTGGGGAATCGGTTCTAATTTCACGATGGCGCCGTCAACTTTGGGAATAGGGAAGAAACATTCTTTTGGAACGGCGACAACGTATCTGACTTCGAAGAACGTTTGGATGAAATTGGAAAGGTAACTCGCGCTTGGAGCTTTAGCGCTAATTTTTTTAGCGACTTCTTTTTGGATAAGTAAAGTTATTGAATCTATTTTTATTCTTGTTATTAAGTCAGCTAATTGGTGAAGAAGGGGGGAAGTTATTTGATAGGGTATTGATCCTATGACCTTGTTGAAGTTGCTATCATGATTCGAATCATGGTAGCAAGAATTTAGATAGCTCAGTATGTCTTCGTTAATAAACTCAGTATTTTTACATTTTTTGAAAGATGTCTTTAGATTATTGGCGAG
>CAYHYS010000042.1:0-7959 GCA_964360905.1 uncultured Candidatus Saccharibacteria bacterium | reverse complement strand
TACCGCCTTCGAAAGATTCTTTAAACGGTCCGTGGGTATTTTCGGCCTTGCAGACAAAGAAGTATTTATCCTCTAAGAGAAATCCGTCTTTAGAATAGTCGGTTTTGTGCTTTACTCCAACCAGAGTTATTTTTCCCTCTAAATCCGCTTCTTCTTTTAATTCGCGCGCGGCCGCTTCCTTGACCGGTTCTCCCCATTTTATCTTCCCGGTGATAAATCCGAAGAAACCGAAGTAGGGTTGTTTTAGGCGTTGCTGGACGAGAAATTGGGTTTCTTTACCATTCTTCCGGTAACCGACGATCAGGACGGCAACCTTGGCTTGTTTTTCGATGGTGGCGGTTTCCGTGTCGAGGCGGTTGGCGAATTCCTTACCCCGGCTCGTCAGAACGTATTGTTTGTCTGTCCTCTTTTCGATGAGATCTAGTTCAAGAAGTTTACCGATGTGAAAAGAAAAATGGTCGTTCCCGAGGCCACTTTTATTAAGCTGCGAGAAGCGGGACTGTGTCTTAAAAAGCATGGAGCGGAGTATATTCGCTTGTATGGGATGAATTCTATCTTCAGTTTTCACAACCTCCATTAAAGTCCTTTTTTTAATTTTGTCTAGTAAAGTCGGCTTCACTTAATTTTGTGATAGCATATGGTCTGATATGGGTTACCTTTTTTTCGCTTGGGCAGCATCGTTTCTTTACGCCTTTGAAGTCATTATTTCTAAAATTGTCTCTAAGTATTCACTTAAAAATCCATGGCTATTTAATTTTGTCTGGTCTTTTTTGATTGTCATCTTTACTTTTCCCATCGCTTTAATAGGAGGACTTTCATTGCCAAAAGATTGGTTAAGTCTTTCATTGGCAGGATTTTTTTATTCGCTCTCGGGAATATTATTTATCATCACCCTTTATCGTTTAGATGTTTCGATACTGTCCCCGCTTTTTAATATCCGCTCGGCCATGAGCGTCTTGCTTGGAGTATTTTTTCTAAATGAGCTGATAAGTACTGAACAGGTTTTTCTAATTGTGATAATTTTTATAACCAGTATTTTTGTGACTCTCGATGAACACTGGAGTTTAAGATCATTTTTACGTCCCGCTGTTCTTCTGGCGATTCTTAATGCTCTATGCTTATCCCTTCTAGGAGTTTTCATTAAAAAATCGATTGCCGCGAACGGATATTGGCCGACGACGTTTTTTATGCCTTTGATTTCTCAGATTTTCCTACTCCTGACCATCCCAAAGTTTACTAATAGCATAAGATCAATCAATTACAGGAGTTTTATAGTTGTTTCGCTCATCGCTTTAGCGGGAACTTTAGGGACACTGGCTGCCAATAAAGCTTTTGCGGAAAACGTTAGTCTTAGCACGGTCATACTTTCACTGCCGCTGTCAATGATAATGGTGTTTTTGCTGTCCAGGTTTAAGCCGGAACTATTAGAGAAGCACGCTAACAAAGTTTATCTTGTTCGTTTTATTGCGGTAGGGATCATGATTGCCGCCGCCGTTAAGCTTTCGGTAAATAGAGGCGTTTGATCAGGGGGTTTAGCCTCGTAATTATTTCGTAGTTTGTTGTTCCGCAAAGCTCCGCGAGGATTTCGGCTGTGGGCGCTTGTCCTTGGTCGCCGAGGATAGTTACAATATCTCCGATTTTAATCTCTTTAACTTCCGTGACGTCAACCGTGATCATATCCATAGAGACTCTTCCTAAAACTTTGCAGATTTTATTTTTGATGACAACAAAGCCTTTACTCGAAAGGGCTCGGGGAAATCCGTGCCAATAACCGATCGGGCAAACGGCAATCTTGGAATCTCTTGTTAATGTTTCCGTAAAATCGTATCCGATTTTAGAGCCTTTGGGTAAGTTTTTGATTTCGCTGATGATTGTTTTCCAGCTAAGCGTTGGTTTAAGAGAAATTTTATTGTGAAAACTTTGGAACGTTTCTCTTGAGGGCCAAAGACCGTACAAGCCGATACCGATTCTGACCATATCGTAATGTGATTGAGGAAAGTTTATTGTGCCGGACGTAGCCGCCGCGTGCTTGATAACCCTCACGTTCTTGTTCGCCAGTATTTTAATGGCTTTTTCGAACTGCTCGATTTGTTTTAACGTGTCTTGCGGTTGTTTCGGATCCTTGGCGCTGGCAAAGTGGGTGTAAACTCCCTCAACCATTTTTAAATCCATTTTTTGTTCGATAAATTCCAGCGCCCTCGGCAGCTCTTTAATGAAGAAGCCTTGGCGGTGCATACCGGTATCAATCTTGAGGTGAATTTTCGGAGCGGCCGGAAACAATTTAGATAATTCCTGAAGAGCTTCAAAACTGGAGATTGTCAGACTAATATTATTTGAAAAAGCTTCGGTGTTTTTTTCCGGCAATGTATAACCTAAGACGAGGATCGGTTTTTTAATGCCGTTTTCTCGCAGCGCACGAGCCTCAACAATCGAGTCAACGCCAAACCAATCGACGCCGAGATATTCCATATGATGAGTGTAGTCAATCAGTCCGTGGCCGTAGGCGTTTGATTTAGCCACAGCCATGAGCTTCGTCTTCGACTTTAAGAAACGACGGAAGGTAAGGTAATTATTTCTCAGATCGGATTTCCTAATCTCGATCCAAGTTCTTAAGCCAGAATTTCTTTTCATAAACCAAGAACATCACTTTAATATAAAACTGTAAATCTCTTGTTGTGTCACACTCGGATGAGGCTAATGTTATCATAAGATAATGATTATTTTAGGCGTTGATCCGGGTACGGCGACGACCGGTTTTTCCATTATAAAGGATGAAAAGGGAAAACAGGAGCTTTTGGATTTTGGGGTTGTGTCGACCAGTAAAACGCTGAAATCGGAAATGCGTCTAAAAAATCTTTTCGATGATCTTACAAAAATAATTAAAAAGTGGAAACCAGAAGAGATGGCCGTTGAGCTCCTTTTTTTTAACACGAACGCCAAAACGGTACTGGCCGTGGGTGAAGCCAAAGGGGTGGTGAAATTGGCTGGAGCGAAAAGTAATCTGCCGGTTTTTGAATATACGCCGTTACAGGTTAAAATGGCTTTGACCGGTTACGGCAGGGCGGAAAAGAGTCAGGTCGGTAAGATGGTCCAAAAGGCATTTAAACTCAATTCTATTCCTAAGCCCGACGACGCGGCGGATGCCGTCGCTATTGGCCTTTGTCACTGTTATTCTAGGAAATTGAGAATTGTCAGTTGACAATCGAGAATGACATTTATGATTGCATTGATTTCGGGAACAGTTGAAGACAAAAAAGAGAAGCATCTGGTAATTATGACCGCTGGAGGTGTGGGATATAAAGTCGGTGTTATGCCTGATAGCGCCTCTAAAGTTTCGGTTGGCCAAAATATAAAGCTCCACATTTATAGTCACATTCGTGAAGATGCCTTTGACCTTTACGGATTTGAAAATAAAGCCGAATTGGGACTTTTTGAACTCCTAATTTCCGTCTCCGGAATCGGTCCTAAGACGGCCCTCACCGTTATGTCTTCCGGATCTGTAGCTGATATCAGCGCCGCTATTTCCAAGGGTGACACCGACTTCTTTACCCAGACGCCGGGGATCGGGACTAAAGGGGCGCAGCGGATTATTATTGATCTACGAAATAAAGTCGGGGCTATCGGCGATTTGGATTTATCCTTAGATACGGGTACGGAAAATAAGCAGATTTTCGAAGCGCTCAAGGGTTTTGGTTTTAAGGATTCTGAAACACGAACCGCGATTAAATCTTTGCCGAGAGATAACGATTTAACTCTTGAGCAGAAAATAAAACTGGCGCTTAAAAGCTTGTCTCGGTAATTTTTTTTGTCATCCTGAACTTGTCAGTCTTCGCCTGATCCGGCGTAGACGGAATTCAGGATCCAGGAAATTAGATTCCGGATCCCTCCAGAGGCGGGCAGGCAAGTCCGGAATGACGATTGAAGGATGAATATGAAAAAAGAAAAAGAGGAAGCAGAAAAAGAATCGCCGGAGGAAGAAAAACTTTACGTTTCCTTAAGGGCGGACAGTTGGGGAAATTTTGCCGGGCAGGAGAAAGTTAAGGAATCGCTAAAAACCGCCATTTCCGCGGCGCGGGGGCGCAGCGAATCCATTGACCACGTTCTTTTGTACGGCCCACCGGGTCTGGGTAAAACGACTCTGGCTTACATTATTGCCCGGGAAATGGGGGTTAACATTCGCGTCACTTCCGGTCCGGCTATTGAACGCTCGGGGGACTTAGCGGCCATTCTTTCCAACCTAGAACCTCTGGATATTCTTTTTATTGATGAGATCCACCGTTTGCCGAAAATCGTTGAAGAAACTCTTTATCCGGCCATGGAGGATTATAAGTTGGATATCGTCGTTGGCAAGGGTCCCTCGGCTAGAACTTTAAACCTGGAACTGCCTCGTTTTACGGTCATTGGCGCCACCACCCGTATTGGTTTGCTCTCCGCCCCCTTGCGCGACCGCTTTGGTGTTGTTCACCACCTGACTTTTTACTCTCCCGAAGAACTCTCGAAAATGGTAAAAAACGCCGCTAAAAAACTTAACATGCAGATAGACGCTGATTCCGCTTTGGAGATTTCACGCCGTAGCCGGGGTACCGCCCGTATTGCTTTGAAACTTCTGAAAAGAGTTAGAGATTTCACGCAAGTTCACGGTGATGGTAAAGTAACAATGAATTTTGTCGAAAAAGCATTAGAAATGTTGGAGGTTGATCCGTTAGGACTTAATGAAGCTGATCGGAGGTATCTTTCTGCTTTGATTAAGAAATTCGATGGGGGACCGGTCGGGGTTGAAACTCTCTCTTCGAGTATCTCCGAAGATTTAGGGACGGTTGAAGAGGTGATTGAACCTTATCTTCTACAAATTGGTTTCATTAAAAGAACGCCTCGAGGACGTGGGGCAACAGCCGCGGCCTATGAGCATTTAGGCATAAAAAATTCACAAATTTCGTCGCAGCCAAAACTAGTTTAGAAGTGGCTATTTTTTCCTGTCGTTGAGGAACTTTTCCACTTCATCAACGATCTGATTGGGTAGGTACTTTGACTTGAGGATATAACCGTCAGCTCCGATCCGCAGAGCCTCTTTTATAACTGATTCCTGGCCTAAATTAGTTAGCATGAAGATGGGAATGTTTTTAGCGGGACTCTCACTCTCTTTTAGCTTTCGAAGAACTGAAATACCATCCATTTCCGGCAGCATTATATCGAGAAGAATAATATCAATTAGGGTATTAGCGTTAGCTTTTTCTAATCCTTCGGCGCCGTCGATCGTTTCTAAAACCGTGAAGCCTCTTTGGGAAAAAGCCTTTCTATAAAGATCGATGAGAAACTGCTCATCTTCTACTATAAGGACAGTTTTTTTCGGTTCCATTTTTTTATTTTACAATATTATTGTCACTTATTCACGTAACACGCACAGACTGGAATTCCCGTTAGTGTCATTCTGATCCGGCTTTGCCAGAGAAGAATCCTTCGACTTCGCTCAGGACAGGTTCTAGATCCTTCGCTACGCTCAGGATGACGGGAAGTCCAATCTCAAAATGTTTTCTCTATAATGCTACAGAGGGTTTAGTGTATATTGTAAACGAGTGTTCTATGAATGAAAAAAAGCCAGTTGTTTTGATAACAGGATGTTCATCGGGATTTGGTTACCTGACGGCGCTTAAATTTGCCCGAAATGGGTGGTTAACCTTTGCTTCTATGCGCGATGTTGAGGGTGTTGGTGCTAAAGAACTTTGGGAAACTAGAAGTAGGGAAAGCCTCCCTATAGAGTTAGTAAAAATAGATGTTGGGGATGAGATTTCTGTCAAAGAAGGCGTGGCAGCGGTTGTTAAAAAAACTGGAAGGATTGATATTTTAGTAAATAACGCCGGTTTTGGTTACTTAGGTCCGGTGGAGGAGTTTAGCGTCGACGAAGTTAAGTCGCAATTTGAGACGAATGTTTTCGGAACGCTGCGGATGGTCAAGGCTGTCACACCGCTGATGCGTGAGGGAAGATCAGGAACGATTATTAACATCAGCTCGATTAACGGGTTGATTTCCTTCCCACTTTTTGGAGTCTATTCTTCATCAAAGTTCGCGCTCGAGGCGCTAAGTGTGAGTTTACGTTTCGAGCTTTCACATTTTGGGATTAAAGTTGTTCTCGTTGAGCCGGGGTCTTATCTAACAAAATTTGCCACCAATAAGAAGCACCCGGTTTTGTTTGGAAAGGAGGGATCGATTTATAAGGAGTTAGAAGATCAATTTTTTCACCGCTATCAAAAAGCCCACGAAAAGGTTGAAGGCAGCTTTATCTCAAGGTTTACCGATCCCCAACGTGTCGCCGATTTGATTTTCAAGATATCACAAGAGAAGAATCCTCAACAGAGATACTTAATTGGTGTTGACGCTCATCTTTACTACTGGCTGAAAAAGATGCTTCCGAATTCTTTTTGGGAATTACTTTTGCATAAAGTTTATAATTGGTAGATTCTATTTTCTTGAATAAACCACGGCGGTTCCATCTCTGTAACTTTCTCTATAACCGTATTTTTCGGGGTTTGGTTTTAGAAGCAAATCCATGAATGTTCCGGGTTGTATGAGGATGTAGTCTGTTTGATAAGCGCTAAGTACCTCTTCCCAGCCGGGTTTGTTTTGCAGCGTCTCTATATAAATTGTATAAGGGCTTTTGTCGCGCCATGAAACCGGTAAAGTCAGCTCTTCAGAGGTATTCCAGCTAGGCATCCGTCCATCAACGAAAACTTTAAACTGCGGTAATTTCCAAATAAGAAACCCACCCCATTCGTAGGTATTAAAGATATTGCCGGGGTTTTGGGTTTTTAGAAAATCAATTGCTTTACAGGGAAGAGGAGATAAGGCTTTTTGGCAGTATTCTGCTTCTCTGAAGTGAAGCGCGGAAGGTAAATTATTGGGTATAGTCGAGACAAAAATAATGATGAGAAACGCAATGATGGTTTCTGGCATCGTGATTTTATTAAAGATTTTTGTGGTTACCTCTCGAAGATTTTTATCTGATAATGCGTAGATAAAAGCGATCGAAAAGAGAGGCAGATTTCGTCTCGCTTCAAGGCTAAAGATCGCCATCATGATCAAGATTCCTAGACGGACAGGGTCATAGGATTTTACGATTATCAGTATGGTTAATATCGTCAAAGTTGTAATAGCGACGATAAGCATTTGTGTAGGATTAGGCGGGACCCATTCGGCAATTAATGTCTCGAGAGGAACTTTAGTGTGCCGCAAAACTTCCTGGTAGATGCGTATTCCGTACGGATTAATTAAAGTGGCCAGATTGGAAAGTACAACAATAAGAAATACTTTTACTAATAAGTCTTTACTAATGGATCTTTTAAGGTACGAAACTAAGAACTTTGCCGCTAGAAGCAACGTCAAAATATTTCCCAAGAAAAATCCGGAGTGAAAATTAGACCAGAAAATCATCAAAGGGATAAGGAGGAAAAGGTATCTGAAATCTTTTTCAATTTTTTCTATCAAAGATAGAAAAATAGTAAGAGAGTATAGAGTTATTATTTGAGATCTAAAGCCTAAGCCAACAATTCCCCAGGATAGCCACATTAGGGCGGTAAACAGGATCAAGTTAAAATAAGTATTACCTTTCAATAATTTTATAAATAGGGTAAAGATCGTCGCGGCGGATAAGGCATAGAAGAAAGTGACGCCGAAAAAACCGAAAATATTGAAGATAAAATAAAGAGCTATTTGATACCCTTGCGATGGAGAATACCAGTGATAACCGTTAAGAAGGGTCGTAAAGCTGTTAGTCGAACAAAATTTTCCTTTCTCAATTAACATCTGTCCGCAACGGAAATGCCAACCGAAGTCGGTATCTCTTAAAGGAATGAGAAAGATCGAGAAAATAACGATGAAGGTGATGATCAGCGGTAGTTTTTTTACCATTTGTCTTTAGAAATTATATCCTGAAATGAAGAATCAGACACTTGGTTTTTAGTTTTC
>CAYHYS010000041.1:0-7967 GCA_964360905.1 uncultured Candidatus Saccharibacteria bacterium | reverse complement strand
TCCGCAAGGTAACCCGTGATGGGAAGGTAATCGCGGATGGAGGGTTTGCCCCGTGGTCGGTGAGTAAGGTCATTAAGCTGACTAAAGGTCAGCCAATGTCTTTAAAAAACCGTAAGGGGGAGTGGCTCACCACCTCGGTGGTGGTCGAGATAGAAGCGAAATAGTTTTTTCTCCAGTTCCCGGAGACCGGGCCTGCCTAGGTGAGCATTAGTTGCCTAGGTCCTACTGAGGTTAAGCCCTAACAAGACTTAAATCTGGGTAGGTTAAAGTGGTAGATCGTATTGGGGTAGCTCACGCCAATACTCATCTTTGGTGACCAAGTTTAACTTGGATAATCCAAAGCTTCCGCCTCTAAGTAATTACGCGGTAGTGGTAGTAGGGAAAAGGAGAGAAATTAAGAATCAGCTTAATCTCTGGCGCCAAAAGTCACTAGACTTTTGCTCCGCCTCCTTAATGAGCCAACTATTTTCCTAGTGGTTGGTTGATAAAGAAGGCGATAGAAAAACAAATCTTTGATCTTATAAAATTTGGCGAAGCAAGTCCAACCAACAAATTCTAACCCGCCAGGTTAGAATTAAGTTGCGGTTCTAGTTTGATGGTTTATTTCCACTGTGAAATTTTTTGTGAACTTCTTTAAGCTGTGGATTGGTGACGTGGGTATAAATCTGTGTCGTCGAAACGTTTTTGTGGCCGAGAAGCTCTTGGACTGATCGCAAATCGGCACCGTTTCGAAGCAGATCCGTCGCGAAAGTATGCCGTAGAGTATGTGGCGTCGGATCGATTGCCAGACCGGCTTTTGAAGCGTATTTTTTAATTAAATACTCAACGCTCCTGGTTGATAAACGCAGGGCGTTTTCATCGACAGCTGTTGGACCCTTGATCCTTATAAAAAGAGGTTTAACTTCCGATCCTCTTCTCGCTAAATAAGATTTTAAAGCCCAGGCCGCTTGTTCACTAACAAAAACGACGCGAACCTTACGGCCTTTTCCTAAAACAGAAATCTCCAAAGTCTTAAGGTTCACATCGGAAACATTTAAACTACAAAGTTCAGATACACGCAGGCCGGTACTAAATAGAAGCTCCAAAACAGCCCGGTCCCGTAAACCGTCGACGCGCGTCAGATTCGGTTCTTTAAGCAGCAGTCCAACCTGTTCCGTCGTTAAAATTTTTATTTGCCGATCTTGTCCCTTACCCAGTTTAACTTTCTCCGGAGACATAACGTCAAGTTGGCGATCCAACATTAGGTAACGCAGAAACGCCCTTAGTGAAACTAGAAAATTCATCTGTGTTGATCTTTTAATCGGCGCTTTAGACTTAGAACTTATCTTTCTGTTGAGAAAAACCCGATAAAGACGAAGGTTTTCATCATTAATATCAGACACCGTCAGTTTTTCCCTTTGCGTTTCCTTTTTAAGAAAAGAGATAAGCTCGAGTAGGTAGTAGTCGTACATCTTAATGGTACCTTGAGAAAGATTAGCTTCAATTTCACAGTACTGAAGAAAATCAAGAATTAATGATTCAAGTGATTCTTTTACCATAAGATGAGCGTATAACAAATTACGAAGTATTACAAGGGTTTTTAAGATATTCTATCCTAAGAGAACAATGGTGAGAAACGGACATTAAACTTAAACTTTAAAGGGAGCTTTAATAATTTCCTAAATATTTTTAATAATAAGCTAGAAACTGGAAATAGGGAGGGGTTACAAGCCAAAATATGTTACTTCGTAATCTGTATATTTAACGAAGTATAAAGAGGGTTTTTAAGCCTCGGGGTATTATCTAAGCCTATTAGGGAAACAAAAAAGAGAGAATTATTTCCGATTAAATTAAGAAGCTAATTTACTAATAATAAAAGGCTATCTTCTCTTAACTTATCCGTTTATTATTTTTTAGTTAGTTTATAGATTTACGATTTTTATTGGCTAAATAGACTAAAATTCCCGCAGCTTCGTTAGTCTAATTGAACAACTTTATCGGACCGGTAGGAATAATCGATCGTAGCGCATTGTAGGAGATTTAGCTATTTAATGGCGTCCTATCAACGTTATTAGCTAGATACGAGAGACGCATCATGAAAACTTCAGTAGTTATCCACAAAAAATGCCTTATAATATGTCTAAAATATACCTATAGTGATTTTTAGGTGCACCTTACACCTATAGTTATTTATTGTCAGTCTGTATTTTTTACTGCTAAGAGATCGGTCAGGGTTTTCCCTACCTCACTCCCCTTTCCTGTTTTGATAGTATTTTCAGTACTAAATAAAAGGGATTAAAAGAGGAAAATAATAAATGAAACGATGAGTACAATAAGAAGATATTCGAAATAAACTTTACTGTTCAGGGACCTCCTAAAATAATGATGAGTAAATCCAAGAACGATATAATAAATCGTCGCTAATCCTAGAGCCCGATAAAATGATTCAAGTTGCATGAAAGATAACGCGAGTAGAACTTCGGCCATCACTAAAGTAACCACTACCGAACCCCAAAAACTTTTCGGATCGTAGGCCTTTGGAAGAAATACTGTCCAAAGAGATTGGAACGTTAGCGCAAAAGTTAAGACACTAATTAGTAATAAAGCAATCGGTAAGGAAGGGTTAATTTTAAAAACGACGGTATATAAAGGAAAGATGGTAAAAAGTGTTACTAGAAATGAGGCGGTGTAGGAAGCCCTAACGAGAGGTATTGGTTTTTCTGCCGCGACGTTGAAGATGTTTCCGGATAGGAGAATGATATAAAAAAAGAACGAGTAGAGTGACCAAAAAACAAATCTAAAAAAAAGACTGAAATTAGGAAACTGATATAAAATACCGCTCATTCCGAAAGTAAAAAGGACCGGTAAAGCCGTCAGAGTGAAAAACTCAAGCCCGGCGATATTTTCCTTAAGGACAACAACCGTCAAGATCCCAGCGGTCAGAGATAATCCTAATAAAAAAAGTATTTTAATAGAAGAAGGGAGCGACGCCTCGATGACGAGACCTAGGGTTAAAAATAAAGAACTGGCCGCGAAAAGACTTTTTTTATTCACGGCTATTTCGAGACTACGACGTGAAGAATATTATCCGGAATTTCAAAATTTGAATACACTTTAGAAACGTCTTCGAGATCCTCTAAGGCTGAAGAGAGATCAAGCAATTTTTTTGCCTCTACCTCATTACCAGCGGTTATCGAGAAAATTGGATTTTCCGGATCCGCTCCAAAAATGTAACTGGTGGCCCCCGCTTCCGCTAAACTGCCATCGAAACGGTTAAAGACTCCTCTAACTTCCGAAATCGTACGATTTCTATTGTCACTCAAGCATAAAAGGTAAAAAGCGGCACCGATTGGCCCGTAAGCTTCAACAACCATTTCGATTATAGCGTTACCTTCGCCACTGCCAGTCGCTTTCTGGATAGCTCTTTCGATATTGTCTTTAGGCATACTTTCACTTCTAGCATCTTCAATTGCCTTACGAAGTGAAGAGTTACTTTCCGGGTCTGGTCCGCCTTTTCTAGCGCATACAGTAATAGAACGACCTAACTTCGTAAAGAGCTGTCCCCTTTTAGTATCATTGGCTCCTTTTTGTCTTTTAATTGTTGACCACTTAGAATGCCCTGACATAAGCTTTCTAAACTATTATCGTTAAAATTCAGTTAAAAATCAAATAGATAAATATAAGTTTTTTTAAACGGGGGGCTTGACAAAATTTTACTAAATTACTAATCTTTCTCTTATGGCCAATACTGCTGTGCTCTTTTTAAAAGAACCAGGTAAATCTATTTCCATTGAAGTAAAAAATCTTGCCACCGCTAAAGATCAAAAGCTTCTTAATCCTGGAGTTGAATTAAAACCTAAACTTAAAGGCAAAGGTTACTTTCTAATTCTGGGCAAAGATGTTATCACTCGAATCGATCAAGAGAACGCTATACAGAAAATAAAATACGCGCAAAATAAGGGTTTCGAAATAAGTTTCTACGTAATTAAAAAAACTAAACAAGAGATTGAAATATTGATTAGGTGTAATAGGGCTATCTTTATATCGAGAAATCAGATGGATATAAAACCTTTTATCAAGCACGAAGAAGTTCTTGAAGAAGAGCTCTCTAGAGAAACTGATAGTACCACGGACGAGGATGAAGACTCGCTGGAAGACGGTAATAGAATTCTCGAGGAAGATTTTAGGCAACGTTAGTTACTAACGCAGCTCATCATCCCCAATAAGAGGAACACTAGGTTTCTCCGCTTCTTTCACCTTTTCTTCACTCTTTTCGTCTGTTTTTTTCTCTTTATCTTTATCTTTAGAACTTTTAGCGATCTTTTTAGGAGGCTCCGGTTCTTCTTTCTTATCCTTTTCGAGAGCTTCTTTCGGTTTCTCAATGGTCCTAATTTTCTCACTATTATGAACTTGTCGAAGAATCGGTTTCTGCGTCGTTTCATTTTTTTCGACGTTGTTGCTGACAACATTGCCTACCCCCGACTTTGTGCCTATACTCTCCAATGCCGCGAAAGGAACATGCTTATTATTCAATGGTAAAATTATATGAGCTTCATCGCCCTCTTGACCGCCAAAAAATGAAACGGCCGCGGACGAAACCTTATAAGACCCGTCGCTCGTCACAACGTGATAACGACCTTCTTTTTTTACGATCATACCACTCGCCCTCTGTCTTTTAGTTCTTTCTATTTGCTTAAACCTTTTTTCGCCGTTTACATCGACCATCTTTAACTTGTCACCGAAGACAATCATTGACTTGCTGGCGTAATTTTCCGGAATTTGAAATTTCGATCCATCATCGGTATTCATGAATTGACCGTCAAAAGTCCCAATGATTCCCGGTAGTTGTATCGCGGAAATGTCCGGAGTTTTGGGCCCTGGCGTCGCGGATGGTTGAGATCCCAAAGGGCTCTTCACAAGAGTTAGTTCACTAAGAAGTTGCTTGGCTAGGTTAATACTCGAAGCAGCGGCACTTAAGGATTGATTAATAAGTCTTATCGCGGTAGCATCATCTTTATTTTCCATTTTACGAAAAACTCCTCCTTTTACTTTAGATCTGCAATTACAGTATAAACTAAATCAAGATTTTTTTGAAGGATCAATAACGATTTCCCCCTTTAGTCTTACCGGATCGGGCTTGCCGGAAAAATTACCTTCAGCGACAGCCGGTACTAACGTCTCTTTTTTCTCGACTTTTTTCTCGACTTCTTCGACAGGAATTTCACGCAAGTTAATTTCAAATTCCTTATTTTCTCAGGAGTTTTCTTCAACAGAGATCCATTTTATTTCAGCCGAATCCATCGATGAAGGCGCAACGGTAACCGGCAAAACGGTTTTCTCATCTTCAACTATCGCTTCAACTTTAGGACCACCGGAGGCTCTCATTTCTTCGGCCTTAGCCAACCCAAGGGTGAACTGGCGCTCCGTCCAAGTACGAACTCGATCCTCTACTTTTTGCATATCGGTCCCGTATTTAACGCGAGACATCTCAATAACTTTATCTCGGTTATTTGTTTTCGTCTCAACCACAGGCATGGTCATAGCGGAAAAAGGCGAGGAGGTCATACCGTCAACCATCAGCTTTGTACACATGTGATATCTCTCAAGTGAAATAAGGTCCGGTTCTTCAAAAACGGGAGCAAATTCCGTGGCCAAAATTTTCGAATCAGCCGCCCCTGTGGTAAAACTGATAACCGTGCCGACGTTGCCGAAAATAGCCGCCACCATCGGCTTTGGCATTTGTTCAATATATTGATGAGCTAAGTTGAGATTGAGATGATATTTACGGGCCTCGGAAAGAATATTGGCGAAAGATCCGGAAGCAATGTTTTGAAACTCATCGGCGTAAAGGTAAAAATCACGGCGTTCGTTTTCGGGTATAGCCACTCTCTGCATAGCGGCGAATTGAAGTCGGGAAATAATTAGAGACCCGAGAAGATTACTATTGTCCTCACCAATTTTACCTTTAGAAAGATTCACGAAGAGGATTTTACCGCTGTTCATGATATCATCCAGCCTTATCGTCGATTTTGCCTGGCCTAAAATATTGCGTATTGTTGAGGAGGCTAGAAACCGGCCAACCTTGTTTTGAATCGGCGCGATCGCTTCCGTGATGAGCTTTTGATTGCCCTTCATTTCCTTATATTCTCTTTCCCAAAAATCTCTTATGACCGGGTCTTTAATCTTATAAACGATATACTTCTGATAATTATCGTCGCTTAGTAACCTCGTGATACCGAGCAACGTCGTATTCGGTACTTCAAGTAGCGTTAGTATGGCATTATTTAAAAGATATTCAAGCCGAGGACCCCAAGAAATATCCGCGAAATGTTTTTTAAAGGCGTCAATCAATCCGGAAGCCATGAGGTTCTTCTGCCGAATATCGGATATTTCAAGCATGTTAAGACTGACCGGATGTTCATAATCGCCGGGATCTAAAAGCACGACGTCCTCAACACGATTATTCGGCACATAGTCAAGCATCTTCTCGACAAAATCACCGTGAGGATCGAGAATGGCCAGCCCTTCACCGTTATTCATATCTTGGATAACCATGTTTTCAAACAGAGTCGTTTTCCCCGTACCGGTTTTACCGATTAAGTAAACGTGTCTTCTTCGATCGTCCCGTCTTATCCCGAATTTAACCAACGATTCATGAAAAGTAGTTTTACCGATGTAGGTACAATTATCGATCGGTAAATTAAGGGGCGGTTCTCCTCTTTTCGAAGGTGTCCACGAAATAGTCGGCGTTTCGACGGAAATTGAAGGCATGTGGAAAACGGTGCCGAGCTCTTCGTTAGTCAAAATATAAGAATAAGAATCATTAAAAAAACGGGCGCTCGCCTCTTCAATAAATCCCTTGATCCCCACCGCGTTTACATCCCGAGCCTCAAAGGCGTTCATGTCCGCGGTCGAAAATTGTTTAAATGACGCGATGGCGCCACGCAATCGACTGCCGGCCATCTCCTCATTTTCCGCTACGGAAAGAATGCGAATAACGGTCTCAAACCCTAACTTTGAGAGTTTTTGATCGATTGCCTTGATAGAAAGCTCGGCGCCGGGCGACATTCTAGTTCCCCCAGGCGGAACCTTATCCGGAGGCGGGTGAGGCTCACCTGGCCTGAATATTCCCTTCAGCAAATGGACGGGTAGCATTTTTAACTCTTTTATAATGACTTCTTTAAGGTCCTTGACGCCGACGGTAACGGGATTGACGCCGGAACGCACCATGGCTACGTATTCGTGGCCGGCTTGTTGCCAAACATCCGGCAGTGGTCTGGCCAATATTTGAATAACAACACGCTCTTTTGGAGAAAGTTTAGAGATAGAAGAAGTTATGGCCGCGAGGGGGTCTACTTCGAAATCCCGAAAAGTCCGCAACGGCAGGAAATATTCCTTAGACAAAGTAAGATAAGCCGCTTTGACTGATCCTGAAGTCAAATATTCAGTTAGATAATCTTCAACTTCCCTAATCTCGGCGTTTGGATATTGCGCGTAAATCTGGCTTTCAACGAAATCTTTTAGGTGTGACGGTACGACCGAATAAAAGTTGATACCGTTCTCTGAGCCGCACATCTCAAAACCAACATGCTCTTGGGTATCGGGAGTGAGCTTAAGCAACCCATGCATTGAGGAAAACATCTGCTCCGCCGCTAAAGCCCCTTTCTCGTTCGCTTTAGGAACCCTGATTTGTAAAATAATATTCTCGAATGTAACTTCCACATTGGAGTTACTTTTAAAGGACTTTCGGGCAAAATAAAGGGAAATCAGACCAAAAAGAATCAAAAGTATAACTAGATTCATACTTGAATTATACACTGTTTATAGTGAAAATTCTCATAAAAACCTTCGCCCCCGCTATTTTGGCGGGGGGCTGAAGAAAGGAGAGAGACTTAGTACATTTATACTCTAAATAAACCTAAATGTCAACCTGTGTACTGTACCACAGTTAAGTAGACATTTTCCTCCTGATAGTAAGTCTCCTGGTT
>CAYHYS010000040.1:0-8039 GCA_964360905.1 uncultured Candidatus Saccharibacteria bacterium | reverse complement strand
CCCCCCCCCCGCCGCGCTTCCTATATTTTTCGCGTGCGGACTACGACTCTAGATTCTCAATGACTTTTTGATATATTCTCTATACCTTTCTTCATATTCGTCAGGATCCTGAATAAAATCATTAACCTCATCAACCGAAAAATGTTTTGGGTCAAAATCTTCAGATGCGCACCACTCCGCAGTTTCTCGGTATTCTTTGTGCTTTGGGTTGTTCATAATGTGGATGAATTGATCAAAACCACCATACCCGCCAACATCCTCAGGCGGGGGAGCATTCTTACCGTTTACACAAACTGGATAGGGGGCTTCGGAATCAAGAGTTGGTTTTAGTTCAATTCTTGCAGTTAGTTTCCAATTGTCGCCGAAGTCATAGAAATAATGCAAATATTTACTACCTGGCTTGAGAATATCCCGAAGAGTGTATTTTGTCCAATCTAACCAATCATCGGGAGGATCTTCGGTGCAATCGCCGTAAATCTTGCCGTCAAGCCTAATTTCTGACAGGTGGCAACCACACCACCCCATACTTTGGTATAGCGCGGTAGAAAGAGCAGGTAGAGGAATATCATCCCTCACCCAAATTCTTCGCCAGATCCTAGGTTTCCAATTATCAAGCGCAAGAGTTAACGAATATATCTTGGTTTTTACCATATCCACATTGTATCGCAAATATATTTGTGAAGAATCCAACCTTCTAAGTAGAATTTATAGGTGAATCAAATGGCTGAGCAGGCCGGTCTAGACTAATTCGGACCCGTAACCGCATATATTTCCTCTTATCTCTTCGACATAACTACTCCATAGTGATATGGTTTTAAATCAAATTGCTTTGGTTTAACAAACTCGGCTTGCTTCGCCAACTTAATAAGTCAACCACCTGATGGAGATCCCGGATCTGACTGTCATTTATCTTCATAGTTCTGCTCCGCTACTTAGATGGAAATGGACTTGACTAACTTCCTGTCTGCTACCGCCATTTGCCAGGATGGTATAACCGTTTTTTTCCCAACCTTGTTCTTCCACAATTTCCTTAGCCACTTTGTACACTTCATTTATATAAATATAGTCCTCATCTTTGAGACTCGTTAAACTTTTAATGGCCTTTTTAGGAACCAAAAGTATATGCTTTTCCCAATAGGGTTTGGGGTGCCAAAAAGCAACAACCTTGTCCGTTTCTTTTATTCTTTTCACAGGAAGCAAACCACTAAGATTTCCAAAAGCAATACCGACTATTAAATCCCCAATCGGAGACTTTGCTAAGAAGAATAGGAATTTGGAGATCTTCATATAGATCCGTAGCTCTTCGATAGGTGGCTGCCCAGCTAGGACTCCCCGCCAGGGGCGGATCAGCCTTCGGCTGAGAACCTTACGCGTATCGATACTGTTTGGCTGGGAGGCTAGGACTCGAACCTAGATGAACCGCTTCAGAGGCGGCTATCCTACCATTAGATGACCTCCCAATTTTCACATTAATTTCACTATTAGGATACTAATATAAAGCCGGAAGCGCAAAGAAATAAACCTCAAGAGAATCTAGGAAAACTTTTGCAACCGGCTGAGTGTTCTCTCCTTACCTAAAATCTCCAGTGATTCGAAAAGAGGCGGAGTTACTTTAGATCCGGAGATGGCGTTTCTAATTGTCGTAAAAATATCGGCCGGTTTAACGGATAAATCAAGCGCGAGTTTTCTCAACGTTTCTTCTATTTTATTACTCTCCCACCCCTCCAATTTTTCTAAAACCGAAAATGCTGACTTTAGAAGATCTTTATTAATAATTAAGTCGGTACCGTAAATAATTTCATCACTAAAAAGAAACCGGGTTAGGGGCTCAAACTCGGAGAGTTTCTTAATCCTCTCTTTTACAAGCGGCACAATTTTCTCAATTTTATCCTCAGGATACTTTCCGCCAAGAAATTCGAAGATCTTAGTTTTGAGTTCTGAGTTTTGAGCTTTTCTGATGTACTCTCCATTTACCCAATCAAGTTTCCGTAAATCGAATCGCGCTCCGGAATTCGAGATATTTATCTTTTTAATCTTCCCGCCGTTTTCAATTTCAAACGCCTGTCCTAAATCAGAAAAGGGAAAGATCTCTTTGCCTCCAGGATGATTCCAAACAATATTGGCCAGATAATTTAAAACGGCTTCCGGTAAGTATCCTTCCCGGCGGTAAAACTCGACCGAGGCGTGGCCATGGCGTTTCGAAAGCTTACCCCCGCCCTCGGCGTTTAAAATCAGCGGCAAGTGAATAAATTGGGGCATGGCTTTTTCCCAGCCGAAATATTGATAAAGCAAGACGTGTTTAGGGGTCGAAGGCAACCATTCCTGACCACGAAAGACGTGGGTGATCTTCATCAAATAATCATCAACAACAACGGCGAGGTGATAGGTCGGAAATCCATCGGCTTTCAGTAAAACTTGATGGTCAATCAAATTACTATCGAATTCTACTTCTCCGGCGAGGACATCTTGAACGACTATCTTTCGATTCGGCGGAACAACCATCCGGACAACCTTCTCTACTCCCGACGACAGGTTCTTTTTAATCTCGGCCTCCGTAAGGATTAAACAATGCTTATCGTACATCGATGGCTCCTTCTTCTCCTCTTGTTCTTTTCTAATCTCTCCGAGACGCTCTTTTGTACAAAAGCAGTAATAGGCCAACTTCTTATCAATTAGTCCTTGAACATATTTTTGGTAGATCGAAAGCCTTTCCGACTGTCGATACGGGCCGTACTCTCCGCCCTGCCAAGGACTCTCGTCGGGCGTTAACCCAAACCAATCCAGTGACGTTTTAATAACTTCTTCAGCCCCCTCAACAAACCGAGCTTTATCGGTATCCTCGATCCGCACAATAAAATTCCCATCTGTTCTTTTAGCGAAAACGTAGTCAAACATCGCCTGATAGATAGTGGCTAGGTGAGGAAATCCGGTCGGGCTGGGAGCAATTCTCGTTCTGACCATAACAATAGTATACTATCATTATGGCCTCACAACTCGCCCAAACAGCTAAAGCCGTTAGAGCAATGCTGGTCGGATTTATTGCTTTTTTTATTCTCTATATTGTCTTCACGCAAATCTTCACTGTCATCAGCAAGGTTGTTATCTCGCGGCAGCCGAAAAAAATTGAGCCTCCCAGCGTGGCTTTCGGAAGGTTACCGAAATTAGCGCTTAAAAGCCTGGCTCTGACGGGGGAAGCTCCAAATTACAGTTTAGAAACAACGACCGGCACCCTACCACAGTTGCCAGCCAAAATTAGTATTTATAAATTTGTCGAGCCTGCCGCCTCCTTCCTCTCGCTCGAGCGAACTAAAAACTTGGCCAAGAAACTCGGTTTTGTAAGCCTTCCTAAAGAGATCTCTCCCTCATTGTATTTTTGGCAAGAGGAAAATAAGTCCCTGAGAGCCAACACCGTCACCGGGAACTTTGAAATCGATTCGGATATTTCCCAAATAACACTTTCCGTCGGAGACTTACCATCGCCCGGCGAAATAAAATCCATGACCAAGGGTTACATGGATGGGAAGGGACTTCTACGATCCGGTTTCGAAATCGGCTCCCAAGAAGTAGTTTTGATCAAGAAAAACGGTCCAGCTCTTTCAAAAGCGATTAGTCTTTCCGAGACGAGCCTAGCCAGAATTGACTTTTTCCGAGGCCTTAAAGCGGAGGATGATGTAATTATTCCGGTCCTGCCGCAAAATCCGAAAAAGGGATTAGTGGAACTCTACTACGTCGGCGGTAGTAATTTTCCGAAAATCAAATACACGGCTTGGGATTTCGATTTCGAAAAAGGTGAAACTTATCCACTGCGTTCGATAAACTCTTCTTGGGAATATATTAAAAATAATCGCGGCTTTATAACCTATCTCCAATACCAAGGCAGCGACTCACTCGAGAGCCTTAACTCTCTTTCTCTTATCGACATTTATATCCGAAAAATTTATCTTGCCTACTTCGATGACGAAAATATTCAAAATTTCCTGCAGCCGATTTACGTTTTTGAGGGAGATGGTAAAGACGAAAGCGGCCAATCGGTTGATATCAGTATCTATCTTCCGGCGATTGATCAGAGCTGGATTGAGGGGCAGTAAAAAAGCGCTACCAGGTATAAACCCGGGAAACCCAATCAATAATTTTTTTCACGTCTTCAAATCGGCCTCTCTCACTGCTCCCCAAAACGACACCAACAATTTCCTTACCTTCATAACTATAGAAAAAAACGAGACAGCCGCCGGCCTTATCCGTAAAACCGGTTTTAACGCCGCTTATTCCCTTAACAGTTCCTAAAAGCTCGTTGGTATTAATAAGCGGATGAATCAGAGAGTTATCCGCCGAGTTAACCGTAATCTTCATCGTCGAAACAACTTTTCTAAAAAATGGATTTTTTAAAGCCTCTATCGTAAGTTTAAGCGTGTCCCGCGCCGTCGAAACATTCCCTCCGTTTGCCTCATCAAGTCCGGAAGCGTTGCTGTAAAAAGTATCGGTCATCCCTAAAGCTTTTGCCTTCTCATTCATTTTTTCAACAAATTGCTCACGCGTCAGGCCGTGGCTTAACGAGAGAGAACAAGCGCTATCCGCGGCCGAAGAAACTAAAAGCCCGTAGAGTAAATTCTCAACACTTATCTTTTCACCGATTTTAAGTCCCATCTTTGAGCCGCCGTCAAACTGCGTACAAACTTCCGGGACGACTATTTCCTCCGCTAAGGAAAAAGACTCAATTGAAACCAGGGCCGTCATTATTTTAGTTATTGAAGCGGGTGAGAGTTTAAGCTCAACATCTTTTTCGTAAAGAATGGCTGAAGATGAGGCATCGAGAACTAAGACCGCTTTAGCCAAGATCGGATCAAGATCGGGGCTGCCTGAGAGACGTTTCGGATAAGGGGTCTCCGCCAGAGGCGGATCAGCCTTTGGCTGAGGCGTCGGGAGCGGCGCCTGAGCGGAAAGAACGGTACCGAAATAATTGGGCGGGGCCGGCCTTTTATCGTCAATGCCAAAATTAACTTTAAGCACGGAAATACTTAACACAAAAATTGCCAAAATACGGAAAAATTTCTCGTTAGAGATCAAACCTTTCTGATACGACTTTATAACCGAACCTTTAAACCGGCGAATCGTTCTTAAAAGCAGATATTCTAAATCGTGAATTTTTATCATAACCTCACTTTGAAAAGTAAAGTCGTTCGGGATTTACCACACACAGGTAATCGGACAATTTCATTTTAACGGATTTTGAGTGGTCTCCGGCGTTAAAAACAATTTCCTCGTTATCACAAATTGACTCATCCAGTAAAACCTTCAGTCCGGAAAGATTTCCGAAGGGAGAGACGGCCCCTACCTTAACTCCAATAACTCGCTCGACTTCTTCCGGGGAGGCCAAAGTTGCATCAGCAATGTTAAGCACCTTTCTAATTTTTTTAAAATCGATCCTCTTATCCCCAGGAAGTACGCACATTATAAATTCTTTTTGATCTTTGATATTTAATCTTTGATATTTTACGACCATCGCCTTCGCTCCTTGATGAAGACTAACGTCAGTACGGGCCGCGGCCGCCTGTTCAGAAGTATAAACCGGCTCATGCTTCAAAAGTTTATATTCAATCTTATTCCCGTCTAAGAGAGCAATAATTCTTTCGAAAAGTTCCATAGTAAATTTACGATGTTTTTGACAACCTAAAATCCACCCGTTCCATGTCTCTCGGGAAAAGTGAAGCTTCACGGATGTTAGAAAGTCCTAAAATGTGCATCGTCATTCGTTCGGCTCCGAGGGCAAAGCCTCCTAAGGGAGGGACGCCGTAACGAAAAGATTGTAAATATAATTCTATATCTTCCGCTTTTACTCCCCACTCGTTAGCATTTTTTAATATTTGTTGGTAATCATTTAGACGTTGACCGCCGCTTGACCACTCAACCCCCCGGCCGATTAAATCGACGCTTAAGGCGTAGGTGGGATCCTCCGGATCGGGATAGACGTAAAAGGGCTTCTTTTTGGTTAAAAAATGCGAGACGAAAACTAAATCCGATCCGTGTTCATCCAGAGACCATCGGCAGATTTCCCTTTCGTCTTCCGGGGCCAGGTCTTTTTCACTGCGGACATCACGTCCCGTACGCTTGAAAATAATTTCTTGAGCGTCCCGGAGTTTAACCAGCGGAATTTTTTCTGACAGCTTGGGCAATGTGGCAGAAAACAAAGCCAATTCTTTCGAACATTTTTGTGCCACTTGCTTAAAAATATATCTGACCACATATTCTTGCATCTCTAAAACATCAAGCCAAGAGTCGATAAATCCAAATTCGGCGTCAAGACTGACAACTTCAGTCAAATGGCGGGTGGTGACGCTGGGCTCGGCGCGGAAAATTTTATTGACGCTAAAGACCCGTTCGAAATCCCCGACCAATAGTGATTTGTATAATTGAGGGCTTTGAGTGAGATAAGCTTCATGTTCAAAATATTTAACCCGAAATACCTCGGCGCCACCTTCAGCCACGGCGGGGGTAATACAAGGCGCTTGAAACTCGGTAAAATCTTTATCTTGGAGCGCTTCTCTGAAACTATCAATAATCACTTCCTGCACTTTAAATATCGACTGAACTTTAGGATGGCGAAGGGAAAGAGAACGATAATCTAAAAGAGTTGGTATTTCCAAATTAAGCTCCTGCCCGCCCATGTCAAACGGCAGACTCTCGGCCGGTGAGAGCGTCTTAATCTCGCTGACTTTAATCTCCACTTTCCCAGTCGGCAATTGCGGGTTGACAGCTTTCTCATCACGGGAAACGATCGTTCCGGTAACCTCAATCACATATTCCGGCCGCAACTTTTCGACTTCCAACTCCGAAGATATTGGTTCGCCAACTACCAGCTGAACGATACCGCTGCGATCGCGCAGATCAATAAAAACTATTTTGCCGTGGTCACGACGGGCGTTAACCCAACCTTTAAGTCTGACTTTCTGCCCAATTTTTTCCACTGTTTGAATGGCCAATGTTCGCTCGATCACAAGTTGATTTTCCTTTCAAATTATGCTATAATTACAGTATAGACCCAAAAAGGTCTTTTTTCTTTTCTAAACAAGAGGACCCTTGTGAAACTACCATACCCGGTAATCTCGCAAGGGTCCTTCTCGAAAAACAGGACGGTGCCACCTTGATCTTTTACTCATTACGTTCTATCACGGGAACGACCCGGAAAGGTCTAATCACCAACAAGGTTTTCTTCTTCCAGCCCGCCACCCTTCGCTAAAGCTACGGAGTGGCTGATGGTGTGTTAACACCATCAAAGCTTTTAACTTATTAAGTAATTTATACCACTAACTAATAAGATCCGTCAACAATTTTGATCCGCTGGTTAATGAGCGAAGTGAATTTACCAGTGGTCAATCCGCCTCTGGCGGATCATCAAAAAAACGGAACAATCCAAAAAAGGAGTTGTTCCGTTTGCCAAAGTTTCTCTGTTCCTACACCATAATTTCAGTGTTTAGATGAGAAAAATCATCGTACTTTCCCGCCATAACATCGCGCAGATAGGAGTTAAGCTTCCGCCCAACCTCGGTTTGAAGTGGGTGGCGACCAAAGTGGGTGAAGGGAGCAACGTATGAAGCCGTCCCCGTCAACCAAATCTCGCGGGCCAGAGCAACTTCGTCGAGCGGAACATCCCTTTCTTTGACGTTATAGCCCAAGCGATGAGCAAGCTCCAGGACCCGTATTCGGGTAATCCCGGCGAGAATACCCGCTGAGAGAGGCGGCGTGACAACTTTCGCCTCTCCGGTTTGCGGCTCGCCGAAGACGAAGAAAGCGTTGCTGGTCGTTCCTTCACCGATGATTAAACCTCCTAAACGATCAACGGTGACACCGAGAGCGTCATTGAGGCCAAGACCAGCCGCCCGATTCTTAGCGGCGGCGAAGCCAACGTAATTAGCCGCGGCTTTAGTCTGACCTTGGCTCCCGATCCGAATGAACCGGTCGAGAGTGACACGGAAGTCGCCCTCGGTAATATATTCTCCGAATGGTCCGGCGAAGATTGCCACTGTCCCCGGCCCACTCGTTTG
>CAYHYS010000039.1:0-8354 GCA_964360905.1 uncultured Candidatus Saccharibacteria bacterium | reverse complement strand
TTGGGTGGAATCAACATTGGGTAAGGGTTCCACCTTCTGTTTCAGCTTGCCGGTAGGGCCGTCAAGCGTCGAAGTCAAGGCGTCTGCTCCCGATTCTAAGAGTCGGTTCACCCGCAAGGGGAAGACACTTTAGGTAATATATGGTAGTATCTCTAGTTCTAACCACGAGGAGGTGATTTTTTAATGAGTACAAAAAAGAAAGTTCTGTTGGTCGATGATGACCCTCTGATAATACAAACTTACCAAACAGAGTTTGAGCTGTCTGGTTTTGAGGTGATTAAAGCTAATGATGGTCAGACAGGCTTGAAAACGGCTAAAGAGAAAAGTCCGGATGTAATTCTTCTGGATATACTTATGCCGATGATGACCGGTTTGGAGGTTCTTAGAAAACTGAAGGCGGATCCTGAAGTTTCGCAGATTCCTGTTTTTATTCTCACCAATATCGGTCAGGACCAAGCGGTAAAGGAAGCCCTTGATGGTGGCGCTAAAGATTTTATCCTTAAGTATCGCTATACTCCGGCGGAAGTTGTGGCGAAAGTCAAAGAGGTTATTAAAGATAATCTATAGGATACGCATCTGGTGTGTTACTTGACAAGTTGAGCCTCTAAAGTTAAATTAAAAACCGTTAAGAGATTATCTCCGACGTGCAGTTCCACCTGAGTAGATCGTCAATGTAAGCAGTTCCATCTTTTAAAACTTGAGAATATTTTTTGTTTCTTGTTTTTAGATCGGAGGTTTTATTGTGAGCGTTAAAAATAAAAAAGTTTATATAACTAAAGAAGGGTTAGAAAAATTAGAAAAGGAATACGAGTATTTAGTGGCCGAGAAGAGAAGAGAGGTGGCTGATCGTATTCAAAAAGCCCGTGAGTTGGGTGATATAAGCGAGAATGCCGAATATAGTTCGGCGCTCGATGAACAGGCTTTTGTTGAGAATAGGATTTCGGAGATCGCGGAAACTCTTAAAAATGTGGCGGTTATTGATGAGCGAAAGCAGTCAGACAGCGCTAACAGTCTAGTTAGGGTCGGTAGTACTGTACGTGTCCATCTCGAGGGGATGGAACAGGAATTTAAAATTGTCGGTGAAGTTGAGGCGGACCCTTCGGCTAACAGAATTTCCCACGAATCGCCACTCGGTAGTTCTCTGCTGGGTAAGAAAGCTGGGGATGAGGTTATTGTTGACGCGCCGGTAGGCAAACTTTGTTACACGGTGCTTCACATTAAATAATTATAGGGAGCTCGATGGATGATTCAATCGTAATCGAAGTCCCTGCCGGTCGGTTATCTTATAAACTTCTCTTAGCACTTCCGAAATATTGAACTTTAGCATAAAATAGGCTTATGGCCAGTCCTCTTGAAGAACTTAAAAATATCCGGATGGAAAAACGGCGCAAACTAATAAGTCGTGGAATTCTTCCTTACCCTCAAACGTCCCAAACTCGCCGGCAGCTAATTAGTGATGTTAATAAAAAAGAATTAGATCAAGAAGTTTCCATCGCCGGACGTATCAAGTCTATTAGGTCCCACGGCGGTTCTACTTTTTTAGATCTTATTGATTTTTCTGGTGGGATTCAACTTTTTCTAAGCGAAGAAGATTTAGGTAAAGATCGTTACGATTTTCTCTCCCTACTCGATATAGGTGATTTTGTCAGCGTCACAGGCATCCTTTTTAAGACGAAAGCCGGAGAACTAACGGTGAGCGTTTCTAATATAAGTCTATTGACGAAGTCACTCCACCCAATTCCCTCGGCTTTCTATGGGTTAAAGGATATAGAAGAAAGGTACAGGCAAAGGTACCTTGATCTAATCGTTAATCCCGAGATAAGGAGGATTTTTGAAACGCGGACACGAGTCATTAAAAATTTGAGAAGTATACTCGATGGCGAAGATTTTATTGAAGTGGAAACTCCTATTCTACAGCCGATCTACGGCGGCGCTACCGCGAAGCCCTTCACAACTCACCACAAGACGTTGGATACCGATCTCTATCTTCGGATATCCGATGAGTTGTATCTAAAAAAACTCATCGTCGGTGGCTTCGAAAAGGTCTACGAAATCGGTAAAGATTTTCGGAACGAAGGAATTGATCGGCAGCACAATCCTGAATTTACGATGCTCGAGTTTTATTGGGCCTACTCGACTTACGAAGAGCTTATGGCCTTTACCGAAAAGATGCTTTCCGAAGTCGTCAAGAATGTCGTCGGTTCATACAAAGTTTCTTACGAAGGTAAAGAAATTGATTTTACGCCGCCGTGGCCGAGAATTACTTTCCGCGAGGCGCTTTTAACCTCTTCCGGTTTAGACATCGACAAGGTTAAAGATGAGGAAGGACTTTTAAATTTTATTAAAGAGAAAGGGATCAGAGTTGACCTTAATGGTGTGGTCGGTTTCGCGCCCCTTCTAGATATTCTCTATAAGAAAATTGTTCGGCCCACTCTGACCGGACCGCTGTTTCTTACCGATCATCCTTATCAGATGAGGCCGTTGGCTAAGAGAAAGGAAGAAGATACGACGAAAGCCGCCAGTTTTCAACTTATCGCCGCCGGTTTTGAGCTCGTCAACGCTTATAACGAGCTTAACGATCCGATTGAGCAGAAAAGCCGATGGGAAGAAGAGATGAAGTTGGCGTCTAAGGGTTTAGACGAGTATCAACTTATTGATGAAGATTACATTCGCGCTTTAGAATACGGCATGCCGCCGACTTCCGGGTGGGGAATGGGTATTGATCGTTTTGTGGCTTTGCTTACGGATTCTCACTCAATAAAGGATGTTATCTTTTTTCCAACTCTGCGTCCGGAGTCTTTATCTCGTCATTCCGGACTTGATCCGGAATCCAGTTCTGATGGATCCCGGCTCGCGGGCCGGGATGACAAGGCGCCGGGTTTGCCAATTGAGCCGGTTGGTGATTTTCCATCTCGCGAAAAAGTTTTCCAAATCGTCAGTTCCCACATCAAAAACCAAAACTTACTTCGCCACTGTTTGGCGGTGGAGGCAGCCATGCGGGCACTGGCGCGGAAATTCGGTGGAAATGAAGAAGCTTGGGGAGCGCTGGGTTTGATTCACGACGCGGATTGGGAGGAGACAAAACAAGATCCGAGCCGGCACACTGTTGCCACTTTAGAGTGGCTGGCTGGTGAGGGTCACAGTGATGGTCCTGTTGTACAAGGACTTAGGTCTCATAACACCCGTCATACAAAACTCTCGGAAATTCAATCGATTATGGAATGGTCTTTAGAATGCGTCGATGAACTCACAGGTTTCATCGTTTCCGTGGCGCTCGTCCGTCCGGACAAAAAACTTAGTTCTGTGGAGGTAGAGTCGATACTTAAAAAATGGAAGAATAAAGACTTCGCCGCGGCGGTTGATCGATCCCAAATCGGACAATGCGAAGAAAAACTCGGTATTAAGCTGACCGAATTTATTGAAATAGTCCTTAAGGCGATGAAATCCATCGCTTCCGAAATCGGGTTGTAATGGCCATGGTTAAAAGAGACGAATTAACCAGTTTTATAAATAAATATTTTGAGCCTTACGAAAAACTCGCGGGTGAGTCGGAAATGGTGGTTAACGGCTTGCAAGTTATAGGCGGAGAGGAAGTTTCTAAGGTCGGTCTCGGCGTCAGTGCCAGCCTCGAATTTTTTCAAAAATCCTATCAATCCGGATGCGATTTTTTAATTGTCCATCACGGTTTTAACATTAGCCAGCAAATAATTAATAACATTCCTGTGCCCTTGCTTCAGGAGAGATTAAGATTTCTTTATAAAAATGATATCAGTCTTGCCGGGTATCACTTCCTCCTCGACCACCATCCGGAAATTGGTAACAACGTTTCCGTGTTAAAAAGTTTAAACGCGAGTATTTTAGGTAATATCCACGGTTATTGGGGTTGGTACGGTGACCTGCCTCAGGAAAAAGAATTATCCGAAATTGTGAGTTTCTTGGAAAATATTTATCAACACCCGGCCCAAGTTATAGGTAAGGAGAAAAGACTTATAAAGAGAATAGCTGTTGTTTCGGGATCGGGGGGACCGGATATCGAGATCGCCGATGAGTTTCGAGTAAAGGGTATTGATCTTCTCGTCGTTGGTGACTTCCGTGAAAGTCATTTTGGCGTGATAAATGAACTGGGATTAACCGCGGCCGCTTTTGGCCACTACAATACGGAGACCATTGGCATTAAGAACTTGGGTGAGGTTATTAAAAAAGAATTTCCTTCTCTATCCGTCGAGTTTGTCGATGTGCCTAATGAGTTGTAAAGAAGCTCTTTTGGTGGTATAATAGAAGTATAGGTAGAAAAAGCTTTGAGGGAAGGTTTTCCCCTTCTCTTAGATCCCGACCACGCGTCGGGACGAGCTGAGATCGAAAACGGTTCGACAGGCGCCGCAGGCCAGGTTGGATTGAATAAGATCCTCCGGGTTCGCCCGTCAAAGCGAGCAAATGAGTCGTAGAAGGTTGGCACCGCGGTTATAATCGCCCTTCAAAAAGAGGACGATTTTTTTATTTTTGCTGATCACTTAACAAGGAACGAGTTTAGTGAGCAACAATCCCGTTAACCCCGAAAGGGTTTTACGGGACTACAATTTATGAAATTCAGAAACATAATTTTTGACTGTGATTCGACCCTCACGACTATTGAAGGTTTGGACGAAATTGCCCGACGGAAGGGGATGCTTGAGCAGGTTGAGGTTATTACTCAGCAGGGAATGGATGGTGAGATTTCTTATAAAATTTCTTTTCAGAAACGTTGGCTAGAAATTGTTCGACCGACTAAAGAAGATTTGCAGTGGTTAGGTGAATTCTACATTAAAAATCTAACTCCGGGAGTTGCGGAGGTTATAGCAAGACTAAAATCAGAAGAAATAAATATTTTTATTCTTTCCCACGTTCCTGAGCTATCAATCAAGATTTTGGCCGATTATTTAGATCTGCCCAAGGAAAATGTTTTTGCCGTACGAATTGAGTTTAACCAGGATTCTGTTATGAGTGTACCGGAAGCATTTCTAGAGATTATTGATAATTTTAAAGATCGGATTACGAGAGAAATTTGTACTGATGGCCCGACGGTCATGGTGGGTGATGGAATGACCGACTATGAGGCGGGTAAGTATGCTGATCTTTTCATCGGTTTTGGTGGTGTGGCTATTCGTCCTAAGCTCAAAAAGCTTTGCCAGTTTTATATTGAAGAGCCAAGATTACAGCCCGTAGTTGATATTGTATTATAGAGGAATATGCTCGACATTAAATTCATCCGCGAAAATAAGGAAACAGTTAAAGAAGGGGCGCGTAAAAAGCAGATGGACCCCGGAGTCGTGGATAAACTTCTGATTGTTGACCAAAAAAGACGACAGTTGACCAAAGGGATCGAAGAACTACGCGCGCGCAAGAATCAATTGACCAAAGAAGACCACGGCGAAGGTTTAAGAATAAAAGAGGAAATAAAAAAAATTGAACCGCAACTCAGAGAAGCCGAGGAAGAGTTTAAAAAGTTAATGTATGAAGTGCCCAATTTTCCCGCTGACGATGTACCTTACGGCGAGGGAGAAAAAAGTAACATCGTCGTCCGTGAAGTTGGTAAGTTACCAAAATTTGATTTTGAACCTAAATACCACGCTCAAATTGGCAAGGATCTTAATCTTATCGATTTGGAAAGAGGGGTTAAGTTGGGAGGCTTCCGCTCCTTTTTTACAAAAAACGAATTGGTTCTTTTAGAGTACGGACTTTTGGATTTCGCCCTCAGAAGTATCATCAAAAAAGGCTTTACGCCCATGACCGTACCCTGGCTGGTGAAGCCTGATTATTTTTGGGGCACGGGTTACTTTCCTTGGGGCGCTGAAGATCACTATAAAGTTCAGGATGACCTTAACTTAATTGGTACGGCCGAAGTTTCCTTAACTTCCTATTTTGCCGACGAAGTTTTAAAAGAAGAGGAATTACCCGTAAAATTGGCGGGAATATCTCCTTGTTATCGTCGGGAAATTGGAGCCTACGGCAAGGATTTAGGGGGAATTTTTAGAGTTCATCAATTTAATAAAGTAGAGCAAGTTGTCTTATGTAAAAATGATCCCCAGGAATCAATTGACTGGCACGAAAAAATGCTTTCCTTTTCCGAGGAAATTTTACAAGCTCTAAAATTGCCATACCGAGTTCTTTTAATGTGTACTGGGGACATGGGCGGCGGGCAAAAGAAAAAATACGATTTAGAAACTTGGTTTCCAGCCCAAAAACAATACCGCGAAACCCACTCCGATTCTTATTTCTGGGATTTTCAATCCCGTCGGCTCAATATCCGTTACAAAACCAAAGAGGGGGAGCTTAAATTCGTGCACACGCTCAATAACACGGTCGTCGCTACACCCCGAATTCTAGGGGCTATCTTAGAAAATTATCAAAACGCTGACGGCAGTGTCAGTGTTCCAGAAGTTCTTAAAGCCTATATCGGTAAGGACAAGATTGGCTAATGTTACTCTTTTCCGAACTTTTTCCGGCAGTAATTTACGAAACTAACTCTCCCTTATCCGGACCGATTAGAGTAGTTGATTTCCACGGTGAGAGAAGACTCATGATTGGAGATCTTGTGCAGTCAATAAGCCTTGAAAATCCGATTGGTCACAAGGTCTGGGGTCGGCTGTCCGCTTACCCTCTTCCTAAAAAGGAAGCTTTGTCCGTTCTTATTTTAGGCTTAGGTGGGGCAACGGTGGCGCATGTTATAGCGAAGAAACTGAATCCAACAAAAATCGTTGGGGTTGAAATTGATCCGGTTGTGGTCGAGGTTGGAAGAAAATATTTTGGTTTAGACAAGATAAAAAATTTAACTGTCGTTATCGAAGACGCGAGGAGTTTTATTAAAAGTAATTCTCAGAAGTATGATTATGTCATCGTTGATACTTATCTAGGCAGTGTCTTTCCAAAGGCTTTAGAAGGAAGTTTCCTCTTAAAGAAACTTAGAGATACTTTATCTTCCGGTGGCGTTTTAGTGTTCAACCGAATTTTTCGTTCAAGTAAACCGAGGCTGCGTCTTAGGTTTATAAGTCTGTTAGAAAAAATTTTCGGGACAGCTAGAGAGGAAATAGTCGAAGGACCTTCGGACGCGAAAAATTATCTGTATTGGGTATTGCCTCGCCCGCGTTCCCTCTAAATTTTAGTCCGGGAGTTTCACGTTTTGTGATAGTATAGACCTAATATCGCGTTTGTGGGGTAAGTTATGTTGCATTTTTTAACTAAATTTTTTGATTCTAACGAAAAGCAAATAGAGAAAATCAAGTCCCTTGTCGAAAGCGTAAACTCATTTTCCGATGAGTACCGCCGTCTCAGCGATGAGGAGCTTAAGAGTAAAACAGTTCGGTTCAAGGAGAAGATATCCGCCAATATAGAAAATATTGAAAATAAAGAAGAACGGGAGCTTTCTTTAAAAGAAACGTTAGACGAACTACTTCCCGAGGCTTTCGCGGCGGTCCGGGAAGCCGCTCGGAGGACCTTAGGGCAGTTCCACTTTGACGCTCAAGTTATTGCCGGTATCGTTCTCCATCAGGGAAAAATTGCCGAACAGAAGACGGGAGAGGGTAAAACGCTGACTGCTACCCTGCCTCTCTATCTTAATAGTCTTGCCGGTTTGGGTTGTCACCTCGTTACTCCTAACGATTATCTTTCTCGGCATGGTACCGGTTGGATGGGGAGAATTTACGATAAGCTTGGAGTTTCGGTCGGTGTTATTATTCACGATCAAAGCTTCCTTTACGATTCTAACTTTGAGAATTCCGAATTTTTAGACGAGTATTCTAAACACTTGCGTCCGGTGAGCCGCAGCGAGGCTTATTCAGCTGATATTACTTACGGCACAAATAACGAATTCGGTTTTGATTACCTACGTGACAACATGGTTTGGAACCCTTCTGAGAGGGTCCAGAGAGAGCATAATTTCGCCATCGTTGATGAGGTTGATTCGATTCTTATTGATGAAGCGCGGACACCACTTATTATCTCCGCGCCGGCCGAAGACTCGACGGAAAAATACTATGAAATCGCAAAGTTGGTTGAGAGGCTGACTCCTAAAACCGATTACGTCATCGATGAGAAATTGAAAACTTCTGTCCTTACTGAATTGGGAATAGCCAAGTTGGAAAGCCTTCTAAAGGTGGAAAATCTTTACGAAAAAGACTTTGAGACGGTTCATCACGTTGAACAGGCCTTAAAGGCTAGAGCCTTATTCCAAAAAAACCGTGATTATGTTATTAAGGATAACGAAGTCATCATTGTTGATGAATTTACCGGACGAATGTTGCCTGGCCGTCGTTACAGTGAAGGGTTGCATCAGGCGATCGAGGCTCTGGAGGGCGTGACTTTTCAAAAAGAGTCAAAGA
>CAYHYS010000038.1:0-8398 GCA_964360905.1 uncultured Candidatus Saccharibacteria bacterium | reverse complement strand
CGAATTGGAGGCGGAACTTACTTCGCAGCTGAGGACAAAATTAGTTTCGGATCAGAAGATGGAGGAATGTTCTCTAAATTTTACGACCACCTCTATAATTTACGATAAGAATGTAGCGGAGGAGACATCTTCTTTCAATTTGGTTTTCGAAGAAGAGGTCTCCGTACTCGTCTACTCAGAAGGCGATATTAAAGGTCTGCTGAATGATGCTCTCAAGGGATATGTTCCCGAAAACTACGAGCTTTTCGGAAAAGATCGTAGCGTCGAGATTATTTCGGCAAAGTACAACGGTGGAAACCTGTTTTTTACTACCAAAGTTAAAGGATTTATCGTACCGAAATTAAACGAAAAAAAGATCAAAGAGGGTATTGCCGGTTTAAGCTTGTCCTCCGCCCGTAAATATCTTGGTGGCTTGGGCAATATCACCTCTTATCAAATCGATAACTTTCTAAATCTACCGGTATTTTCGTTTCTGCCAAGAAACAAAGATTCGATAAAGATAATCGTTACCAGACATTAGCTTAAGCTAGGACCATTTTTAGCCCTAGTAGTAAGGTCAAAGTTTCAAGAAGTAATTCCGCTACCCATCCAATTTTTCCCCACACGTTTCCGGAAATGGTTTTGTAGCTACGTTCTTCTTCCTCAGCAGTTGCCGCCATTTTTATGGATATTTTTCCAATTCTTCGAAGTAATATTTCCGCCAGACTGGACTTTGTGTGGAGTAGAAAGTGGAATTTGTCGAATAATGTTGGCTTTATTTTAATTTCGTCTGAGAAGGCGGAAAGGAGATCCGGTAAAGCCGCAGCGAAAGCCCCAACCAGGACAGCGATATTCTTTGTTTTTAAAAAAAGGATCATGATCACAAAGATGGTGAGAATGAGAATTAATGAAGAAAGAAAGCTCTTGTAGGCTTTCTTTCGATTGCCGGTGTTAAAGGCAAAATAAATATAATCGTTATGAGGAATTCCGTCTAGAAAGAAATGAGAAACGAAAGAGATAATAAATCCTACCAGTAGTGATCCTTGGTTTATAGAAAGTCCGGCTCCAATAAGGGCGTGTGTTAATATCGTCATAAAGGCTCATAATTTTAGCACGGCTTGCCTAACCAATTCATTGATTGTATCTTTAATAAGATGGCGATGAAGAGGGTTTTGATTTTGATAACTATTCTCGTTGTAGCTCTGCTCCTAGGAGTTTTATACTACAAGTTCTCCATTAGTCGTCGCAATTATTCTTCGGGAAAAAATGGTAATGCGGCGGTCGATTTTATTGTTAAGCCGGGAGAGAAGGTTTACGAAATAGCTGAGCATCTTAGGCAAGAGAAGCTGATTAACTCTGCGGCTCTGTTCAAGATTTACGTTAGGCTGAACAATTTTTCCGGAAAATTACAGGCTGGGAGCTATAAAATAGCGAGAAACCTGTCTCTGGTTGAGATCATAAATCTTTTGCAATACGGAACTTTTGACGTCCGCCTTACTTTTCCTGAGGGCTGGCGGCGGGAAGAGATGGCCGAGTACCTCTCTCAAGCCTTTAACCGCAATAACCCGAATTTTAGCGCCGCTGATTTCCTCAACCAATCAAAATATTTAGAAGGCTACCTTTTCCCTGATACCTACGTAGTGCCTTTTGATATAAAAACAGACGAACTTATCAATCTTATGAAGGGCAACTTCGACAAGAGAGTTGATAATAAGATGAGAAGTGACCTGGAAAGGTTAGGATTAAGTCTGGAGGATGCCGTGATACTGGCTTCAATCATCGAGAGGGAATCTAACAATGATAAAGATCGCCCGGTTGTTGGGGGAATTCTGCTTAAAAGATTGAAATTGGGTTGGCCTTTAGAAGCTGACGCCACTGTTCAGTACGCGCTTGCAAGTATTAATCACAAAGAAGGGGGCGGTTGGTGGCCGAAAGAAATTTTAGCCGATGACCTTACGATAGACTCACCCTATAACACCCGAAAAAATCAAGGGCTGCCACCGGGGCCAATCAGTAATCCCGGCTTACTTTCTATAAAGGCAATCATTTACCCCCTCGAAACTCCTTACTGGTTTTATCTTACGGATAAAAACGGCGTAACTCACTACGGCAAGACTCTTCAGGAGCACGAGGATAATATTTCCCGATACCTGCGCTGAATTGATCACGTGATATACGGCTGCGGGTCGCGGGCTTGACAAGGGTGTTACAATGGATGGAGACACTAAAAATTAGCAAAAACACCGAAACGGAGTCGCGATCCGTTCGCCCTGAAGCTCAAGCTTTAGCTAGAGAAAAAGGGGGTGTGCCGCTCAAAATAGCGGCCGGGGATGGCCCGTTACAGCCGAAAGCTCTTGTCGTCCCGAATTTGTCAATGGATGGAGAGAGTGAACGAGCCCTAAGCCAGCAACGGTTTAGGGGAAAAAGGGTGGTACCACGGATTATTTTGAAATCCCGTCCCTTAACTTCAAGCATAATTATTGTTTGGAGCTAAGTGACGGGTTTTTTTGTTGATTAACTTGTGCTTAGATTAAGGGTTAGAAACTATGAAAAAAATATTAGAAGTGGCCAAAACTAAATATAAATTGCCTAAAAAGTCGCCAAACTATTGGGACAATAAAAAAGGTAAAAAGACCTGTCTCTTGATGTATTCTGGTGGAGTCGACACCTCTTTGTGTGTCCACCTCTTGCAAAAATACTACGGCTATCTAGTAACAACCTTTTCGGTTGATATTTGTCAGGATAAAAATTGGACCAAGAAAATGGCGGAGAAGGCAAAAAAGTTAGGCGCGGTCAAGACTGTAGTTTACGACGGTCGAGATGACTACGCGGATCAATACATTAGTCAAATTATTAAGGCCAATGCCCTTTACGATGATTTCTATCCGGTCGGCACCTCGATCGCGCGGCCCTGGCAAGCCAAATTGGGTTTAGATTACGCCTTGAAACAAGGTTATGACGCCGTTGCCCACGGTAATAAAGGCCGGGGAGCAGGGGCCTTTCAGTTCAACATGGTTTTTAACTTTCTCAATCAAGGAAAAATTAAACTGGTCGCGCCTATTGGCGACTGGTATCCTTCTCGAGAGGAGGAAGTCCAATTTGCTTTGGATCACAATATTCCTTTGCCAGTCTCTCCAGATAGTCCCTACAGCTATGATGACAATCTTGTGTCCAACGCCATCAACTATGGAGCGATTGATGATATAAGCCAACCCATTCCCGAAGACGCTTTTAAATGGACTGTTCCCGCCGAAGACGCCCCCAACCAACCAGAAACTGTCGAACTGGAATTCCAGCAAGGTCTTCCTATTAAGCTTAATGGTGAAAATTACAATCTCGCCGATCTTTTTGAAAAGCTCAACCATCTCGGTGGCTCTCACGGCATCGGCCGGATTGATATGATCGAAAACGGCCTTTACGGAAACAAATTTAAGTGGGCTTACGAAGCCCCGGCCGCCCAAATTATTATTTACGCTCACAAGGAGCTGGAAAAACTATCCCTCCCCAAAGAAACTCTCTGGTTCAAACAGGAAATTGTCGACAAGAAATGGACCAAACTCGTCTATCATTCCCAAGTTTATAGTCCTCTGGCCAAGGCACTAATGTCTTTCATCGAAAACCTACAACCTTATGTCAACGGCGTCATCACCTTAAAGTTATACAAAGGCAATATAACCATCGTCAGTAGAAAAACCAGCGAATCCTTAATCAATCTCGATGCCAAAAGTCTCAAACTCTCGCTTGAACTAGACACCGTTCCCTACGCCTTTGAAGAATACAGCTTTGCTCATTTCCATCCTAAAGTCTTCATCGATCATCTGGGCGAAGCTAATTTTTCGAAAGCAAAAACCTTATGAAAAAAACAAAGAACTCTAACAACCCTTTTTGGGGAGAGGCAGAAAGCCAGAATTTTGGCAAAGCGGCTATCGAGTATGCTGCAGGAGAAGATGTGATTTTGGACCAGCAATTGGTCCAATATGAGTGTTTGGTTAATAAGGCCCATGTGGTGATGCTTTGTCAGCAGGATTTAGTTACCAAAAAAGTGGCCAAGTCCTTACTCGAGGGTTTGGAAGAAATTTCTGTCCTGGATAAACAGGACAAATTTAAACTGCGGGTAGAATTAGAAGACGTACACAGTAACGTGGAGCAGTATTTAATTAAGAAGTACGGCATTAAAGTGGGCGGATATTTAAGGCTGGGAATTGCCAGAAATGATCAAGTGTACACGGATACGATTTTCTACCTTAAAGATAATCTTTCGGTAATAATCGAAACGTTGTTACTAGTGGTTAAATCTTTGGCACAGAAAGCTAAAAAAGAGTTAAAAACGATAATGCCGGGATATTCCCATTTACAAATATCCCAGCCAATCACTTTCGGCCACTACTTGATAGCCAAGGCCTACCATTTACTCGACGATCTGGAAAATTTATTTCAATCCCTTAAACATATAGATAAATGCCCGCTTGGAATTGTGGAGATGTCCGGAACGCACCTACCAATTGACAGAAAATTGCTAGCCAATCTGTTGGGTTTTACTAATCCAACCGAAAACAGTTTATATACGGCCAACCAAAGAGGAGAAAACGAAGCTAAAGTATTGGCCGATTTATCACTGCTGGCGATGCATGTCAGAAGAACGATTCAGGAAATAATTATCTTCGCCAGCACAGAGTTTGATTTGTTTAAGATAGATGATTTGTATGTTACCGGTGGTACGGCCCAACCTAACTTGAAAAATCCAGATACCTTGGAAGTAATCAGAGCTAATTGCCCCAGAATTTACAGCAAGTTTTGGGAAGTGCTCTTAATTATGGATATTCAGACTTCTGGTTATAATCGAGATACCCAGCAAACAAAACCGGCTTTGTTTGCCGCGCTGAAGTTAACGAGAGAAACACTACCGGTATTTGGCGGAATTCTAACCAGTCTTACGCCCAATAAAATCCAAATGCTCAAAACAGCCCAGCTTAATTTTTCGACCGCGCCGGATGTGGTCACACAGCTTTGCGTCAAAGGCGGCGTTTCTTTTCGAGAGAGTTATCAAGTGGTCAAAGCTCTAATTAAAGACGGTTATTTACAACATTCGTTTTCGGAGCTGACTGAGGCGATGGTGGCGGAAGCGTCATTAAAAGTGCTGAAGAAAAAACTGATTGTTAAACAGGCAGATATTGACACGGTCGCTACCGCCGAAAAATGTGTTTGGTCGCACACCTGTGAGGGCGGTCCAGCGCCAAGTCAGGTAAAAAAGCAGATTAATTCGGTAATGAAAACCGCCATAGCCTTAACAGAAAAAATAGACTTAATAAAAGCCAAACAGAAGCAGGCGTTTGAAGACTTGGAAAAGGAAGTAAAAAAAATAGTTGGTGACGTATGAAATTAATGAAACCGAAACATTTCTTATCCGTGACTGATTTATCCGCTAAAGAGATTTGGCAAGTGTTTCAGTTGGCCAAAAATCTTAAAAATGAGTGGAAAAGTTATGGGAAACACAAAAAACAGTGGTTAGAGAATAAGACCTTGGTCATGATTTTTGAGAAGCCAAGCTTGAGAACTCGTTTGTCGTTTGAAATCGGCATGACCCAACTCGGTGGTCACGCGGTTTATTTAGGTCCTAGTGATATTCAAATGGGCGTTCGAGAGTCGGTGTCAGATGTGGCTAAAGTTACCTCCTCGATGGGAGATCTAATTATGGCCCGAACCTTTAAGCACGAAACGGTGACGGAACTGGCTCAGTACTCCACGGTTCCCGTCATCAACGGCTTGAGTGATCTTGAGCATCCTTGTCAGATCTTGGCCGATCTTTTGACGATGATCGAATTTAAAAAATCGGTTAAGGATCTCAAAGTCGCCTTCGTCGGCGACGGCGAAAATAACGTGGCTCATTCTTTGGCTTTGGGAGTGTCCCTTCTGGGCGGTTCCTTCTCAATCGCCACGCCGAGAGGTTTCGGGATGAAGAAAGAAATTTCGGCAAAAGCGGCGTCGTCCGCTGAAACTCTTCATCAGCAATTCTTGGAAACTCATGATCCTGAAGAAGCCGTCCAAGACGCCGACGTCGTTTACACCGATACCTGGGTTTCCATGGGCGACGAAGCCGAAAAGGAAAAGAGACTTAAGATCTTTAAGCCCTATCAAGTCAGCGAAAAATTGATGAAATTGGCCAAGAAAGACGCTTTATTTATGCATGACCTGCCGGCTTACCGAGGCAATGAAGTGGCGACCGAGGTCATCGACGGGCCCCAATCGGTTGTTTTTCCCCAAGCCGAAAATCGTCTCCACGCCCAAAAAGCCCTAATATTTTACTTGACTGGAATTAAATTATGGCCAAAGATTTCTTGAGAACCTGGGACTGGGATTTACAAACGATTAAGGAACTTTTGAATTTGACGCGAAAACTAAAGGAGGCTCATGAGAAAGGTAAGGATCTAAAAGTTTTTGCTTCGGGTTTAGCCGTTTCCATCTTTCGTGATCAATCAACCCGCACCCGCTACAGTTTTAAAGCCGCGGCAAATTTGCTCGGCTTGGATGTTGATGATTTTGACGAAAAAAAGTCGCAAGTGAAACACGGCGAGACGCTTCTTGAAACCGTCAACATGATTTCTTTCCTCACCCGCGCCATCGGCATTCGTGATGATATTTATCTAGGTCTAGGCCACCGGTACATGATCGAAGTCTCCAAGGCCTTAGATTGGGGATTCAAAAACAAAATCTTTAGTCAAAGACCCACGATTATTAATTTACAATCCGACGAAGATCATCCCAGCCAATCACTCTCCGATTTATGTCATTTAACCAACTATTTCGGCTCGCTGGAAAATCTCAGGGGCAAGAAAATGGTCATGAGCTGGGCCCACTCACCTTCCTACGGCAAACCGCTCTCCGTGCCACAAGGTTTTATCGCCCTGCTCAGCCGTTTCGGCGTTGATCTAACTTTGGCCTACCCCGAAGGTTACGATCTCATTCCGGAAATCATCAATCAAACCAAGATTCAAGCCAAAAAATCCGGCGGTCATTTTAAAATTGTCCATGACATAGCCCAAGCCTTCAGTGGAGCGGAGGTGGTTTATCCTAAATCCTGGGCGCCTTTTTGGGTGATGAAGGAGCGAACCCGACTTCTTAAAATGGATGACGAATTGGATTTAAAGGAACTGGAAAAAAAGACTTTGGCCGAAAATGCCAAACATCAAGACTGGACCTGCTCGGAAAAACTGATGAAACTCACCAAAAAAGGGTCGGCTTTATATATGCACTGTCTGCCCGCCGATATCTCCGGCATGAGTTGTGAAAAAGGAGAAGTCGACAAAAATGTTTTCGAGAAATATCGAAAGGAGACCTACCTTCAAGCCGGTTATAAACCTTTCGTCATCGCTGCCTTGATTCTTCTGGGCGACTCCAGACTCGAAAGTTTGATCACTTGACAAACAGGGGAAGATTTTGCTAGAGTGTACAAGGTACAGGTAGTATTTCCAATTAGCGACCGAAAGGGCGTGTGGTGGTTGTGTCCCCATCACCAATTTCATAAGTGCATTTCTTGTTTGTTTGATCGACTGGAGTATCAGATGCGTTTTCGCTTTGGCAAAGAAGATAACTTTAAAGAGTTTCCACTTCCCAATCTTTCGGCAATACAGCATGATTCCTTTAAATGGCTATTGGAGTACGGTATTAATGAAGTTATTGATGAGATTAACCCTATACAAGATTACACCGGACGGGGTTGGAGTCTCACTTTTTTAAAGCCTCGCGTTGAGCAACCATCAATTACGACTACTGACGCTCTTATAAAAGGACTCACTTACCAGGCGCCTTGGTATTTAACAGCACGACTAACTGATGTTAATACCGAAAAGTATAAGGAAGAGGAAGTTTACATGGGGGAACTACCTTTAATTACACCTTCCGGTGCTTTTGTTATCAATGGTATCGAGAGATGTGTTGTCAATCAATTAGTCCGTTCGGAAGGCGCGTTCTTTATTTCTGAAATTGATCCCGTGACGGGAATTCCTCTTTGTACCGCGAAAATCCTTCCAAAAAATGGAGCTTGGCTTGAATTTGAAACCGCGCGCAATGGACTTATTACCGTAAAGATTGACCGCAAACGGAAGCTAGCGGTGACAACTCTTTTGCGTATTTTCGGTTTTAACTCGGATAACGAGATTCGGGAAGCTTTTGCAAAAGTCGAGAACGGTGGACGAGTTTCCTATATAGAGACGACTCTCGAAAAAGATCCGACCCACTCTTACGATGAAGCCGTCTTGGAAATTTATAAAAGAGTCAGGCCCGGAGATCCCTTAATAATTGAAAATGCCCGGCAGGTAGTCGAGGCGATGTTTGGGAATTCCCGCCGCTACAGTTTAGGAAGAACTGGCCGCTTCAAGGTTAACCGCCGTCTTAGTCGTGATTATAAGGGAGATGAAGGTCC
>CAYHYS010000037.1:4660-8454 GCA_964360905.1 uncultured Candidatus Saccharibacteria bacterium | reverse complement strand
AATTTACAAAAAAAATCAGCGAGATTTTGCGCGAGGTAAAAATTTTTTTGGAAGGCAGATATTTCTCATTTTTTCTAGACCCTAATCTAATTTAATGCTACAACCTCAAATCAGGCATGTCAATCACATGATAAAATAAACAAGTCTTCCGCACTTATGAAGTTTCGCTTGGCGTTGGCATTAATATTAATAGTATCAATAATCCTACGGTTCTATAACCTAAACTGGTCGAGATCTATCGTTTGGCATCCGGATGAGCGAAACATGGCGGCCGCGATCGAACAAATGCGTTTGCCGGAAAAATTAACTGACCTCCCAAGCTGCCTTTCTCAATTGTCAATTGTTAATTCCCTGCCTGCGCAGACAGGTCAATTGCGGCCCTGCAACCTTAATCCACATTTTTTTGCTTACGGAGGATTACCGCTTTACCTCAGTTTCGCTGGATCAGTTTTCTACAAATCCGTAACCCATCTTGAGTTTGTAAAACAAATAAATTTTCAAGAGGCAACGATGTCATTGAGGATCCTCTCCGCGCTGTCTTCGATTCTTTCCGTCTACGCCGTCTATCTAATCGGAAAACTCTTCTTTAGCCGTCAACTATCCCTCCTTACGTCGTTACTCACCGCCTTTATACCATCCCTAATCCAATCAGCCCATTTCGGCACGACCGAATCTCTCCTCGGTTTCTTTTTGTTATTAATTTCTTATTGCTCAGTAAAATTCTATCTTAGCGCCAGATTAAAGTACCTTTTCTATTGTGCTGTCCTGGTCGGGCTCTCACTGGCCACAAAAATATCCGTCATTTCTTTTATCGCCGGACCGATAACCGCCCTGATATTTATGTTAATTACCGAGTGGAAACAAAGCTTTATATCCGGAATAATAAATCTGATTAAAAGATTGGCCCTTTTTTCTCCGATAACATTACTGGTAACGTTTTTCGCGGCTCCATTTAATCTTTTAGCTTTCGAAGAATTTAGAAAAATATTCGACTATGACATCCCCGTGGCCCTGGGAAAACTTCCGGTTTTTTATACGGAGCAATTCGTTAAGACGGCGCCGATTGTTTTTCAATTTCAAAAAATACTTCCTTACGCCCTTGGAATCGGCTTGACTGTTACCGGCACAACCGCTATTTTTATCTGCTTGATTTACGCTATTGTAAAAAAACGGTCGGAAATACTTCTATTCTTTTTCGGGTTTTTGCCTTTCTTAATTCTCAATCTTTTCTATTTCACTAAATGGACCCGCTACATCAGTCCCGCGTTCCCTTTCTTCGCTCTTTCTTTCGTTTTGCTGATATCACTTTTCGACAATAAAACCATCCGTAAATCTATTGCCATCATCGTTTTACTTCTTAACGTTATCCAAGGACTAGCCATGTTTAATATCTACGCCAAAGAAGATACTCGCTTCGTATCTTCAAGGTGGATCTACAATAATATTCCCTCCGGTTCGATCGTACTCTCGGAAACCGCTAACGTCTCGGATATACCTATCTCCGGCGAAAACAAGGTTCCTGATAACTACAGTATTAAAAATATCATCTTTAATTTTTATGACCTGGACGTCAACAAGCAACTACAGGATGAGCTCATTAAAAACTTAACCGAAGCCAATTATATTATTGTTCCTTCCCGAAGAATATTTAAAAACTATCAGAGGTTAAAAAATAAATATCCGATCGTGAACAACTACTATGAAAATCTTTTCGGTGGGGGATTGGGGTTTGAGGAAATCGCGCGAATTACAAGCTTCCCCAGTTTATCAATTTCCGATTACCTACCCATCGAAGCTTTAGCGAGGTTGGGTCAATTCTCAATTAATGACGAGGGCAGCGAAGAAACCTTTACGGTTTTCGACCATCCCGTCGTGAGAATCTACAATAAAGTCAAGCGATTGTCCTCGGATGAATATCGAGAACTGCTCAATATAAATTGGAAGTAGGACGATAATAAATTTAGTATCACGGTATATACCGTGATACTACTAAAAATAGAAAATATTATGCGAAAATCAGAAATACTCCCTCTCTTACTAATAGCCACTTTGGGAATGTTACTTAGAACCTACGGGCTAAACTGGGACCAAGGTTATCACCTTCATCCAGATGAGCGCGCCATTACAATGATTGCCGACCGGATTTCACTTCCTAAAACTCTTACTCTCCCTTCGTTCCTCTCTCCGGATTCTACTTTAAATCCGAAATTTTTCGCTTACGGATCCTTACCGATTTATTTACTGAAATTATTAGGGTCTCTTGGATCTTCTTTCGATAAAACTTTAAGCAGCTATGACAAAATCAACATCCTCGGAAGGATTGCCTCCGTCGTCTTTGATATAGGAACGATCTACGTTATCTATTTACTGACAAAATCTCTTTTCAAAAATAACCGTACGATACCACTATTAGCCGCGCTATTTTACGCCGTTTCCGTCTTACCAATCCAGCTCTCACACTTCTTCGCTGTCGATACGATACTCAATTTCTTTATCATCTTGTGTCTTTACCTCTGTATAAAATATATCGAAAAACCGATCGTCCTCAAGTTTTTAATCCTCGGTCTAACGGTAGGACTTGCCTTTGCGACAAAATTTACCGGCATTTTACTTTTTATTCCTATTTTGATGACTCTCTTCACGGTATCACTCGGGAAAAAATTAAGTTTATTCAATAAACTCAAGTATTTCTCTTTAAGATCTTTACTTTTCATACTCATTTTTACACTTTCCACGTTTCTCTTCATGCCCTACGCCTTTATAGATTTTCCGACCTTCACTGCCAATATTTTGGAACAACTACAAATGGCGAGAGACCCTTACGTCTTCCCCTTTACATTGCAGTACGTCAACACAATCCCTTATATTTACCCGATACAGCAAATCTTCCTCTGGGGTTTAGGTCCGATAATTTCCATCCTTGCTTTCTTAGGTATCTTAATCGGGATTATCCCTTTTTTAGGGATAATCCCGAAAAAATGGTCTATCCCTAATTGGCTGATCGTCTTTTCTTTCGCGGCGATTTACTTCCTCCTTATTGGACAATCAGCCGTGAAATTTATGCGTTACTACTTACCACTTTACCCGTTGCTATCCATTTTAGCCGCTCATTTTGTTGAAGCATTTTTAGTCCGTGTCAAACACGTTCTTGGTCAGCCCTTCGCTGAGGTTAACCTTGTGATAATCATCTTAGTAATTTTTATCTGGCCCCTTTCCTTCGTCAACATTTACGGTAAACCCAACCCACGCCTCACGGCTTCGGAGTGGATCAATCAAAACATCAAAGAGGGTTCCGTCCTGGCCGTCGAGCACTGGGACGACCGCTTGCCTCTTTTTGGATCCGAAAAATTTAGTTTCGTGGAGATGCCCATGTATGACCCGGACAACAGCGATAGTAAGTGGGAAAAAATAAACAGCAATTTAAAAAAAGCGGACTATATTATTTTGGCTTCAAACAGACTATACACTCCTTTACAGAAAATGACTGATTGTCAGAAAATTAAATACGCATGGCGCTGTTATCCTAAGACGGCCAAGTACTATCAAGATCTGTTTTCCGGAACTTTAGGCTTTATAAAAACCGCGCAGTTCACCAGCCTCCCACATTTATCAATTATCAATTATCAATTTCTAATTAACGACAGTTCCGCCGACGAAAATTTTACCGTTTTCGACCACCCGAAAATATTAATTTTCAAAAAAATATGAGAAACTACTCAATATGAAAGTACTTATCACGGGTGGCGCCGGTTTTTTAGGTTATCACTTAGCCAACTGCCTTGGTAAAAAAAACT
>CAYHYS010000037.1:0-4650 GCA_964360905.1 uncultured Candidatus Saccharibacteria bacterium | reverse complement strand
ACTCGGTTTTTTACAACAGCGACGTGCGTGATGGGGAAAAAATAGCTCATATAGTAAAAGGGGTGGATGTTGTCATTCACGCCGCGGCCGCTCTGCCTCTTTGTAAAGAAAATGAGATTATCTCTACCAATCTCGAGGGTACAAGAAATATCCTGAAGGCTTCTTTTGATAGTGGTGATAGTGGGGTAAAAAGAGTTATCTATATCTCCTCAACCGCCGTTTACGGAATACCTAAGAAACATCCGATTATTGAGGACGATCCGCTGATTGGCGTTGGTCCTTACGGAAAAAGCAAAATCGCGGCCGAAGAAGTTTGCCGAGAGTATATCGAAAAAGGCCTCAATGTGACCATTATCAGGCCAAAAACCTTCTTGGGTCCGGGCCGTCTCGGCGTTTTCCAAATACTTTACGATTGGGTTAAAAGCGGTAAGAGAATTCCAATATTCGGCAACGGCAACAACAGGTATCAACTTCTCGCGGTGGAAGATTTAACAGAGGCTATATATAGGTTTGCTCTCAGTGAGAGCCGGGAAACCAACAGTGCCTTTAATATTGGAGCAGAGGTTTTTGGAACAGTAAAAGAAGACGTTGGTGCCCTTTGTCACTACGCCAATAATGGATCCCGTCTTTTCTCCTTTCCAGCGGCGCCAATAAAGATGGTCTTGCGATTACTGGAATCTTTAAATCTCTCACCGCTTTACAAGTGGGTCTACGAAACGGCGGATAAGGACTCATTTGTCTCGATTGACAAGATTAAACGCGCGATTAATTATCAGCCGAAATTCAGCAACGTGCAAACACTAATCAATTCGTATCAGTGGTATCTTGATAATTACAAAGATATTGAAGGAAGATCAGGGGTTACCCACAGAGTTGCCTGGAAACAAGGTGCGCTCGCAGTCGCAAAACGTTTCATGTAGCACAAGCTTGTAGTAAGAAGGAGACTCCTTGTAAAGGAGTCTCCTTCTTAAAAAGATATGGACAAAGAATTAAAGATAGCTTTTGATTTCGATGGCGTCGTCGCCTCTCCCATTCTTGACGGTCTCTTAATTAACCTGCGAATTATCAAAGAACATTTAATGAAGTCGATTGGCCACAGAACGGATTATTTCTATCCTAAGTCGAGGGAAGAACGCTTTGTTTGGACCCTCCTTAACAAACTGCGAAAACCCACCTGTGATCTTAATTGCCTTCGGTCTTTAAAAAGCGGGGGAGGGATACAAACTTTTCTTATCACCAGCCGCTTTAAATTTCTCGAAAAAGATACAATCGAGTGGCTTAAAAAGTATGGGTTGGAAAATCTCTTCGATAAAATTTATATAAATAACACGGATATTAGCCCCGTTGATTTCAAGGTCCTCACTCTTAACGAAAATTTAATTGATCATTACCTAGACGACGATATCGAGATAATTGAGAGCATTAACCTCAAGGTAAAAACAAAAATTTACTGGCGAAGTAACAAAAAACACCATCATTCTGAAATAGTAAGTTGCAAATCTATTTGTGAATTTATAGAGGAGATAAAAAAATTAGAATTTAGCGCCTTATGGAAATTATAACTTGGGTACTGTTTTTTCTGGCCTTAGGAATAATTAACCTCCCGCTGACTCGCCTCACACTGCCCAATCTGGCCGATCGGGGCTGGATTTTCTCAAGAATCCTAGCCGTGATGTTAATCGGTTACTTTTCCTGGTTCTTTGGCATGTTAAGAATACTGACGTTCTCAAAAACTTCTATTCTCACTCTTATTCTACTTTTATTTGGGCTAAACATTGTTATCAAATTCTTTTCAAAAAAACCTTGGTTTGGAAGTATTACACCGAAAATATTCATCCTCGAGGAAATTATTTTCCTAGGAGGTTTCATTTTCTGGGTCTTCATAAGATCCCACAATCCCGATATTCACGACTTGGAAAAATACATGGATTTCGGCTTTATTAACTCGATCCTGCGCAGTGATTACTTTCCGCCTAAAGATATGTGGCTATCCGGAGGGACCATTAATTATTATTATTTCGGTCACTTAACTTCCGCGCTGCTTATAAAAACCCTCGGCACAAGACCGGAGATCGGTTATAACTTAACGCTCTCACTGCTATTCGCGCTGACCCTAACCGCTTCTTTCTCAATTGGTTACAACCTTTTTGCCTTAAATAAAAAGAAGTCGACCATGATCGCGTTATCCGCCGGGTTTATCACATCTATCACTCTAACCCTCCTAGGAAACCTTCAGGTCGTCTACGCGTTTTTCAAGGGCGTAGGCAACTACTGGTACCCGGACGCCACCAGATTTATCCCGAATACGATCCACGAATTTCCGATTTACAGCTTCGTCGTCGCTGATCTGCACGGTCATCTTTTCGACATTCCCTTCGTCCTTCTTCTAATCATCTTTCTTTTCTCCAATTTTTTCACGCAATCGGAACAAAATCATCAAAAAGACGTTAAAACGACGGAGAAGTCTAATATTTTTCTTAAATATACTTTTCCGGGATTCGCTCTAGCGATCATGTACATGACCAACGTCGCCGATTCTCTGATCTATGCCGGATTATTTTCCCTCGTTGCTCTCTTTCACAAAAAGTTTAAAGCGATCGCGCTGACTGCCTTCCTTTTGTTCGCTTTTTCTCTGCCTTTCCAGCTCACTTTTAAACCTTTCGCCCAAGGCATAAGAATCGCGACGGAGCACACTCCTTTGTGGATGTTTCTGATAATTTGGGGGTTTTCTCTTTATTTTTCCTTGACTTTCGTCGTTTCTTATCTTAAAAAATCCTTCGCGGCAAACTCTTCTGATAAATTTATTTTCTTGGTCAGTATTTTTTCATTTATTTTAATTATTATTCCCGAGGTTATTTACTTTAAAGATATCTACAGTGGTCAACCGAGAGCCAATACGATGTTTAAATTCGGCTATCAAGCCTTCATGTTGTTTGCTATCGTCAGCGCTTATACTTTCGTTAGAATCTTGGGGGAGTTAATCTCAAAGTTTAATCCACGCCGTCTCATTTGGCTGCTCATTAGCGTTAATCTCTTCGAAATCATGGCCATCTATCCGTATCTAGCCATTACGGGAGCTTATGGTAAAAATCTTTTTGAAAATGTGAAGGGTCTTGACGGTTTACGTTATCTGTCCGTAATAAGACCAAGTGATTATGAAAGTATAAAATGGATTAACAAAAACATAAGCGACCAACCGGTGATACTCGAAGCGGTGGGGGAGAGTTACACGGACTTCGCGAGAATTTCAGCGAACACGGGACTTCCAACCGTTCTCGGGTGGCCGGTTCACGAATGGCTCTGGCGTAATGACGTCAAAATAACGGAGCTTCGAAGAACTGATATTGAAACTGTTTATAACACGACAGATTTAATCGAAGCTAAAAGGCTGCTTAATTTTTATAAGGTTGGCTATGTTTACGTCGGGCTGCTGGAAAAAGAAAAATACCCCAATCTTATTGATTCTAAGTTCAACTTACTCGGTAACGTGGTCTATAGCAACGAGTCCGTTAAGATCTATAAATTATTCTAGTAATCCCGCAAACTGACTGTGGTTTCAAAAGTTGTACCCGCCTGATAGTCGGTTCGGCCTGGCGCGCTGCTGCCTTGCCGAATAACCAAAATAATTCTTAAAGATTGTGGGCTGACAGTCAGTAACTGGAAGGAGGAGCTGACCGGATCAATATAGACACCCGTAACCGAATTCGCGTTACTAATATCTTCCCATTGAGCTCCGACTTGCTTTTGCATTTTACCGGAAGAAATACGATAATTCACCGTTTGATTGAGCTTATCGAGGTAAGATAAAGTTTGGGACAGAGATCCAATAACAGCAGGAACCGTTATCGATCGGGCGTTCCGCAGAGATCCTTCTAGAGTTTGTAAAATATAGTTACCGTTCTGCTGGATCTCGTTCACAATATTGGATTTATTATTAGAACGTATTACCGAGAGGAAAATACTGCTGCTGACGCCGGCAATGATTGAAAGAATAACAATAACAACGAGAAGCTCGATGAGTGTAAACCCTTTCGGTGTTTTTTTAATAAACATAATCAATTACGCCAATCGCTTAAGTACGTCGTGATCCTCAAAGGATGAGTACCGGCCGAGTCGGTCCAACTGACCGTGGCAGTAACTTCAATAACCTTGGCGACACTATCAGTAAGGCAAGCCGTCAGCGACCTTACAAACTGAAGATTATTTGAAGTCACGGTTTCTGAACCGGAGTTTATCATCTGGCTTCCATTGATATAGTAAGGTCCAACGACGGTTGGACACACCTGACTGGTAAGACCAAGGTCACTTTTAAGTCCGGAGAAGTAAGCATTAGCGGAATTATCCCGATAAATCCGGACGCGCTCAATTTCCTCGGAAAGGAGCTGGGTCGCGATAGCTTTGCTCCTAGAAAGATTCGATGACCTAAGGCTCGTTACCGCCATACCCACCAAAGCAGCAATAATAATAACAGCCACGGCCATCGCCGCCACGGTTTCAATCAAAGTTTGGCCTTTTTTAAATCTTTCTGTCAACATGAAATTACCTCCTCACGAACACCTCCGGATTGTGATACACAAATATGTTTAGGGCTCGACGGAGTACCCGGCGCAAAATCCAAAATGACATCAGTGGTTAGAGTGGCAGCCGTAC
>CAYHYS010000036.1:0-8527 GCA_964360905.1 uncultured Candidatus Saccharibacteria bacterium | reverse complement strand
AAGTTGACAAATACGGCATCTTATAGTATAATAGAGGTGTAACCAACCGGGATGGGGTTGCCATCCAGCGCACTTTATAGATCTCTAAAGGAAGGAGGAATTCAATGGAGATCACTTTCGCGGAAGTCCGCTTCCGCCGACCTCACCGCAAGGGGTCGAGAATCATTTTTGCGGCCAGGGGCGAGGCCGTCGAGGCCCTGCCGAAGATCTCGCGACACGTGTCGCGGCTTAGCTCGCACGAGAGCCAGCCGGGTGACATGATCAAGATCGTGCACCACGATCCGACGATGACGGAACTTGAGCAAGGTAGACTCATTGTTCCACGGATCCCGGCCGACTCGGCGATCGAAATCATCGCCTAGCGCCAAACGTTTCAAAAAAGCCGTGGTCCCGACCTAAAGTCGGAATCATCCTAAGCCTCCTTAACAAAGGCGACCTCTGTGCCGTGTGGGAACACTCGAAGGCCAGACCCGTGAGAGAAAACACGGTGTTGGAGAAATCCAAGGCTAATTGCGGCGGTAACGCTGTAATTGGTGGAGATGGTAGAAGGAGTAAAAAGGCAGACAAAATTGGCTCTGTACAGACTCCGACCTGAATATACCTCTTCCGACGTAAAGTTGGAACTGAGAGGCGAGGGTTCCGACCTAAAGTCGTGAATACCGGTCAGGCTTTTTCTATTTCGGTGGAGGAGAGTGTGTAACAACACAAATCCTCCGGCAAGCACTAGCTTTCCACCGAAGTTCTAATTTGGTTTTTAAGTTTCTTAAAATCAAATTAAAGCTTAGCCAATTATTAAATCTTTTATTTTCTTTTTCTAGCCTTCAGAAATAATTACCAAAATAATAAACTACTTACTACTACAATTATTTAAATAATCGGAGTGGTTTGCCGAGATAGGTTTTTACTAAATTAAGACAGACACCGGAAAAATGGTTGGCAGTTATTTGATATACAACTAACATTATGAAATCGCACTACCTGTCATCCCGCGCTTGTCAGTCTTCGCCTGATCCGGCGTAGACGGAATTCAGGATCCATTCTGACTGGATTCCGTCCCGGATCCCCGTCCGGGACTAAAGGCTTTAACGGAGGCCGGAATGACGATAGCGCGGTATCAAGCGGAAGCGCGGTCGATAAATTTGTTGTATTCTTCCTCAGTTAGGATTTTTCCGAGCGATTTATCCGTAATTAAAATTCCGTTTAAATGGTCGATTTCATGCTGTAAAACGCGGGCGAGAAGATCGGCGGCTTTGATGGTGATTTTTTTCCCGTTTTGATTTAAGGCCTTAACGACAACTTTCGCCGGTCTTTCAACTAAACAGTAAGTATCGGGAATCGAGAGACAGCCCTCGTAAGCCTCGGCGCTTTCAGTGGAGGTTTTTGTAATTTCCGGATTGACGAGAGCGTAGGTGATTGAATTTTTCTCCTTTCCATCCTTGACAATAATGACGCGTTTGCTCCTGGCAACCTGCGGCGCGGCCAGCCCGATTCCGCCGCGGGGATTTTTTTCAAGCGTTTCACGCATTTGCGCGATTAAATTTCTAACTTCCGTGTCGATTTTGTCTACTTTTTCAGCTGTTTCCCGAAGGATTGGATCGGGAACGGTAACGATTTTTAACATAAAGGTATTTTACCATGGATATCTATCTTGGCTTAATTAGCTTGTAATGATAAAGTGTTAGGGGCAGGTGTCATCCCAGCCTCGCCTGCCCGCCTTTGGAGGGAGCTTTGGATCCACTGGATTCCGGATCTCCGTCCGGAATGACAGTTTGCTGATACGTACTTATCAGTGAAGAGATCCGTGGTGTTTTACCTTGCAAAAAGTTATGTTAGATTTCTTTTTTGGCTTGTTTTCAAACGACTTAGGAATAGATTTGGGTACAGCTAATACTCTAGTTCTCGTTGCCGGCAAGGGTATCGTCATTCGTGAGCCTTCGGTCGTAGCTATCCATCGTAAATCTAAAGATATTTTAGCCGTCGGCACGGAGGCGAAAAAGATGCTCGGAAAGACACCGGGAAATATACTGGCTATCCGACCACTGCGGGATGGAGTCATCTCCGATTTTTATACGGCGCAGCAGATGCTTAACTATTTTATCCATAAAGTTCACGAAACGCCTTCTTTTATTCCGAAAATTCCGCGTCCGCGGGTTGTCATTGGTATCCCCAGCGGTGTCACCGAAGTTGAGAGGCGCGCCGTTTCCGAGGCGGTTATCGCGGCCGGGGCGAGAAAAGTTTATCTGGTGGAGCAACCCATCGCCGCCGCTATCGGCTCGGGAATTTTAATCGAGGAGCCGAAAGGGGCCTTGATCGTTGACAGCGGCGGCGGTACGACCGAAATCGCCGTTATTTCGCTTTCGGGAATCGTTACCAGCCGTTCCCTGCGGGTCGCCGGGGACAAGCTCGATAACGCCATTGTTGAATACGCTAAAGAGCACTACAACCTTTTGTTAGGCGAGAGAACCGCCGAGGAAATAAAAATCGCGATTGGCAGCGCCATCGAGCTGGAAAATGAGAAAGATTTGCCGCAAAAAGCGGTCATGCGAGGACGCGATCTCGCCACCGGTTTACCGCGTTCTATTGAAGTTACTCGCGAAGAGATTCGAGAAGCTCTCTCCGTCGGCCTTTCTATTATCAGTGAAGCGATTAAAGATACCGTCGAGGCCACTCCTCCCGAGCTCGTTTCCGATATAATTAAGGACGGAATAACATTGGCCGGGGGAACTTCACTGATTCAAGGCTTAGCGGCGCTTATCGAAAAAGAAACCGGAATAAAAACGCGAGTAGCTCACGATCCGTTAACTTGCGTCGTCCGAGGCGCTGGAGTTTTACTCGAAGATTTTAAACTTTTAGAAAATGTTGCGTACCCGAGTTAATAAAAATGGTTTCTCTAAATATCAAGCTGGTTTTCCTAACTCTTCTCATTATTCTTCTCGATTCAAGAAATATCTTTGGCCCGATAAAAAGAGAAATCGTTACCTTTTCGATGCCTTTAGAATTGAGTTTCAAATCGATAGGCCAGGGTATTTCTTCCGAATTTAATTTTTGGTCTAACTTTTTTTCACTGCGGGCTGAAAATAACAGACTCCTTTTAAAAGTTGAAGATTTAGAGGGTAAAATCGCTAATTTTAAAGATATCGAACGTGAAAATGAACTCTTGAGAGATCAGCTGAAAGTTAAGTCCGCGGGCGAGACCGCAAGATTGGTTTTAGGAAAAATTATTGGTCGGATGACGGAACGCCCGACGGTCGTTTTTATAAACGTCGGCAGTAAAACAGGCGTGCAAAAAGGTAATCTCGCTATCTACAAAAACTTCATCGTGGGAAAAATACTTTTGACGACGGAGACGACTTCTAGAATGCAACTTCTCACCGATCCGGAAGCTTTTTTCGATGGCACGGACGTCGACAGCCGAAACGCTAAAGGAGAAGTGCGCGGTAATTTCGCTACTTCTTTAAGGATGGAAAAGATCTTGCCGAGTGAAAAAATCAATCCGGGGGACACGATCGTTGAATCGGCTTCCGGTTATATTTTAGGTAAAGTGGTGAAGGTTGAAAAGGGCGGTTCCGAAATTCTTAAATCGGCGGATCTAACCGTTCCATACGAGCTCGAAAGAATTGAAAAAGTATTTGTAATCACGAGTTCTCTTCGCGAATAGAGGCTATAGGGCCCACATTCTGATACCGCGCCATTGTCATTCCGGCCTCCGTTAAAGCCTTTAGTCCCGGACGGGGATCCGGGACGGAATCCAGTCAGAATGGATCCTGAATTCCGTCTACGCCGGATCAGGCGAAGACTGACAAGTGCGGGATGACGGGCAGTGCGATTTCGTGATGTGAGTTGTATATATGAATAACATTTTGAAAAAAATTCTAATTGGATTTTTCGGTATTTTATTAATTTATTTGATAGTTATCCTACAAATTTCTTTTTTTAATTATTTCAGTATATTTTCCGTGACGCCCAATCTTTTGTATATTATTTCCTTCGCTTTAATTTTTGCCTTAGGCGAGAAATACGCTTTACTGACGGCTTTTTTCGCCGGGATAATTTATGATATTTTATCTTTCGGAGTCGTTGGAATAACGCCGATTTTTATTCTTATCAGTCTCATGTTATTTTCACTACTCCGAAAAGTTTTTATTCACACGAGCGCGGCTTTCTTCATCTATTATTATCTCAACACTCTCGTTTATCGCGCCGTCAGCTCGGGATTACATTTTTCTCCATCATATATTTTTGAAGGTTTTATCGACCTTATTATTCTTCTATTTTTTGTCTTGTTTCTGCGATTCGTTTTAAAGATTTTTAATCAGAGCGGAGTTATCCAGCTGCGTTTTAGTGAGTTGCGGTGAAGAACTTTTTTTTCCCCATTATAGAAAGTTTTGAATATTTCACTAAAAAGTCGGCGGAAAAGCAAGTTAATCGTTTTAATGAAGATCTTTTTTTGCCGAACGCCGCTGTAAAATCCGAAAAACGCCTGGACTACCCGTTTTTCTTACCTCTCTTGATACTCGTTATTTTCACACTTTTCTTTTTGGTCCTGCGACTTTCAAATCTTCAATTAATCAACGGTGATAAAAATTTAGCCTTTTCGGAGAGTAACCGTATTCGGAAAGAAAGAATTAAACCGCAAAGAGGCTTGATTCTGGACCGAAGCAGCAACATTATCGCTAGAAATCTACCGACATTTTCGATTGTTTACAATCCGCAGTTTTGTACAGTAAAAAATTGTGATCTTAAACCCTTGGAGGGTCAAGAGAATTTCGCGGAAATTAAAGAGAAATATGAAAAGAACAAGGATAATACTGCTCCGTTTGTTCTGGTCGGTAATCTCACGCGTGATGAGATTTTATCAATCGGAAATTTAGACAGTTACGCCTATTTACAAACCGGATCCGACCAGGTCAGAAGTTATCCTTACGGAGCGCTTTTTTCACACGTCGTCGGCTATTTAGGTGAGATCTCGAAAGAGGAGCTGACATCACGTGATGATTTATTTCTCGCCGACTTGGTTGGAAAAGAAGGGATTGAAAAAGTTTACGATCGGGATTTACAAGGCACTTCCGGCTACAATCTTGTTGAGGTGGACGCGGCCCAAAGCCAACGCCGCTTTTTAAGCCGGCGCGATAGTGTGAGCGGACGTTCTTTGATACTGACTTTGAACAAGGATCTTCAGGAGGTATCTTCAAACGCGCTGGAAGACGCGGAAAAACAATCGGGGAGCTGTTGCGGTGTCGTCATCGTTACCGATGTTCGTTCCGGCGCCATTCTTTCCCTCGTCAGCCACCCTTCTTTCGATGCCAATATTTTTAGCAGCAAAGGCCGGAATAATGAGTTTAATAAACTCGCTGCCAATAAGGATTTACCTTTCTTCAATCGCGCCATTTCCGGAAATTTTCCTCCGGGATCGGTTTTTAAGCCGGTCATCGCCGCGGCCGCTCTCAGTGAAAAAATAATTATGAAGAATACGATCCTCTTGGCTCCCGGGTCGTTGAGTATTGGTTCATTTACCTACGGAGATTGGAAACCCGAGGGGCATGGGCTGATAAACATCGAATCGGCGCTGGCGCAATCGGCGGATACTTTTTTTTACCAAATCGGCGGAGGTTACGAGGGCTTAAAAGGGCTAGGACCGGAAGGCATCGCTAAATACGCGCGTCTTTTCGGTTTCGGCGGGCCTTCTTTTATTGATCTGCCCGAGGAGAACCCCGGATTGGTTCCGGATCCTTCGTGGAAGCTTAAAACTAGTGGAGAAAATTGGTATTTAGGCAATACTTATCACTACAGTATCGGTCAAGGTGATCTGCTAACAACTCCGTTGCAGATACTGCAAATGACTTCATCCATAGCTAACGGTGGGGTTATCTTTAAACCCTACCTACTTTCTAAAATTGTTGACGATGACGGCCAGGTTTTTTACGAAGGGAAGGGGAGGGCGATTCGGGAGAAATTTGTTGGCAGTGATGCTTTAAAGATCGTTAAGGATGGCATGGGCAAGGCGGCGCAACCGGGGGGAACGGCTTATCCTTTTTTCGATTTTAAGGTCAAGGTTGGAGCGAAAACGGGGACAGCCGAGCCGGGCGGAGAGGTTAAACCGCACGCTTGGTTTACCGTCTTCGCGCCGTTTGATAATCCCGAAGTGGCCGTAACCGTTCTGGTTGAGAACGGTGGCCAAGGCGCGGATATCGCCGCGCCGGTGGCTCGAAAAATCCTCGAAAAATATTTCGAGGGAAGGTGAAAGTTTTAGACTTCGCTGATCCCACCCTGAAGGTGTAATCCCGCGTCGAGTTCACCTTCAGGGTGCTTCTTTTTCACTTGACATATCCTATAGTTAGTGATATAATGGATGTATAGGTATAAAAACTTTGCTCCTCTGGCGTTTCACTTTTAAAAAGCGGAAGTCAGCTTCAAGAAACGATGATGCCCGTCCGTTTTATCTCTCGGGCTAGAGAGTCAAATTCATTTTCAAAGTCCGTTGGAGAATAGGGGTGAGGTTCAATGAGATCACTGATTCCTTGGCACAGATTCATGAGTCTGACCCGCTCACCCTGCCGATCATGACCGAAGATCGGTGAAATAACGCACAAGTCGAGATCGCTCCATTTTGAAGCCTTGCCCTTGGCTCTGGAACCAAAAAGATAAGCCTTGACGACGGGTATCCTTTGGCGACGCAGTTTTTCCAAGTAAAGACGGGAGATTTCTAAATATTCGTTTTTTAGTTGATTTGACTTTTGATCCATAAGTGTAAATCCTTGCAGGCCTGAGACCATTTCTGACTATATTCATGGGTGGCTTTTTGGTAGAAAGCTAGCTTGTAGTCATCGTAACGGGCCTCGAGATTAAAAGTTGTGATCTCGTTGAGTTGTTTAATCTGACTGTCCGAAAGTCGCAAATCCCCAACTTTTGCCAGGCGGTTTAAGTTATGGGTATAGGGAATTTCCTTGCCGAAGGTCGCGATTTTGGCTTTGAGGATTTTTTCAATGGCTAAATGGTAAAGAAAAAGGCACCATTGGAAGTGGCCGAGATTAAAAAGATCGTCGGCGACTTTAAGGTCCTTCAAAGAGCCTTTCTGCCAGAAATCAGAGGCTTCGTTCAAAGTCATAGAATTATTTTAGCACATCTAAAAGTCTGAGATCCTCAGCCGTTTTTTTTGATTGGTTGGTTAATAAGCGCAGCGAATTTACCAACCATCAATCCGCCTCCCTTCGAGGGTCTGAGGACCCCTCAGGGTCTCGAACGACGGGCGGATCTTTTCACTATTTTACTGACGACCTGCCCGACGAGTCAAACTCGGCTGGGACGTTTGACGTCCCGCCTCTGGAGGGTCGTCACCTTTTTGAGGAATATGAATTGGCTAGGGTTTCATTCTAACCATCCGGGTGTTTCCCTTGTCCGATTCAGGATGTTTTTCTATATCTGCGAGGTCTAGTTTTGTATCAGTGAATTAATTCACTGATACAAGGGGAGAGAGTAGTGGAGGTCTAAGGAATTTATATACTTCAATGATTTAAATTATTAAAGTGGCTGGCTTTCATGATTTAATTCATGAAAGTTTTTGGTGAACAAGTAAATCGCAAGCTATATTTGTGAAAGAGAGCTTGTGAAGGTGAGACCTAGCCGCTGTTTTGCAGAGGTTGGTCCTCGGACAAGGGTTGGTCCTCTGTAAAATTGAGAAATTTCGCAAGCGGAGAGGATTTTTAGATTTACATCAAATTGCTTACGACCTGCCCGCCATTGGCTGCGCCTCAGGCGCTGGCAGGCGGGTCGTGAGGCTTTTGATGTAAAATCATGTCTTACATTCCAAACGCTTATTCTAGTTGGCTGATTGTGTTATTCTTTATTTTGTAAATTATGAATCCGGATCTGCCCTATATAATCGGATTTTCTAAGGTTTTAGAAATTGGACCGGTAAAGTTTTCCCAAATAATTTCCCTTTTCGGGACGGCGGAAGAAGCTTGGGAGGCACCCCTTAGAGAATTTACTCCACTCAATTTCAGTGAAAAAATATTAGCTTCAATTAAAAAGACCCGCGATGAAGTCGACCCCGAGAAAGAATTTAGCCGGTGCGAAAAGCTAGGCGTCAAAGTTGTTACAACCACAGATGACAGTTACCCGCGCCTTCTTAAAGAAATTTATGACCCTCCTTTCATCCTCTACATCAGAGGCGATTTAAAAGAAGAAGATGAAGTGGCCTTGGCTATCGTCGGGTCGCGCCGCATGACCTCTTACGGTTACTCCGTTATCGAGTCGCTTCTGCCGCCACTTTGTTTTTCGGGTCTGACCATCGTTTCCGGGTTGGCTTTCGGGGTTGACGTCGCTTCCCACAAAGTGGTCCTACGTGCCGGCGGACGGGCCATCGCTGTTCTCGCCTCCGGCGTTGATCAAATTACGCCCTTTACGAATGCAAATGTGGGAAAAGAGATTATCGAAAAGGGACGAGGCGCAATTATTTCCGAATTTCCGATCGGTACGCAGCCCCAGCCGTTTTATTTTCCCCGTCGCAACCGGATAATTTCGGGCTTGT
>CAYHYS010000035.1:0-9034 GCA_964360905.1 uncultured Candidatus Saccharibacteria bacterium | reverse complement strand
TTAAAAAGAGGAAGAAATTCGAGGAGATCGGCGGACTTTCTTACCTTTCAAATTTAGTTTCAAGAGTGCCGACCTCCGCTCACGTTGAGTATCACGCCAACATTATTCGTGAAACCGCCACGAAAAGAAAATTGATTGCCGCCTCGGCCGGCATTAACGAAAGTGTTTTTGAGGATGGCAGCCTGGCGCATGATCTTCTCGATCGCGCCGAGAGGACCCTTTATTCGATTTCCCAATCCCACATAAAAAATTATTTCGTGCCGGTCAGTTCGGTTTTGGAGGTGTCCTTCGACAGGCTGGATGAACTTCACAAAAATCCGGGCGGTTTGCGCGGCGTCACTACCGGCCTTAAAAGTCTTGATGAGAAACTCTCCGGTCTTCAAGATTCTAATTTGATCATCTTAGCGGCGCGACCTTCGGTCGGAAAAACTTCACTGGCTTTAAATATCGCCCAATACGCGGCCACTGAAAAAAAGATTCCAGTGGGTATCTTCTCGCTGGAGACGTCTCGCGAGCAGTTAGTTGATCGAATGCTCTCCGCCCAAGCTGACGTCGACGGTTGGCGGATTACGACCGGACGCCTCGAGGAAGATGATTTTAGAAAGATTGGGGAAGCGATGGGAGAACTAGCGGAGGCGCCGATTTATATTGATGACACAGCCGGTATTTCCGTGATGGAAATGCGGACGAAGGCCCGGCGGCTCCAGATGGAACATCAGGTAAAACTTTTTATCGTCGATTATTTGCAATTAGTTCGCGGATATAATCGGGAAAACCGCGTGCAGGAAGTTTCCGAGATTTCTCAGTCCCTAAAAAATTTAGCCCGGGAACTTAAAGTACCTGTCCTCGCGCTCTCTCAACTTTCACGGGCGATTGAAAGCCGTGGCGAAAAAAGACCGCAGCTTTCAGACCTGCGCGAGTCCGGTTCAATTGAACAAGACGCGGACGTCGTCATGTTTCTTTATCGTGAAGATGAAGAGAATAGGAATGATATAAAGCTTTTGATTTCAAAACATCGTAATGGTCCAACGGGGGAGGTCTCTCTCTACTTTAAGGGAGAAAGGACGAAATTCTTCGAGTCCGAAAAATTCCAAACCGGATCTTGATCTTGTTTTCTGATGTGTAATTATCGAGCGAGGTTTGATAAAATGTCTAAGTTGCCGGCGTGGTGGAACTGGTAGACACGCACGACTCAAAATCGTGTGAGCCTTAACCGCTCGTGTCAGTTCAACTCTGACCGCCGGCACCACGTAAAAATCTTGCTGAAGACAAAACGTAGTTTCGGTCTGAAGCTAGAGTTTTACAGTGAGACGTGAGACCGAAGGTCTTTTACGTCTCAGTAAGATTCACGTGGCCAGCCACGTAAAGAACTTGTAGGGTATAATTTTACCTTGTTTATGATTGCTGTTAATAATCTAAGATCAGGAGAAATATTTAAGGAAAATGGCCAACCCTATACGGTCGTAAAATATTCTCACGTAAAAATGGGTCGTGGTAACGCGGTCATTAAAATTAAAGCGAAAAGTCTTTTAAATGGAGCTGTATTAGAGAAAAGTTTTCTTTCCGGCGCGTCGGTTGAAGAAGCTGACGTTGAAAAGATTAAAGTCCAATACCTCTACAAAGCCGGCAGCCTTTATTTTTTCATGGACTGTCGTTCTTATGAGCAGGTTGATCTATCTGAAGATTTTTTAGGTGACAATACACATTTCTTAAAAGAGGGCGAAAATTACGAGATAATTAAGTTTGATGAGTCTCCGGTGAGTTTACAGCTGCCGATCACTATTATTTTAAAGGTGGCCGAGACAGGCTCGGGCTTTAAAGGGGATACGGTTTCGGCTTCATTCAAACCGGCGGTTCTCGAAACCGGCCTTAAAACCGATGTGCCTCTTTTTATCGATACCGACGATTTTATTAAAGTGGACACGAGAGATGGTTCCTATGTTGGACGCGCATGATGAAACTGAAAAACGGCGTACGTTTAATTTTAATTCCTAATCCGGAGGCGGCTTCCGTCGGTATTAGTGTTTTAGTCGGAACGGGTTCACGTTTCGAAAACTCTAATAACAACGGAATTTCACATTTTCTTGAACACCTTGTTTTTAAAGGAACAAAGAATTTTCGAAGTCAGATTCTTATTTCCGAAAATATAGAAGGTATTGGTGGTGTCCTTAATGGTTACACTTCCTCTCAAGTAACTAATTATTGGGCAAAAGTTTTGCCGCAACACTTTAAAGTAGCCGCGGAAGTATTAACTGACTTGGTTATTTTTCCTCTTCTACGATCGAGCGATCTAAAAAGTGAAAAGGGTGTCGTTATCGAGGAAATTCGTATGAAGGATGATAACCCGATGGATGAAACTCTCGAGCTGTCCTCGCAATCTCTTTGGGGCAACTCTTCCTTAGGACTCAACGTTTTAGGGTCGGAAAAAACGATCCGAAATCTAACCGCGAAAAGTTTAGTCGCTTATCACGCTCAATGTTATAGCGCTTCGAACATTGTTGTGGCCGTTTGTGGTAAATTCAAAGAGAGTGAGGCCGTTGAACTTCTTGAGAGGAAATTTAAAACTCTCCCGAAATCGACGCGGCTTAAAAGATCGAAACCGATGCAAACACCTCATAACATTGTTATAAAGAAGAAAGAAACCGCCCAAGCCCATATCAGCTTCGCTTTTCCCACCTTTCCTTTTTCGAGTCATGAACGTTTCACGCTGGATATTATTGCTTCAATATTGGGAGGCGGTATGAGTAGCCGGCTTTTCCTAAACGTGAGGGACAAGGGTTTAGCCTACGCGATCCATTGCATCAATGATTATTTCGCCGATGCCGGAGGTTTTTATATTTATGCCGGGGTGGAGAAAGAACGCTTGCCATTGGCGATAAAGACTATTCTTTTGGAGTTAAAGAAACTGGCCTTGGAAGAAATCGGGCTTCCGGAGCTAAATAAGGCCAAAGAGAAGATTAAGGGACCTTTTCTATTTTCTTTAGAAGATAGCGTCAGAGTGGCCGAATATTACGGTTACCAAGAAGCCGCCTTCGATTTTACCCAAACTCCTGAGGAATATATCACTAAGTTATCCACTGTAAGTCCTACCGATGTTAAAGATCTAGGTCGTCGCCTTTTTAACTTAAATAATCTTTCCTTCGCGGCGATCAGCCCTTTTGAGAGAGAGCGGTTTGAAAAGTTACTAAGTTTCTGAATTGGAAAGCTTACCACGACCTCATTCTATGAACTTTTTTGACTTTAGCTACATAATAAACACAAATTACTATCCAGCCGCCGTCCGTAAGGGCATGCTGATATTTAGCGTTTTTATCGGAATATTTTATTTTTATAGGAAAGGAAGAATCCTCGGTTTTAATCGCGAAAAACTTTTGGATTTAGCTGTTTTTCCCATCGCGGCGGCGTTACTTTCCTATAATTTTCTGATGCCATTTAAAAACTTGCGTTTGGGACTGTCTCTGCTCGCGCTTATATTGATATTATCCTACCAAACGAAAAAATTTAATTGGTCCTATCCGCGAATTCTAGATATCGCGAGCGAAGCCGCTTCCTTGGCTCTGATATTTTTCCCGTTTGGTTCTCTAATTTTTAATTTAGCATTTTTAGTCCAATATATTTTCCTCCGTGGCATTTCTTTTTACGGTCCAAAAAGTGGTTTTATATCCTATTTATTTTTTATTTTTTTCTCGATCGCCATTTTTATAATGGAAGGGTTAAATCGGCATCTTATTTCTTTCAATACGATCTTCGCGTTTTTAACTTTACTTATTAGTTTGATAAAGTTAAGAAACGGTGGCTATTTTATTGAGATGGTGCGTTTAGCGACACTCGGCGCCCGGCCTTTAAGTGTATTAATCATTGTTTTGAACAAGATAAAAGGTTTGAAGTTTTCTCATTTTAGAAAAGAGAATATGAATCAAAAATGTGAAAGATGTTCCGGAGCGATTGATCAGGGCCGTCTAGAAGTCTACCCGGAGACGCGACTTTGTATAACTTGCTCGGGAAAGCCCTGATTGTATACCTATTCTTTTGTAGTTTTATTCTTGCTTTTTACCGATATACTGACAAAATGGCTCGTGACAGTTTTCGGATTTTCTTATAGTCGGAATTACGGATTGTTCTTTGGTTTTATAGGGAACCGCGGTAGTTTATCTTTAATTTTCGGCGCAATTTCAATTTTGGCGGTCGTTATTTTCTTAAGAAAAAGGGACACCTTCAGGGTGTGGAGTGGCGCGTTTTTTTTGTCCGGGGCTCTGGGTAATTATTTTACGAAACTATTTCTAGGGTACGTCATTGATTTTCTTCCCGGAGGCTTTATGGGACATTTCTTTAATTTGGCTGATATTTACTTGTTTCTAGGTCTTATCGGAATTGTTATTTCGGAAATGAGGCGAGCAACATGAGTAATGCGATTTACGAAGATAAATATTTTAAGGCTATAAACAAGGCTCCGGGTGTCGTCGCTGATAACGTAAATTTTCCGATGTTGCGCCTAATTCACCGACTTGATAAAGACACTTCGGGAGTTCTTTTATTGGCGAAAGAGCAGAGTTATCTTGAGAGTTTTCAGGAGCTTTTTAAAAAAAGAGTAATTAAAAAAACTTATTTAGGCCTTTTTTTCGGGCACATTTTAGATAAGGGGAAACGGGGTTTCATCGAAGCTCCGATAAAAAGAGTTCCTAACTTCAAGGAAAAGTTTGGAGTGGTTGCCGACGGCCGCCCTTCACAAACGGTCTATAAGGTTCTAAGATATTTTAAGTATAAGGGTCATGATTTAAGTTTGGCTGAGGTTTATCCTTTAACTGGGCGGACTCACCAAATACGTGTTCATTTTACCTTCATCCATCACCCATTGGTAGGGGATAGGATCTACGGCCCGGCCCGACTCAATGATGAAGTTCTATCGCCGCGGCAATTTTTACACGCGAAATCTATAGCCTTTAGGCACCCTTATACGGGCGAAGCGTTAAAGATTGAGGCGGCTTTGCCGGAAGATCTTAGGTCGTTTTTGAAAGCTGTTGAAAGGTTTTCGGAAGTTGATGACAAAAACGAAGAATCGGACTAGTAAAAGGTTGAAAATAACACTGAGCCCTTCTTATAAGAAGCGACTTAAAAACTTGTCTCTGGCTTTGCTTGTTGTTTTGGCAACAACTGTTTCCCTTTTCTTTTTTGTCCTCTTTCAGCGCTTTGCCAAATCGATGGCTTCAGCCTCCTCGGGCATAACCGTCAATGAGAGTGTCGATCTTACCGGTCGTTTCAACATTTTGCTTGGAAGGGTTGATGATTTTAACAACGCAACATCGCTAATTAATTCTCTTTCTATTCTCACGGTTGAAGTCAGTTCAAGGAAAGCTGGTATCTATTTTTTACCTGTCGACTTAGAGATCGCTAACTTAGGCGGTTTCGGGCAAAATAAAATTTATTCTTTATTCGGTTTGGCAGGTCTAACCAAGAAAAAAGATCTTAACTTTATATCAGACCAGATTCAGGAAGTTTTTGCCGTGCCGCTCGACGGCTTCCTTTTTACGGATAATGCCGGATTTAGTCGCTTGAGTAATAGTTTTGGTGAGGACTTAGGTTTTTCGAGTATTAAAGCCGGGGATTATCTTTTCTTTTTGAGGCACGTTGGCAGTCTACCGCAACTGTTCGGTAGTGTTAAAACCAATCTTGACGCGGCGACGCTTTTAAATTTATTTAATAAAGTCCTTTCTAACCGTTTTAATAAGTTCGACAATGAAAAGTTAAGCGCTGGTTTTATCGATAATCCGACAAATCAATTTCTAGATTCGATCATTGAGGAGGAGGCTAAAACGACAATCGTTCTTAACGGAACAAAAATTCCTTTCCTGGCCTCGGCAAAATCGAGGCTCATTCGTAATATTGGCAGTCGTGTGCTAGAGACGGCGAACGCTCCCGGAGACCCCTATCCTAAAAGTGTTATTATCAGTAGGGATAAGCAGTCTTACACGCTAAGAAGATTATCACAGACTTTCGGGATTTCTGATTTGAGATTATTTTCCTCGTTCGAGGATGATCCTAAGCTCTCCCAATTTCTTCGGGCAGATATTATTATCCTGCTTGGTCCTGATAGTGCTAATTCACGGTAGGTGAAGGGTGTGAGCAGGCTTAGAAACATAGGTAACACCTTCGAATAGAATGGTGATCTATATGGTAAAAGAAATGCGCCTCTAACCGCAGGCCTAGAGTTATAGGGTCTCACCATTTTTTAGGGTGAGACCCTACTCAACCCTACGCAAAACCCGAATGGGTAAAGGGGGAAGATCAATCTCATCCACTCGGATAATGGTTCTTAACCCGAAGGGCTTTTCGGTAGTCCTTTAGGACTTTTCGGTAGTCCTGTGGGGCTTTCACGGTAGTCCTTTAGGATTAAGAGTGGTTTAAGGCGTGGCTATAACCGAAAATAATTGTGCCGCAAATTCAACCCCAGAGGTTGAGTTTTTCTACTTTAAGAAATAAAAAGTGGCAGAAGGAGTCTCCTTCTGGACTTAAAGAGGTTCTAAAGGACTGTAAGGGACTTTAGAGGTTAAATTCTTAATAAATTCTTAACCCTCCGGGCTTTTCGGTAGTCCTGTGGATTAAGAGTATTTTAGGACGTGGCTATAAACACGTGAGGCAAAGACTGTTTCTGATGTCCTCTGAAGTCTTGTTACCATGATTCAGTTCATGGTAACAAGACGGCAACAAGGAAAGAGGGGTTGATTTTAGGATGGAGCGATCTCTCCCCGTAAATATACGACATTAAATAACCATTAAAGGTGGCCTCATTCCCAGGCAACCACGGGATGGGGATCATGGATCCGAGGTTTGACTTGATTTATCCTCGGTTTATGTATAGCCTTTAAACAGATGATTCCCGTCCCCGTTCAACCACAACCGCCAGTTGACACTGCTCCGGCTCCGGTCATGCCAGACGGAACGCCAAAAAAGAGAAATTATTTTTTTTGGATTTTGGCAATTTTGATTTTGGCGGTTGTCCTCGCTGCCTCTTTCTTAATTCTAATCGGTAAATCTAAATTGACCCCGACTAATCCCTTAATAAAACCTTCTGCTCCGCCAGAACAAACAACGGCTGTTTCTGTTGACATCGATATGTCAAGCTGGAAAACATATGTTAATACCGACTACAATTATTCACTTTACTACCCACCAGAAATAGAGATCTATTCAACTATAGAATCGCCTAAAAGAGGAGGGTTTATCTTCTTTTCTCTACCCGCAGGGAAATATGTTACACCGAAGTTAACAATTCAGCATCTCGAAAATTCAGCAAAACTTTCCGCCAAAGCTTTTTTTACCAAGCTGAGTGATCAAGTGAAACGTGAGCATGAAAGCAAGGAACTTCCTTTAGTTCGAGAACCAGATACATCGAAAGAGATAGAAATTAATGAAGTTCAGGCACTTCAATTTAGCAAATCTCAAGGAGATGGCAAGGCCATCCATGCTTATTTTGGAAAAGACGATTTAATCGTTGATATTTCATTTACTGATTATCCAATAGAGAATGATCCCGAAAACCAAGAGCATCTTGTGCTGTTTAATAAAATCCTCTACACCTTCAGATTCATAGATGTCAGCTTGGTAAATTTCGTCAAAAATAAACTCAGCGGTTCCCCAGAATCATCTATTCAAATCGAGAAAATTGAGGGGGATTATGCGTTAGGATCTGCCGGCACGGCAAGCGGTTATGGATTTTATTGGGCAGCGGCCAAAATAAACAATCAATGGTCGTACATTATTTCTGGCAACGGTATTCCAGAGTGCAGAGAAGTCGAAATATTTCCAGTGGGAACATTTAAATTGGCGGGACAAGGCGGAAAATTTGATGATTGCTATAACGATAAATCCGATCTTATCGACAGAAAAACAGGATTATCCGTCAAATAAGGTCGGCGGTTTATTATCATAAGATGAGAAGATAACAAAGTTTAGAACTTCGCCGGACAAAAGGATGCAGTGGATTGCTTGATGAAGTTATCTTCAACCCATTTAACTCTGGCGGTAGAGATTTTAGCCGTATCGCAGGTCATAATGCTGGCAACAGTGTCGGCCGGATCTTCGATGTAGCTGGTCTTTCCGTAGTCGGTGGTTTTTTGTGATTCGGGGTCGGTTTTCAGAATCGCGTAACTGCTGTCGCCGTATTCATCGTACTGGAATTCCCATCCGGCCGTTTTAGCAAAATCCTTATTAAACGGCACAATTTTCATCACGACTATCAGATTTCCCGGAATGCTCAAATATTCTTCACTGAATGTTTATAAAACTTCATAGTGCTGAACAATATGGACATATTCGTGATAAATCGTAGATATCATGTCTTTTTTGGTAGCCGCTCCCAGTTACCTATAGCAATAGGATCCTGCCATGGCCCCGAGCGGAGTCGAGGGGGATCTTGACCCTGTGGTAGCGCGGAGAAATCGGTGCCTATTGTAATGTTTTCAGATTGGCCAAGGATTTCTAAAAAAGACACCCGGAAGATCTTTTGAATCATTCCGGAGGATTTCAGATCATTAATATTTCTCCAAGATCTCTCTCCAAGACCAGGTCTTGGAGAAGAAAAATGGTTCAGGCGTTCGGTGCTTTCTGTCCGAACCATCTGTGAGCCTCGCCGCCAGGTTCAGACTCTCCCTGACGTAGAGGAAGATCAAAGGGTTTTTAAGAGGACGAAAGTCCACTCTCTCGGCTCTCTTTTAAGAGAGGCAGGCATAGTGGGTTTTACCATACTTCACTTTCATTTCAATCTCCCGACTGATATTCGTGTGATCATAATTAAGCTTTTGACTTATCTCACGATTGGATAAACCCATTCCTTTCCAGCCGAAGACTAACTCCAGTTCTAAAATACCTAAATGTTTAAAATACCGTTTCATAAATACGCCTCCTTTCGAATAGATGATTTTACCCTGAGTGGTGCACTTCAAACTTGAATTCACGGATACAGTATACACAGGTTGACATTTAGTGTATAAGTACCAGCGAATTAGTAGACATTAGCTCTTTAAAACTAAACGACCTC
>CAYHYS010000034.1:0-9309 GCA_964360905.1 uncultured Candidatus Saccharibacteria bacterium | reverse complement strand
GGCAGCGGTGATCATCTCGGTGATTACGACAAATATTTTCCGCGGCGGCAGGTTGAAGGTAATAAGTATCTCCATTTTTTAGGCTTACACCTCCATTACCTTCTCTGTCACCACAAGTTAAACATATTGGTAAAAATGATGAAGTTTTTTTTGATTCGACTAGAAGGGTTATTAAGTCAGTTATATTCTCGACCATTAAAATTTAGAATATTCACCCCCGATCTTTAGGGGCAGGTTGCTGTTTTTCGCAACCTACCCCCTCAGTTCCACAAGCAAATTTTAGTGAAATGGATGGCTCTTTACTTGATAGGAATATGTAAAAAATCTGTTATTTTCCTGACAAGTCTGACAATTACGTGCCTTTCACGGCCAATATCACCCACGGCTAAACTTGACAAGCTAAAAGACCGTGTATCTATACCTCTCTTACGTTGGTTTGAAACCCGAAGGGTTGTCAGAACAACTTAGAGGGGTTTATACTCGCACAAACCCATTCGACTACGCTCAGGGTAGTCCTGAGTGTATCGAAGGACAAACCTGAGTTTGAAGGGTATAATTGCTATTGAACGGGTCTAATCGACAATTCCAAGACGGAGAAAGGAGAGGCACACATGTTGTTTATAAACTCGGCGGGCAAGTGGTCAGCCCTAATCGTAACCTTGTTACTCGTTATGGCGATTGTGGCGGGATTCCTATTGTTACCGAGTACCACTAGGATCCATCCGATCACCACAGAATGCACGGAGAGCGCTCCCGACGGGCCATCCATCCAGAAACAGGTAGGAACCTTTACTGGATGGGAATGGATCACCATCACCGTATTGGTAGGAGTGATTATTGGCATGACAGTTGGGATAGCCCTCAGTCGCCCACCTATCATACACTCCTAAACGGCTCAAGGGCAGGCGTTGACTTCGCGTCACACTTGCCCTCTGTTTCTCTTTTCACGGTAGAGGTGCCAAGCTGATGGGACCAGCGATAAAATAACAATGCTAGCGATGATCGGCAAAAGATAGCGGTCAATATCCGGGATCGACTTACCTAAAAGAAAACCGAGCAGAGGCAGACCAACGGCCCAAAGAAGGCCGCCGAGGAGATTGAAAACCAAAAATGACGGGTAATGCATGCGCCCTGTTCCGGCCACGATCGGGGCAAAGGTGCGAATAAATGGCATAAAACGGGCCAAAACAATTGTTTTTCCACCATGTTTTTCATAGAAATTTTCGGCTTTAAGGAGATGCTCCTTCTTAAACAGAAGCGAATCTTCTTTATTGAAAAGCTTTCTCCCCACTTTACTACCAAAGATATAACCAACACTATCGCCCGTAACGGCAGCGATAACACTCAAGAGAATCAGCACCGGTAAATTGAAAAACCCCTCCGCCGCTAAAAGGCCAGCCGTGAACAAGAGGCTGTCACCCGGAAGAAAAAAACCGATCAGCAGGCCGCTCTCAGCGAAAATGATAAAAAAAACGCCCAGATATCCGACGGTTTCGATAAAAGTTTTTAAATCAAAATTCATATTCGAAATAATTATCGAATGGGTTTTCGAGTTTCATCATTTGCTCCACCGTTAAATTTTCTAAAATTCTCCGAATGACACGCATGGCGTTGTTACCGGCACAGATAGCAACATCAATTCTCTCTCTTTTCACCCTCTCAACCAGGGCATTATAGAAAGGCTGAACACGCTCCTCAACCATTTTAATGCTTTCCCCATTGGGTGGCGGAAAATCATAAGACCGATGGTATTTCTTGTATAGATTTAAATCCGACCTCATAAGTTCTAAATGGAAATGCCCTTGAAGATCGCCGTAACATCTTTCGCGAAGTCTATCATCAATTTCCACTTTAGCTTCAGGATGATACTTAAGCACTTCTTTGAGTGTCTCTCTATTTCTCTTTAAATCTGGTGAAAAAGCCAAGTCTATCTTTTTGTCCTTTAGAAGTTCCGCGACTTCCTGGCCGTCAATCTTTCCTTTTTCAGAAAGATCCGGATCGCGCCACCCACAAAAAACGTGATGGCGATTATCTTCTGATTCCGCATGCCTAAATAAATAAATTTGCATAAATTAACCCCCTATTTCCTGTTCTATTTCCAAAAGCCGATTATACTTAGCCGCTCTTTCTCCTCTCGCCGGCGCGCCGGCTTTAAGATATTTAGCTCCGATCCCGACGGCCAAGTCGGCAATAAAAGTATCAATCGTATCGCCGCTGCGGTGGGAAGTCACAACGGATAGATGATTTTTTCGGCAATTTTTAACTGTTTCTAAAGTCTCCGAAATTGTTCCTACCTGGTTGGGTTTAATAATCACGCCACTCACAGCCTCGGCCATAACGGCCATATCGAGACGCGTACTATTGGTAGCGATAAGATCATCACCGATAACATCAACCTTGCCTTTCAACTCTTTCATAAGAATTTTCCAATCGTCGAATGAATTTTCAAAGAGAGGGTCTTCGAGATAGACAACCGGAAACTTCGCCGTCAGTTTTAAATAATAATCACGCAGTTGGGCCGCCGTATAAGTTTCTCCTTCATTCTTAAGTTTGTAAAAGTCACCGAAAATCAATTGTGAAGCGGCGCAGTCAAGACCGAGAAAAAAATCAACGCCCGCTTTATATCCGGAAAGTTTCCCGGCGTCCACCAAAAAATTTAGAGCCGCAAAGGTGGTGATGCCTTTCGGAGCAAAACCGCCTTCGTCTCCGACGTCCGTAGGCAGATTGTGAGCGTTAAACATCGATTGCAAAGTTTGATATATGTTATGACCCACCTCAATATTCTCATCAAGTCTTTTTTTTGCCGGAATTATAAGAAATTCCTGGAAGTCGAGACCTGCAGAGGTATGACGGCCGCCATTGATAACATTAAAAATTGGTATCGGCATGGATAGATTTTTTATGGCCGGGTAAAAAATCGAATCGAGGTAATTGTAAAGCGGCAGATTTAGAGATTTAGCGCAGGATTTACAAAAGGCGGTGGAGAGAGCAAGCATCGTGTTACCTCCAATTTTCGATTTATCAACACTGGAGTCGAGCGAAAGCAGAAAATGGTCAAAATCTTCCTGTTTAGAAAAGCTGACCCCGATTAGCTTATCTTTAATAGTTGATTCAATAATGTCGACAGCCGATTCCGCCGGCAGCGTTTTAACTTCAAAACTGCCGACGGATTTTCCGCTTGGAACCGACGCGGAGGCGGAAAAGCCGCCTTCTAGGGTAATTCTGACCTCTAACGTCCAATCCCCCCGCGAGTCAAGGATTTTCAAAGCTCCAATTTTTTCAATTTTTTTCATGACGGGAAATAACTAGCTCTTTCTCACACTCGTGAATAAGTTTCCTAACCGAATCGACCTTATCCGGGTTAACACTTACCGAAGTAATTCCCCATTTAACAAGCTCCCTCACTAAATGGGGGTAACTCGAAGGAGCTTCGCCACAAATTGATGATGTTATCCCCAATTTTCGGGCTTTCTTAACCGCTTGCTCAATTAACATCATCACCGCCGGATCCTGTTCCGTGTATTTTGAAGTTTTACTGTTATCCCGATCCGCGCCGAGTGTTAACATGGCCAAATCATTACTGCCGATAGAAATTCCGTCAATCCCAACGAGAGCAAACTCCTCGAGCAAGAGAATATTGGAAGGAATCTCGGCCATTATCCATAGATGGAAATTACCTCCCCGACGGAGACCGGCCGCGGAAACGATTTTCTTAACTTCCGTTAGTTCCTCGACGGTTCTAACGAAAGGAATCATGAGGTGCACATTTCTAAATTCTCTTTTATTACGGACGTAGCGAAGACTATCGAGTTCCATCTTAAAGACTTCCGCGTCAGTAACGTAGCGCAGCGCTCCCCGATAACCGATCAGCGGATTATCTTCCTCATGCTCATATTTTTGCCCGCCTTTAAGTCCCCGATATTCGTTGGTTTTAAAGTCCGTGGCCCGATAAATCACTGGTCGGGGGTAAAAAGCCGCCGCCACTTGTTCAATACCGAAAGCTAATTTTTCGACAAACTCTTTCCGACGCCCATTTTCTAGAAAATGCCGGGGGTGCTCACCGATCGTAGCCAAAATAAATTCTGCTCTTAACAACCCAACACCATCGCAATTAAGCGCGGCGGCCGTCGCTGCTTCGGTAGGATCGGCAACATTAACGTAAACTTTTGTCGCTGTTTTAATTTCACGTTCATTAATATCAACGCTGACGTGCTCCGTTTCAGTTTTAAGTTTTCCCTCGTAAACACGTCCCTTTTGACCGTCAACCGTAATGATTTCACCATTTCGAAGCATGGTCGTGGCGTTGCCGGTAGCAACGATGCAAGGGATCCCGAGTTCCCGACTGACTATAGCCGCGTGGGAAGTTCTTCCACCCTCATCGGTCACGATAGCCACCGCTCGCTTCATCGCCGGAACGTAGTCCGGACGAGTCATTCGAGCGATGAGGACGTCACCCTCCTTAACCTTTTGGAGATCCTTGACCGTCTTGACGATCTTTACCTTCCCAATAGCCACACCGGGACTGGCCGGAATTCCGGAAAGAAGAAACTTCTCATCGACCTCACTATCTTTTATCTCGACAATATCTTTAACTTTAAGAGTCGTAATCGGACGAGTTTGGACAATATAAATTTTTCCATCAGCGTAAGCCCACTCAATATCTTGAGGAAAGTCGTAATGAGCTTCGATGTTTTTAGAAATCTCCGCTAGCTTGATTATTTCCGGATCCTTCAACTTTTGAACATCGCGATATTTTTGGGAAATTATTACTTTACCTTTCCTAACCAATTGCCAATCTTGAGAAACAATAACCTTTTTGACTATTTTCAGAGACTCCTTATCGACTAAATATTGATCTGGGGTCAGCGAACCGGAAACAATCGCTTCCCCTAACCCGAAAATTGATTCAATGGAGATACGAGAACGGTCATTCGTCAGAGGATCAACCGTAAACATTATTCCCGAAACCTCCGACTCGATCATTTTTTGCACAATGGCGGAAATCCCAACCTTAAAGTGGTCATAGCCTAAATCCGTCCGGTAAAAAATAGCGCGGGGCGTAAAAAGAGAGGCCCAGCATTCCTGAACTTTTTTCACGACCTCATCAGAACCGCTGACGTTAAGGAAAGTATTTTGTTGGCCGGCAAACGAGGCGTCAGGTAAATCCTCGGCCGTCGCGGAAGACCTCACGGCCACGCTCAAATCGTGGGTTCCGGAAAGACGGTGATAAGCTTCTCTGATATCCTTAGCCAATTCATCGGGCATCTTCGCCCGCAGGATTGCCGTTTTTATCCGATGAGAGGCTTGCATCAGCTTATCGGTATTATCAATATTTAAACCTTTCAGTTCAAACTTTATTTTTTCTTCTAGGGAACCGTTTTTTAAAAAATTATAGTAGGCGTAAGAGGTCACGGCGAAACCCGGCGGAACAGGAATACCAAAATTAGTCATCTCGCCAAGATTAGCTCCCTTACCGCCAACGGCGGGAATATCATTCTTGCTAATGTCTTTGAACCAAAGAATATTTTTTTTCTCCATAGGCAGCTCACCCAATTGTCAATTATCAATTATCAATTGTCAATTAGTCGAGATGTTCTTTCTTTTCCCGAAAAGTTCCTTTCAATAATTGGGTATCAACTTCCGGATATTTTTCCAGATGTCCTCTCATTAGATCAGTCAATTGGTGAAGATGCTCCTCGTTTTCAGCCTCGAAACGCAAGGAGATATAGGGGCCAGTATTCGAGGCTCTGATTAAAAACCAGGCCGTTGGTGAAACAGTGATTCTAAAACCGTCAATCTTTACGGCTTCGAAATTATCGCAAAGTATTGAACCAACCTCCTCGACAATTGAGAATTTATTTTCGTCCGGACACGGAAGTTTTATTTCTTCGGTATGGGCGGTGTGAGGAATATCCGAAAAAAATTCGGAAAAAGGGTGCTCGACTATAGAAAGGAGTTGCGCCACCCGAACGGCGGCGTAAAGGCCGTCATCATAGCCAAAATAACCATCTTTAATAAAAGTGTGCGAGGAAACCTCACCAGCCAATATTAAATTATCATCAGCCGTCATCGCTTCCCGAAAATAAGGGTGGCCTGTCTTTATCATCAGCGGAACTCCTCCCGATTTTTTAATCTCGCTTGGAAGAACGTAGGAAGATTTTACGTCGAAAGCGACTTTACGCCCCGGAAATCTCTTTAAAATATCACGGGCTAAAACAATGAGAATTTTATCATTCTCGTAAGAAACCCCTTTTTCATCAACAACCCCGAAGCGGTCAGCGTCCGTATCGAACCCGAAACCTAAATCAGCCTTCTCCTCGCACACTTTAAGCCTTAAGGTTTGAAGGTTAATACGTTCTTCGGGATCCGGTTGGTGGTAAGGATAATCCCCATCCAATGAACAGAAGAGGCCAACAACCTCGCAACCGAGAGCTTCAAAAATCTTCGGCGCGAATTTACTGGCGCTGGCATTAGCGCAATCAAGAACAATCTTGAGTTTTCTTCCAATTGTTATTCTCGATTTAATAAACGATAAATAATCATCAAAAACATTTTCGCGATAGGAAACCGATCCAATACCCGAAATAAAATTCTCACTTTCAATAATACGATAGAGCTCTTGAATTGAATCGTTATAAAAAGGCGTGCAATTCCTAAGTTCGAAACGAAAACCGTTGAACTCCTTCGGGTTATGCGAAGCGGTGACGATGATACCGGCGTCAAAGTCAAAATTAATCGTCGAGAAATGGACAAAAGGAGTTACGGAAAGACCAATATCGGTAACGAGACAACCGGCTGAAAGAAGCCCGTCAATCAATTTTACGGAAAGTTCATCGGAAGAAAAGCGGTTATCCCGACCGACGACAACCTTCGGATTATCAAAACCTTTTCTTCGCAGGATCGTGCCGAAAGCCGCTCCGATTTGCACAGCCGTCTCTTTACTAAGCTGCGGCCCGTAGATTCCACGAATATCGTAGGCTCTGAATATTTCACGCTTTATCTCCATTTAATTTAGGATAGCACAATCATCCTCTAACGTTTTTGCTTAGCTTTCGACGTGGTGATAAACTGGTGTGGCAATGGAAACGAAATTCGATTCGGAAAAGCTAAAGGAGGTCTGTCGTAAAAACGGAATTGAGTTTTTGGGGATTTTTGGGTCAAGGGCGCGGGGTGATCCTCGCGAGAACAGCGACGTCGACCTGTTGGTGCGTTTCACCGATCCTAATATCGGTCTTTTTGAACACCTTCGGATCGAAGGACATTTAGCGGAGGTTTTCGACGGACGCAAGGTTGATTTAGTCAGTGAGCGCGCCCTCCATCCTTATCTGAGATCTTATGTCAGTCAAAATCTAAAGGTTCTTTATGAAAGACGATAAGATTTATCTACGCCATATACTTGATGCCATCGAGAGAGTTGAATCTTATTTAGAGGGTGTCGAAAAAGACGAATTTCTTAGCGAGTTAGGTCTGGTTCAGGACGGAGTTGTCCGTCAACTAGAGATAATTGGTGAGGCAGCTCGGGCTCTTTCGGAGGAGTTTAAAAAATCACATCCTGAGGTACCGTGGAAGGAAATTGTGGGGATGAGGAATAAGATTATCCATGAGTATTTCAGCGTTGATTGGTTGGAAGTTTGGAATACCTCTCAAAGAGATCTGCCCTCTCTTAAAGAAAAGGTCCAACGCCTGTTGAAGTGATCCTCTATCTTACTTTCCCTCTTTTAGCTGAAAGGTTATATTCCCTATTTTGTTGACGATCGTCGGCACTTTGGTGAATATACAACTCCCGAATTGCGTAAAGCTGTTAAAAAATTATAGAATTGGTTCGGGCACAAGTTAATCTCAAAATTATGTTTAAAAACTTATTATCCAACATCGCCTTCTATAAAAAGGCCATATTTTTTCTTTCAATCCTGCCGGCGGTTTCTATATTCCTCGGATTTTACGCTCAAAATTTCTCCTTTAAAGAAGCGGCGGAGTTGCCTTATTTTCAATCCCCTATTTCTAATCGACTTGGAGGGACTCCGGAGATTCAGGGAATTTCCTCGCCATCAGCAGACAAGAATGATGATGAGTTGCAATCCTTCGCTACCCCAACAGCCAAACCACGAAAAGAGGCGGGAACAGCCGTCAATGTTACACCGTCTCTAACCCCCAAAGAAGAGCCGAAAGCTGTTACTGTTACGGCTAAATCCAACCGCATCAATTTTCCCAACAATAAATTCGGCGTCTACATTTTTGATACCGAGAATGATATTGACTCAGCATCCCAACTCGTTAATAGCAACGGAGGAGATTGGGGTTGGGTTTTAATCCCGATGCTGATTAATGAACGCAACGACCAAAAGTGGAATTCGCTTTTTTTAAAAATGCTCAACATCCACCTGATACCGGTTATCCAACTCTCGTTAGCCGGTGGCCAAATACCAACGGATGATCAAATCGACGGTGCCGCGAAATTTCTCGGGGCATTAGGTTGGCCGACAAAATTGCGTTTTATCACCGTCTTTAATGAGGTCAATGCCAGCGAATATTGGGGTGGAAAAATCGATCCCGAAGGATACGCGCGCGTTCTCAACCGTGTTATTGATAGTTTTAAGTCTCAAAGCCAGGAATTTTTTATAATGAACGGGGCCTTTAACGCCTCGGCCCGCACAGGAAGTCTAGTTGAAGATTGCATCACGACGGATCTGGGAATCAGAAGCTGCTACCTCTCGGAGATTGCTTACTTACGGCGGATGAATGCCGCTGTACCCGGCATCTTTAACAAACTCGACGGCTGGGCCGCCCACACTTATCCTTTCCCCGGCTACCGGGGTACACCGTCGGATACCCGTGTCAGCGGCGAAAACGATTACGAGGCCGGACGCAATACAATTAGATCTTATCAGTTTGAATTGAGACTTCTCCGCGACGACTTCGGCTTATCTCTTCCCGTTTTTATAACCGAAACCGGCTGGCCACATAAAGAAGGTAATGCGAACCCAGACACTTCAAAGAATTGGTATGACCAAAATACGGTCGCAGAATTTTACCGCCAAGCGTTTGCCAATATTTTCTTGCCTGATCCTCGAGTCGTGGCCGTTATGCCCTTTATACTTCGTACTGACAGCCCATCAAATTTCGCTTTTGTACTATCAAACGGTGAGAAATTTCCACAATGGAATACAATCGTAAGTTTTCCGAAAACCGCCGGCGCCCCACCTGTGAACCGGTAGTAAGCAAGCTTAGAAACATAGGTAACACCTTCGAGTAGAATGGTGATCTATGAAATATCTCAACAGCCGCTAAACACCTTAGTATCTCCCGCCA
>CAYHYS010000033.1:0-9621 GCA_964360905.1 uncultured Candidatus Saccharibacteria bacterium | reverse complement strand
CTCCGTCACCGCCACATGAAGAAAGTTGGCCAACTGCTTACCGGCCATAATGCTCCAAGCGTTGCTATAGAACTGATATTCATCGGGATGAGGGCCGATGTTTTCGAGGATTGGAATGAGAAGGATCAGAGATAGGAGAACGACAACAACCGTCAGCAATAAGCTAACTAAGGATGTTTTGTGATTCGGTGGACTGTTATAAACAGAATTAATATTGTCCATGAGAACCTATAAAAAAAACACTGTGGTTGACCAATAAGAGTATAACGACCGGCTATAACTTTGACAATAGTCAGACTTAGAAACTTCAATTTTTCTCTTTGGGGATACCAAAATCGTCGGGCAGAGACTGATAGTAAATAGAGTATTTCAAGCTGGGAATAGACTTTTCCTTGGTCGCCACACCGAACTCTACGGTAATAAAGGTCTGCGGAGCCAAAAACGTGATTATCTTGTTTACAGGGTCATAATTGTAGCCATAAGCAGAGTAAACCATCTGGGAATTGTCTAAATCAGAGGGCAACCCTTCAATTTTTATGGCGTATATTCCCTTAAAGGCAACCCTAAACCTCATGCTGTGGCAATGCAAACCCACCGTTCTGCTGCCGGTTTCCGAATCTGGTGGTACTTCTTTTCCGGTTGAGATATAAGCCACGGCGGGATTCGAATAACAGGGCGGGAACATATAGCTCTCGGGTAAATTATTTATGTTAAATATTAATGACTTCGGAATGTAATAGTGTGACAGGTCATCAAAATTGAGGCTATACTTAAAATTCATGGGTTTGGTAATCTTTTTCAGTTTAACCACGGCGTATTGGGAGTCAACCAGCGACTCCAACTCCGGCGAGTAAGTCAATCCCAGGTACTTCCAGGCAAAGTATTTGGTGTAGTGTGTATAGCGCGAAATCAGGGTTGGAAACCGATAAGATACGTTTTCGGCGTAGGTTTCAATAAAAGCCTGTTGATTATGAGTTGATCTGTCAACATTATTCTTCGAGTACAAAGGACCAATATTCCAGGCCGGCCAGAGTAGGTAACGAATTTTCCCATAACCCGGCTCAGTCAGTTTTTCCAAGGAAATATTGCCGACGTTACGGGTATGACCCGTAAACCAGGCCGCGCTTTGCGTCGCTTCCGAGGGTGGAATCCCGACTTCTTTTAAAAATTTCTGAACATTTTCGTGGGTGGTGCTGTGACCCTCACGGGTGGGAAATTTAGCTTCATTTAAGTCGACGGAAAGTAAAATTCGGGGAAACCAACCAAGAACTAAGCTAAAAATCGCTAAGCTCAGGAGCGTTCCCGACTGGATCCTGCCCCTCAAATCTGCCAACAAGATCAATTTTTCCAGAAAAGAACTGAGTAAAATAATAGCGATAAAACCGAGAGGCACGCCCCAACGCGACCAATGAACAACCCGAGCCGAAACCCCCAAATAGTAGGTCAGGAAACTTAACAGTAAAACCAACTCGGAGACGGGGTATAAATTCCCGCTCCGAAATTGTTCCCAGTTTAACTTTTCCTTAATTAATTTGATTGTTTTAGAAAACAAGCTCCGCCCCCGTACCCAAAAGATGACGAGAGAGACCGTGATAATGAGAAAAAACTGATTCAATCCTATATATTCAACCAAAAGATCATAAATATATACGGCCCAGCTGCCATGGGACTGGCCCGGGTAGTCAAAGTCGAACTGCGTCCCAAAGACAATCGTGTTTTTGACCGTGTACCAAAACTTGTGCGAATCATAAGGACGGGGCATAAAAAGAAACCACAGAAAGACCGCGCCCGCCAACAAACCCATGACGTAGAGGAACAGTTTATAAGTTTTTATAAGCACATCCCCCCTCCCGTTTTTTATCTTTTGTAACCAGATAAAGGGATTAAGGGTATTAGCCAGAACGAGAAACGGCGCTAGGTACAAAAATCTTGGGTTGGCAAAATTCATCACCGAGAGAAATATCAGATTAAACCAGAAGATCAGATGCGCCGCGTACCGGTAAAAATTAGGAAGCTTAAATTCCGATTTCTCTTGATCCGCCTCATACCAGACCAATGGAAACAGGGTGTTAATAATCAAGAGAGGCAAAGCCAGGTAAATACCTTTTAGATTAGTAAAGGAAAACAAAAACAAAAACAAGAGGTTTATTAGGAAAAAATGGTAGAGCGAGGCTTTTCTCCGGTGTAAAAATAAAGAGATAATTAGGTAGTTGGCGAAAAGAAAAACCATCATCGAGTCCGAATTGACCCGAAGGAATCTTTCAAAGAATCCCAGTGAGCCTAAATAAAGAAAGGTAAAGAAAACTGACCGTAGCCTTATTTTATTTTCGCCCTTCTGCACAACCACAATCCCGAGAGCGAACGTTGCCAAGTAAAGCAACAAACCAAAAACTCTCCCATAATAGATAGTCACTAAAGAAGGGTTGCCTTGGGGAAAATTGACTCCGGAACTGGTAAACAAATTGACGATGGTCAGGAAAGCAGACAGGGAATATTCGGTGAAGGCAACGTGGAGGTAGTTGGCCAGTTCCGATCCCTTCATAATGCTCCAGGCGTTGACGTAGAATTGATATTCGTCGGGGTGAGGAGGAATCTGCGTCAATACCGGTAGAGTCAGTCCCAAAGAAATGAGGAGCAGGATGACGATGACAATTAGATTAACTAGACTATTCGATGACCTAATAATCCTCACTAGCTTTTGGGCTGTTCCTTCTGCCATAATCAAATATTACACTAAGTAGGAAGCCGTTACCAAAGATTATTATGGAAAAGTTAGAAGAGTTAAACGTATTCATTGTTACCCATTTGGTTTACTACAGTAAAACTAGTGATCCCGTCCCCGGACCTTTTGCGTCTGTTTCGAGCGCTCTTAAAAAAATAGGCGTGGCCAAAATAGAACTTCTGGGTTTGCCGCTTAAAGGCTTTGAGGGACCGATCATATATCAAATAGACCAAAAAAAATACCATTTTCAAATTCCCAAATTTCTTGGTGTCATTAGTCTTTTTAAGTACGGGGTGGATCTAGTTCTTTCCTTCTGTCTAACCCTAAACTTTCTGATTCTCCAGAAGGGAGAAATCAAAAAGTCGGTTGTCATCGCCCACGACGCTCTTGTATGCCTGCCACTGACCTTCTTAAGAATTTTTCTGCCTTTCAAGCTCGTTTTTTACTGTTTAGATTTTAGTAAAAACCGCGGTCCCAATTACCTAATGCAGAAACTTTATGAGTGGGCCGATCGCCGCGGCAGCCTGAAATCCGACCAAACCTGGACTGTCTGCCAAGCACTTGTCAGCTACAAGAAAGACCATTACGGAGCCGATTCCCTTCTGATTCCCAACTCTTTCCCTTTTGACGACTCCGATTATCAGAAAAACAAAAATATAAGAAATGGCCGCCGAGTCGTTTGGACCGGCAGCATTCTCACCAATAAACAAATCGATCACCTCTTTCATCTTTGCCGGGCAATCCAAGACCTCCAGCCGGAAATGGAGTTTTGGTTTGTACCGACCAACCGAATCGCGGACTTCCGTGAGGCGGTAAAAAGTTTTAGAATGGAGGGACGATCCCGGATTTTTGAAGTAAAGGGTCAGGCGGGGTCGCGGGAGCTCGTTTCCCAGTGTGATCTGGGCTTGGCCGTTTACGACAAAGACTACGGATCAACCCGCTTTATCGAACCGATTAAAATTTGGGAGTATCTGATGTGCGGGCTGCCCTTTGTAATCTCCGGTGAGCCTTCGGTCAACAACACCGTTGCCGAAAGCGGCGTGGCTTTTTTTCTGGATCCAGACAATGAGGTCCCGACTGACAGATCACTCCAAAACTTTATCGAGCCAGAGAACTTGAGAAACTTAGCCCCCAAAAGCATTGAGCTCGCTCGGAAGTTCGACGCCGTTGAAACCATCAGAAAGGCTTTCGAGGCTTTATGAAAATTATATTTGTCATCGCCGCTTTTGTTCTCCTTATCTTCGTAAAAAATCTCGCTTTTTGGTCAAAATCCCAAACCTTCATCTTCGGCGACACGGCTATTTATAGCCTACACCTGGCCACCCTCGCTAACAATTTGGACAGGATTCTCTCTCCTAAAGACACCATCCTCGGCTGGAATCCTAATTTTCTCGCGGTGGGTCTGCCGTCTCTTTCGGTCGTTGATCTCGGTTGGCTTTACCCGCCGAACCTAATTATCGTCGCCATCGCCCGGATCTCAGGCGATTCCTTAAACGTTTTTCCCCTTTATATATTCTCAATCTTGCTCCACCTGATTTTTTCTTCTTTCTTCGTTTATAAAATACTGAATGGCATCTGGAAGCTCAACCGATTTTCTTCCCTAATCGGCGCTCTGATTTGGTCATTTAACGGATTTAATCTGGAGTTCTCCGGAGCCGCTCCGATCATGATCGCCGGCAGTTATTTGCCTTTATGTGTTTACCTAACCTTGAGAGAAGGCCAACGGCCAGCCATTGGCCGAAATTTCTTTTTTTTCTTCCTCGCGCTCGCCTTCAGTTTTTTAATCGGCTATCCGATGGTCACCATCGTAATTTACGCCCTCTGTCTATCCCTGAAATTTTTTACCCTGGAAGTTTTTGAAAAAAAATCCGTTTTCAGACTGCTATATTATCACCTCAAAGGATTCTTCCTCGTCACCTTCCCCATTATTCTTCCCCTCTATCTTGGCAGTTACGCTCTCTTAGGCTATACCACCCGATCATTTCTAAGCCTTGAAGGATTTCTCTCAAATCCGGCGCCACTCCTCAACCTGACTGAACCCTTCATACCAAAAAACACTCTCTTCAACACTCTCAATGCCACCAATAGCGTTCTTCTCTATTTCAGCCTGGTCGGAATAATTATTCTTTTTCAGTCGCGGTTCAAAAGCAATTTCCTCTCCGACCGGAAAAATATAGCTCTCTTAACCATCGGGCTGATCGGTCTAATTCTTTCCTTTGGCGGCTTAACTTTCCTGCCTTCCCTGATTTACTTTCTGCTACCGGTTCTAAACGTCTTCCGCCGTCTTTCCGTCTTCACCATCATTCCCAGTTTTGCTTTTTCCCTCCTCGGCGCCCAAGCGGTAAGCTCGGCTCTGGAAAACAAGAAGTTATCGAAGGTCTCTATCTTTTGGATCGGATTTTTAGCCATCTTACTTATCTATACCCAAGTTCTAAGCACCCTCTATTCAAATTCAACGCAAGCTGAAAACCCCTTTAATCACATTTACCTTTACCAAAGCCTTTTTCTCTCGGCCGTCATCACCGGCTTGACCTTTTTCGCCCTTTTACAACCCCTAACCGAACGGCGCCTGGCTCAATCTCTCTTAATACTCGTTTTGCTGACAGAAGCCGGAACGAGTACCTTCTCCAAGATGCCCCTGAATTCCAAAATTGACCCCCATCAGATTTTTAAAGCCAATGCTCCCATCAAAACTTTGCAAAAACTGACCTCACCAATGGAAAGAGTGGATGTCCTCTACACTCAACACAGCTACAACACGGACTATCTCGATCTGGAACAGACCCAAGGGTATCTTTCCCTCGCCAGTCGCTACGGGGTAGAAATAATTGAAGCTTTCACGGCCGCCGACTATCAAAAGAAGAATCTTCGCAGTTTATTGGGTATCAAGTACCTTGTTAAGAAAGAAACATCCGAAGAACCGAATCTTAAAAAAATAGCGGAATTTTACCAGGATGAAAAGAAAACCAACTTTTATGCCTTCAACAACGTCACCCGCGAATGGGAAGGCGAGCCTTGGGGAACCAAATATATCCTCTACCAAAACCCCGACGTCCTTCCGCGTGTCTTCCTGGCCGTAGGCGTCAAAGAAACAAAAGAGTCATCACCAATTATTCTAAAAGCTATTGAAAAACTCGATGATCCGAGAATTGTCTTTATCCCTCCTCAAAAACTCATCACCGGTGATCTTGATAGCAATGGAGAGGTAACTGTAGAATCCTACCGTAGAAATTACTTAAAGGTAAAAACCAAGACTTCTAAGCCATCTTTCCTCGTCAACACCACGGCCAACTATCCCGGCTGGAAGGTTAAGGTTAACGACCAGGAAAAGGAAATTATTCCCACCGACTGGTTTGCGATGGGAACGTATCTTCCCGCTGGAGAAAATATTGTGGAATTTTCCTATTTGTCTAAAGAATTAATAAATGCTCTCTATTACGGTGCTTTTGCTACTTTAATTTGGCTCCTATTTATTGGTTGGAAGGTAATTGTTAGAAAGAAATGAAAACGCTGGGAATATACTACGGTCACACGGCCACGGCCGTTTACATGGAAGACGGGATCGTCAAGAACGCCGTCAGCGAGGAACGTTTTACTAATGTTAAGAATCAGAATGGGATACCTCGGAAAGCGATTAGCTGGATACTCAAAACTAACCAACTCAATCCGAAGGACATCGACGTTATTTCCATCCCGGTAAAAACTAACGCTCCAATTTACGCTTCAAGAGATTCTAAAGCTAACCTCTTGATAAAATTTCTAAATTTTTGTTACTACCGAGTCCCACTTCTGAAAAATACTTCCGGACTGACCAGCTTCTATAATCCACGCCTGCGCTGGTTGGGACGCTTATTTTACAGAATTTTCTCCTCAACCATCGGCGCCAAAACTTCTAGTTTAGAACGCGCTACTATTGCTAAATTCTTGGGCGTTGACGTCGGAAAAATAAAAACTTATGACCATCACACTTGCCACGCTTTTTCCGCCTACTACGGATCGCCCTTCTCGGACAGCGAAGCGTTAGTCCTGACTCTTGACGCCGAAGGGGACGGTATCGCCGCCACCGTCAATATTTTTAATAAAGACAGTTACCGAAGGCTATCCTCAAGCGATAGTAGTAACTCACTCGGTTGGCTCTTTCACGCGGTTACCGCGCACCTGGGAATGAAACCTTGGGAACACGAATACAAAGTCATGGGGTTAGCTCCTTACGCCAAGGGCGTTGAGGTTGATAAGGTTTATCAACGCGTTAAAGATCTCTTCGCCATCGGTGGCCGGACCGGATTCGAATTTGTTTCCCGGTTTGACACGCATCAATCTCCACGTTTTCTTAAAGAAAATATGGCAGGAGTACGTTTTGACGTTCTGGCCGCCGTCTTCCAAAAACTGGTCGAGGACAAAATCGTCGAATGGGTTAGAAAATGCGTTGAAAATACGAAGGTCAAGCGCGTTTGCCTAGCCGGCGGGGTCTTTATGAATGTTAAAGCTAACCAGAAAATAATGGAGATGACAGAAGTTGATGAATTATTTGTGTTTCCCAGCTGCGGCGATGAATCGAGTCCGATCGGCGCCTGCTACCTAGCGGAAAAGGATCTGCGGGAAACAACTTCTTATAAACCCATCCCAATAACCAACGTCTATTTCGGTCCGAGCTTCTCCAACAACGAAATAAAAATGTTCATCGATGAAGAAAAAATCGATTCAAAATATCAAGTGAGATACTTCGACGACGTCGAGAAAGAGATCGCCAGACTTCTCTTCGAAGGCAAGATCTTGGCCAGGCTTTCCGGGGCAATGGAGTGGGGCGCTAGAGCCTTAGGTAATCGGTCGATCTTGGCTAACCCCAGTGATCAAGACGTGGTCATGGTCATCAATGAACAAGTCAAAAACCGTGATTTCTGGATGCCTTTCGCCCCCTCAATTCTTAAGGAAAATGAAACAGATTACATCATCAACCCAAAAAATATAAACGCATCATTTATGATGATTTCCTTTGAGAGCACCGCCTTAGCCCGTAAAAAAATACGCGCTACTCTTCACCCTTACGATTTTACGTGCCGGCCGCAAATTGTCACCAGCGAGACAAATCCGAAATATCATAAATTGATCAGTGAATTTAAAGAGCTTACCGGCACCGGCGCCGTATTGAATACATCCTTCAACCTCCACGGCTACCCGATTGTTCTCGGACCGCGGGAAGCTTTATGGGTTTTTGAAAACTCGGGTCTTCAATACTTGGAACTGGAAAACTTTATAGTCAGTAAAAAAAATCTATGATCAGCATCGTTATCCCGTTTTACAACGAAGAAAAAAGAATTAAAGGGAGTATTCCTCTTGCGATTACTTACCTTTCTTCCAATCTATCGGAGCCTTTTGAACTGGTATTCGTCAATGACGGATCTCTTGATGGAACCCAAAAAATACTTGAGGAGATAAAAAATGAAAATCCCAGTATCCAAATCAAGCTACTAGGATACGAGAGAAATCAAGGTAAGGGATTTGCCGTAAAAATTGGGGTATTAGGCTCTACAGGGCAAAAAATTATCGTCATGGACGCGGATGTGTCAATTGATCTATCTGAACTGCCCCGTTTTCTTCTAGAGTTAGAAACTTGCGACGTGGTTGTTGGCAGCAAGAAACACTTACTGACACAAACACTGAAAAAGCAAAAAGTTCCGCGCCGAATCTTGGGTAAAGGATTTACAGGGCTAACCAATCTTTTACTGGGAATCTCTTTTACGGATATCACCTGCGGATTTAAGGGCTTCCGGGCAGACGTAGCCAAAAAACTTTTTGGGAAGCAACTCATGAAAAAATGGTCCTACGATGCCGAGACTTTGTTTCTAGCAAAGCAATTTAAATACCGAGTAGTTGAACTGCCGGTCAAATGGCGCCACGTAGAGGGAAGTAAAGTTTCGCCTCTGCCGGACACGATCGAAGCCCTCCGTGACCTCGCCCTGATCATTTTAAACTTTTATCTTGGTCGCTATATCAAAATTTCATCCACGACAACCAACGGTACTTAAGAACCTTTAGATAAAGGATGGCTGAAGCGATCGAGTAGGCAATTAAAAAACTCCAACAAACGTAGGGATGCAGGAACCAGGCGGTGTCTTTTTTCTTGAGGTAACCGCGAATTGACAAAAATAATGGCTGAACTAAGGTCAGCGTGAAAATGACATAAAGGAGTAGCTTGATAATATCCTTCTTTTTGTGGATGTCAAAGACAAAGTAGCGACGGGCCGAGCGGGAGGGGCTGTGGATCATAAAATACTTCATCCGCCGCAGGGCCAGATCCCGCAAGCGAGAGGTGACGTCGTGGTAAATCTCGTTGCGGACCATGGCAAAAGGATTATGACCAGCGCGAACGAGATCCGAAATGACATCGATATGGAAAAATTCGTCCGGTTGGCACCTTGACTGGATCAAAATCTCCCGCCGGATAAAAAAACCGTTACCGCCGACGGTGGGTAGGTTTTCCGGCGTGAAGTTGACCAAAAAATATCCGTCGCACTCTTTTGCGATTGGAGTAGAGCGCCAATCATCAAAAAGGTAGCAAAGCTTCTCGCTTTTGCCTAAATAAAAAGTTACCGGGTCGTTGGTTCCGATTAAAGCACAATAGCGGTTATAGGCATTAAAGCCAGGTTTAATCCCGTAACGCCAAGTTTGGGCAGCTACGGCCTCCGGGTGCTCAACAAACGGCCTAACCATCTCCATCATCCAATCCGGACCGGGCAGAATGTTATCCGAATCAATATAGGCCACCAACTCGTTTTTGGACTCGAACAAACCGATACTCTTCCTGGCCTCCTGATTTTCTCTATAACCGCCACTGATGATTCGACAACCGTAACTTTCCGCAATTTGTTTTGTTGAATCCTGGGAACCGCCGTCGACAA
>CAYHYS010000032.1:0-9832 GCA_964360905.1 uncultured Candidatus Saccharibacteria bacterium | reverse complement strand
GCTGTTGTCACATCCGGATCCCGGATCCGGAAGTTGCCGTGGTGCCTTGGAAACTACGAATCCGTCAACCCGTCCATAACCCACACAGCCGATAAGTTTGTAAACTTCAACCGAAATTCTCTGAATTTCCCCTAAAACATCGTCACGGACACGGGCCGGCGTGATCGTCCGAGCTTTGCCCGGCATGTACTTACCCTCATAAGTGAAAAAGTCGCCTTCAAAAACGATCTCCGTCGGGAGCATCGCCGCCGGATTCTCGTTTCCCCAAACGACGCAGGTAAATTCGAGGCCGCGCAAATATTCCTCAACTAAAACCATACTATCGTATTTGAAAGCGTACTCGAAAGCAACATCCAACCCTTCTTCACTTTTAACAACCGAAACTCCCATGCTCGAGCCTTCTCTGGTCGGTTTGACCACACAGGGAAACCCAAAATTTTCCTGAATATCATTTTTTATTTTTAAAATATCATTTTGATCTTTGTATTTTGATTTTTGATTTATCATATCCCTCGCCACTTTGTAGCCCGCCGCCGCTAACATCCTTTTGTGAATTCTTTTATCCATTCCTAAAGCCGAAGCGAGGATGCCGGAACCGGTATAAGGAATACCAATAAGTTCGAACACACCTTGAATACAACCATCCTCCCCATATTTACCCAACAAAGCGTTAAAAATAACATCAACCTTCAGAGGTATTTCCTCAAATCTAAGCAAAGTCGCTTCTTTAGTGAGACGTAAATCAACATCAGCGGTCGTGTTTTGGATAACCAGTTTATCGGGAACTTGCCACAGATTTCCCAACTTATCTAGATACAGAGGAACACCAATAAATTTCGTCGGATCGAGAAGGGAATAAATATAACGGCCGGTGGCTAAAGACACTTCACTCTCACTACTCATTCCCCCGAAAATTACGCCAACCCTCAATTTTTCTTCCATAACTTTGTTATTCTACCTCAAAGCAGTATCTTAATTAAAGCTCTGGCTAATTTATCTTCATCGTGTCTAAAAAAACTACGGGAAAGGATGTCCCCGGAAGCCTTCGCTATAACCGATCTTCTGACAAAATCGCCTCGGATAACTTTTAAACCCTTTTCATTTTTTAAATCATCGTTAGGTACAGTCGCTTTTTCAGCCAGATATGAACTCATGACTCTCTTGGGAATCCTTGAAGTATTAACAACGGTCACGTCGATCTTGCGATCCAGATACTTTTCGATTTCCCGTAGGTAATCGGAGGCTTTAAAATTATGAGTTTGCGAATAACGGTTCATGAGATTAACTACATAGCAAACTTTCGCTTTAGACTTTTTTATCGCGGTTTTTATCCCACCAACTAATAAGCAAGGAACAGTGCTTGTATAGATGTCTCCCGGACCAAGGACGATCATATCGCAATCGATAATTGCGTCAGCGGCGCCTTTATAAACTTTAATTTCCGGCTTTAAGAAAACTTCTTTTATTTTAAGCCCACCGCCAAATTCCGGTTGATCGATAGCGTGCTCTCCCAGAACTTTTTTCCCGTTTTCGTAAACTACTCCCAGAGTTGCTTGAAACAGTGAAACCGGTAACACCCGTCCGGTAATTTTAAAAATTGAGGAAGCTTTCTCTAAGGCTTTTGGCTCGGACCCGTAAAGATCTCTTAGTCCTGTTAGTATCAGATTACCAAGATTGTGACCCGCTAAGCCACGGCCCCGATTAAATCTGTAAGTTAACAGTTTTATCAGCGCGTCGTCACCATCATCAGCTAACGCGGCGAGACACTGACGTAAATCGCCGACGGGTAAAAAACCGAATTCGGAGCGAAGTCTTCCGGTTGATCCGCCACTGTCCGTGACATTGATGATAGCTGTAAGATCGACCGGGTAGTTCTTAAGTCCCCGAAGAACAACAAACGACCCCGTGCCTCCCCCGATCACCGTAATTTTAAAGTTCTTCATATTTTATTTAACCGTGACGCTTTTAGCTAAATTTCTGGGCTTATCCGGATCGGTCTTTCTAAGCAGAGAAAGACGATAAGCTAAAGTTTGCCCGACGACAACATTGGGAATAATTGAGGCAATTCCTACATATGGCACTTTAATAAAGTAGTCAAAAACTTCATTATTAGCATCGGAAAGCCCAATAATATATCCTCCACGGGCCTTAAGCTCCGCCCCGCCAGCGATCGAGGCTCCGTAAGTTTCGTCATGAGTCGCCACAACAATACAAGGAATTCCTTTCTCTATTAAGGCAATAACACCGTGTTTAAGCTCTCCGGAGGCAAACCCCTCGGCGTGAATATAACTCGACTCTTTTATTTTAAGGGCGATTTCTAAAGCCGCGGGGTAAGAAATCCCTCGACCGACGACATAAATATGTTCTCGTTTGTAAATTAATTTGGCTAATCTTTTAATTCGTTTCTGTGACGGTACCGATAAAACATAAGATAAACTGCGAACGGCTTTCTCAATCATCTTCTTTCCTTTTTCTTGTTCCCCATTCAGCGCGAAGGCGGTGTAGAGCAGAATCGCCAGCTGTCCAATATAAGCCTTGGTTGAAAGTACGGCTCTCTCCTGACCCGCGCCGATAAGAACTTTAAAATCAGAAAGTCTATAAAGTGTCGATCCCACGACGTTAACAACCGCGGCTATTTTTGCTTTTTTAGCTTTAGCCTTAGTCAAAGATTCAATAATATCAGCCGTTTCTCCACTTTGAGAAACACCGATGACGAGGCTTTGCGGAGTTATAAAATCTTCTAAATAGTTAAACTCGCTGCCAGTGGAAAAATTTAGATGGTAAGAAGCGATAGAGCTAAAAAAGTAGGTACCGGCCAGACAGGCGTAAGAAGCTGTCCCGCAGCCAACTAAATAAGTTCCAAAACTATTCTTGATAAGACTGGATAAATAAGTAACATCAGGCCCACGCTCTTCAGCAATCCTTTTTAAAACTTCGCTCTGTTCATAAATTTCCTTAATTAAAAAATGCTTAAACTTACCTCGTGATTCTTCTTTTTCTTCCCACTTTATTTCCTGCGCCCTCAGTTTTTTTTCTTTTCCGCTTGTGGCGCTAAAAAGCCGGGCCCTTTTAGGCTCTAAAGAAACTAAATCGTTATCAGAGAGAAAAACAATCTTTCGCGTGTGACTAACAACACCTAGAAAATCAGAGGCAATGAAATTTCCACTCTCCCCTATCCCGGCCACTAACGGTGCGCCCTTTTTTACAGCGATGATTTGATTACTTTCTCCACGCAGCGCCACTAAAGCGTTTAGACCTTCTAATTTTAGAAAGGCCATCCTCACCGCTTCGAGAAAAGGTCGTCCATCGATCAGTAACTCCTCAATGAGGTGAGCGACGACTTCGGTATCAGTTTGAGAACGAAAAATGTGTTTTCTTCTAAACCCTTTCTTTATTTCTTGGTAATTCTCGACAATACCATTGTGGACAATGGCAATCTCCCTCGAACAGTCGAAATGGGGATGGGCGTTGGCCCTCGTGACACCACCGTGTGTCGCCCAACGGGTTTGGCCAAGACCTATAAAGCTGGGAGAAAATTCCGCGCGGGCGTCCCCGATCTTCCCTACCTCTTTTTGAACTTCAAGTTTTTCACCATCAAAACAGGCAATTCCCCAACTATCGTAACCTCGGTACTCAAGTTTCTTCAACCCTTCAAGTACCAATTTCCCGGCTGTTTTATTTTCTCCTATATAACCGAAAATTCCGCACATATCCTACTTCAGTGAAAATTTCTTATTTAAAATACTTATCGCCACTTGCTTGTCATTCCAAGGATATTCGGTCATCCCAAAACACATACTCTTTTCATGCCCTTTTCCGGTAATTAAAATTAAATCTCCTGACTTCGCATTGCTGATGGCAAATTCAATCGCCTCTTTTCGATCGGGCACTCTTATGAAATTCCGTTCCTCTCTCGAATAACTTTGCCCTTTGCCCTTTGCCCTTTGCCCTTCCGAAGCACCGGCTTTCTTACAACCATTGGCGATTTGATCAATAATGTCATTCACGTTTTCGAGGCGCGGGTCTTCGGCCGTCAAAATAGTAAGCTCGGCCAGCTTTCCGGCAATTTCCCCCATCATTGACCTCTTTTCCCGATCTCTTTCACCCGCGCATCCAAAAACCACGATTAATTTTGCATTTTGACCCGTTCGACTCCGCTCAGGGTCAATCCTGAGCCTGTCGAAGGATTGATTTTTGATTTTTAAACTAAGCTCTAGCACTTGTGCTAGAGCGTTTGGTGTGTGGGCAAAATCGATAATTACCCGAAACGGTTGGCCCAAATTTATCTCATCAAACCTGCCCTCAAGATGTGTAAAACTTTCTAAACCCTTCCTTACCTGTTTAAAACTTAAACCAAGTTCTAAAGAGACGGCGGCTGCCGCCAGAGCATTAGCAATGTTATACATTCCTGGTAAGCACAGTCTAACTTCTTCTTTCACTTCGACACTACGTAGTATCGAAGTATTGGGATTTGACCATTTGGCACCAGAGACGATTTTGAATAAACTTGAATCTCCCAATAACCTTACGCTACCAGCGTAAAGAGTCGCTTCCTGATCGAAACCGTAAGTGATTATCTTTCCAGATACAATTGTCTTAAGATAACTGTAGGAGCTATCGTCCTTATTCAATATACTGAATTTAACTTTTCTAAAGAGTTTTCCCTTGGTCTCGAGATAAGCTTTGTAGGTCTTGTGATAATCTAGGTGCTCGTGAGTCACGTTAGTAATCACCGCCCCGTAAAAATCGACACCTGACGTTCTTTCTTGATCCAAACCGTGCGACGTCACTTCCAGTATTGCGTATCGGATACCCTCGCCAACCATCTCTCTCAAAAGCTTTTGTAATAGTTCCGGTTCCGGATTAGTTACGTGAAAGCCGGTATCAATTTCCCTCTCCCCAATCCTGGCGTTAATTGTCGAGACCATACCGACCTTTTCACCGGCTATTTTTAGAACATGGTAAATAAGATTTGTGGTTGTCGTTTTGCCATCCGTACCAGTAACCCCAATAACCTTTAACTTCCTAGACGGAAATCCGTACCAGGAAGCCCAAAGCAATCCCAGTGCCCTCCGTGAGTTATTAAGTCCAATAAAAATTGTTTTTTCACTTTTGATAGCCGGTAATTGGTAATTGGAATTTATATCAAACACAACACAGGCGGTTCCATTCTCAACAGCCTGTTCGATGAAGCTGTGCCCGTTGTGCTCTAAACCTTTAACGGCGATAAAAATATAGCCCGGTTTTACTTTCCTGGAATCATCAGTGATACCTTTTATCTCGATGTTTCTTCCTGCTTCGATGATTCGAATCATCGAAGCAGATAACAATTTCTTAACTTCTTTATCTTTAAAGAGATCGTTAAGTTTCATATCTAAAGCTGGTTTACACAATCTTTAAACTGCTGACCTCGGTCTTTGTAATTTTTAAACATGTCATAACTTGCACAAGCTGGAGAGAGAAGAACGACGTCTCCCGGTTTCACCAAAGAATTAGCCTTAGCCAAAATATCGTCCATTGACAGCCCCCGACCGAGGTTAATAGGGATTATCCCTTTTTTAGGGATAATCCCTATTAAACACTGTTTTAACGCCATTTCTATTTGTCCGGCCGTTACGCCGATGAGCAAGACAGCTCGAATATTAGTGGCTTTAGCAATAACATGACTGAGCCTCATGTAATCCGACCCTTTCTCCGATCCTCCTAAAATGATAATTTCCGGTTCCGTAAATGATTTAATAGCGGCAATCGCCGTTTCCGGCGTCGTCGAAAAAGAATCGTTATAAAACTTTACTCCGTCCATATCACGAACGAATTCCAACCGGTGCTCCAAACCTTTAAATGTTTTAATCACAGCTCCAATATCAGAAATATTAGCTCCGGCTATTGATGCGGCTGTTGACGCGGCGAGGACATTCTGTAAGTTGTGATTTCCACGTAGAAAAACCTCTCCCCTTTTAGTTATCAGTTGACATTTATCGTTAAGGCACATGAGGAGACTCTCATCATTGAGATAAGATCCTTCGGCAAGGTCATTCTCGGTACTGAAATAAATAACTTTTGACTTCGCCTCTTTCGTAAGATCAACCGAATTTGGATAATCGGTATTTACGATCACAAAGTTATCTTTGGACTGGTATCTGACAATATTTTTTTTCGCCTCAAAATAATCGTTTATTGATCGGTGATAATTCGGACTATCGACCGCTTGCGAGTTTAAATGCTCTTGGGTAACCATTAAAACAACGGCTAACTGTGGACTCTTCTCTAAATCCTCAAGCTGAAAGGAACTTAATTCCAGAATTGTCCAAGATGTAGGTTTAAGATCATCAATAAAATCGAGAGGCGGTTTTCCAATATTACCACCTAGATAAACATCGAGTTTCGAAGCCTTGAGCATCTCATAGATCAGTGTCGCTGTCGTTCCTTTACCTTTTGTTCCGGTAACACCAATGATTTGGCAAGGACAAAGATCAAAAAATAACTTAGTTACTGAAGTAAATTCAACACCGGACTTTTTCGCCTCGGCTATTTTCGGATTCCACAAAGGTATCCCCTGACTTCGGGAAATCAGATTAAATTCTGAAAGTTTATCCAGATGAGAGGCTCCGGTAATTAACGGGTAATCATGTGTTTTAATAAATTCCTGGGCTTCAGGCAAAAGTTTACCGGGCTCATTTTTCTCAAGTATGGTAAAGCTCAAACCGTGCCGATCAAGAAATCTGGCCACCGAAAGTCCTTCGATAGAAAAACCCAAGATGGCTATTTTTTTCCCACGCAAATAGTCCAACTTCATATTCCTTTTCATCTCAAAATTCTCCCACTCGTTGAATCTCCTCAACCAACTCAAGTCCATATTTTCCTTTAGCTTTAGTTTTGCAGATGTTAATAAGTTCTGTAACATCAGAAGCTTTTCCGGTACCGTCATTGACAAAAAAATTGGCGTGTTGCGGTGAAACGGAAACACCACCGACTTTCTCTCCCTTAAGATTTAGGCCAATATCTAAAACCCAACCCGCCGCCACCGTCGGCGCCTCGATTCTTTTCGCGTCTTCTTTACTGATATTTTTAAAAATACATCCCGGACAGTTTTTTTGCGGTTGTAAGCGAAGCTTGCGCTTTAACCACTCCCGCCTTACCCACTCGGCTCTCTCAACATCCCCATGTGAAAGTTTAAATATCACCTCTACAATTACCTCCTCACTCTTTTGAACCCGGCTTAAGTCGTAAGAAAATTCCATATCGTCGTGAGCAACCTCTTTCAAATTTCCATCCGTATCAAGAAGAACTACTTTGTCAATAAATTGATCAATAAGCTTTGTCCCGCCATGAATGTTATTATAGACAGACCCACCGACGGAAGACGGTATTCCCGAAAAATTCTGAAGTCCGGTAAGGCCTTGCGTAAGAGTCCAAGAAATTAAAACCGGCAAAGAAACACCGGCTCCTGATTTAACCAGTGTATCCGCTTCCCTCTCAACCATATCTAAATCATCAAATTTGAGGTAATGATCGGTATCAAAAGACTTGTAATGAGTCTGCTCTGACTTCGGCAGCCCCTTCGTTCCACCGGGTAAAGGACCAACTACCTCCATGTAATTATTACTCATCTTTATGACCAAGCCTCTAATACCTTTGTCACCGACCAAGATGTTGGCCCCAACTCCCAAAATAAAATTGGAAATATTAAGATCTTTACTTGCTTTTAATGCATTTTTTACCTCCTCGACGGTTCTCGCCTCATAAAAAGCATCAGCCGGGCCGCCGATACGAAAGTTGGTATGAGCCCTCATCAATTCATTAAATTTCACGCGATCTTTCCCCAATCTAGTCATTAACAATTGCCGCAGTTGTTTATTCATAATTAACCATCTATCAGGTAACCACTATTTGTGTCTTTTCAAAGCTTCAACTAGCTTGGCTGCTAAATCTTCAAAACCCCGCACGGACATACATAAGACAACATCTCCCGAACGCGACCGGTTAAGGACAAAATCAATAATCGCTTTTTGCTCAGGAATATAATAAACATTTTTTTGAAAATCTTTTATCCTTAAAACTAAATCGCGGGAGTGAATTAAAGCTTGAAGATGTCTCTCACGAGCCGGCTCAATATCAGGAATGATAACGAAGTCAGCTTCATTAAAAGCTTCGGCGTATCGGGAAAGTAAAGCTTTAGTTCGCGAGTAGGTGTGGGGTACGTAAATAGCAAAAACTCGGGAATTTGGGTAGGCTGATTTCGCCGCGGCGATCGTTTCACGAGCCTTAGTCGGGTGGTGGGCGTAGTCATCAATAACCGTAATTCCTCTAACCTTCCCAACCACTTCGAAACGCCGACTCGTACCTTTAAAAGACTTTAAAGCCTCAACTATCGAAGGAATACTTACTTTCAATTTGTAACAAACGGCGATGGCGGCTAGCGAGTTTTTTACGTTATGAAACCCCGGCAGGGCGGAAAAAACAGACGTAAGAAAATTTCCCTTATAAGTAACATCGAAAGACGTCCCACTCTCGTTAAATTTAATCCTTTCAGCCCGGAAATCACCTTCGGCAAGACCGTAAGTCACAACAGCGCAACTCGCTTTTTTAAGGCTGCCCTTCACATTTTTATCCTCAATATTGCAAACCAACAAACCACTCCTCGGCATAGCTAAAATAAGGTATTTTTTAAAAACCTCAATATAATCTTTTTGGGTTTTAAATACGTCCGGATGGTCCCACTCAACGTTATTTAAAACCGCAACATCCGGATGGAAATGAAAAAACTTCGGTCTTTTATCGCAGTAAGTAGTCGTGTACTCATCACCCTCGAAAACGAACTCCCGACCATTTCCCAGACGAACAGAGCTGTTAAAATTTTTTGTCAACGTGCCTAAACGGAAACCCGGACGATGCCCGTCCTTCTCAAGAATCCAAGCAATTAAAGCGCTGGTGGTTGTCTTTCCATGACTTCCGCAAACGACGATTCTTTTGCGCTTCTTTGTCAATTCATAAAAGAACTCACTATCGGAAGTGATTTTAAGACCCATTTTTCTCGCCGCCAAAAGCTCCGGATTTCCCTTCCTTATTTGGTTTGCTTGAATGACTAAATCCGGAACACCCCATTTCACTAAGTTTTCAGAATTATGGGAGTTCGTCCAATTTATACCGGCCTTTGTCAATGTATCGCTATTGGGTGGATAAGCATCCTCATCTGAACCGGTAACTTTATAACCCAGATTTCTGGCCATCAAAGCCAGCCCCGTCGTTGTATAACCACAAATAGCTAGAATGTGAACATGCTTTTTCTTCATAAATTAAACCATGCCTACCACTGTACAAAATCTCCCCATCGGATCCTTATCCAGACCATTATGTACCGCCGTTTCAGAAAAGAATTCTTTATGGTTATCAACGGTGCAAAAATTAGCCTCTTCAATATTCTCCCTCTCTATACCATAATCAATGAGGGAGTCTCTGCAGAATTCGTTTAAAAAAACCCGACAGAAATCATTATTCTTGGGCTTTAAATAATTTCGCCATTGTGGGATATTTTCTTGGACAAGTGGAGCTTTTTGCAGATTGCAACAGGAACCAATGCTAGGACCTAATCCTATTCTAATATTGCCTAAAGTTGATCTAAACTGATCGGTCATAATTTTAAGAACATTAAGATGAACTCCTCCTACAAGACCCTTCCAACCGGCGTGGGCAATTCCAGTAACCGCCTGCTTTGGATCAAAGTAAATTATCGGTAAACAGTCAGCGCTACACATAAGAAAAATTATCCCTTTTTGATCTGTAATAGCCGCGTCAAATCCGGTAAGAGTAATCTTCGGATCGGAAATAGGTT
>CAYHYS010000031.1:0-10218 GCA_964360905.1 uncultured Candidatus Saccharibacteria bacterium | reverse complement strand
ATTCTCCTTGCTGGCCTGCCATGAGCAAGCGCAGCGCGTCGAATGGCGGAGAGGGAGGGATTCGAACCCTCGATAGCCCGTAAAGAGCTATACCGGTTTAGCAAACCAGCGCACTAGGCCAACTATGCGACCTCTCCACAACCATCAATTCTCAATTTTCAATTACCAATTGTCAATTACTAATAATCAATCACCAACCACCAGATCTCGCTAACCAATCATCTTCGCTCCCCCAGTTCCATCTTACTGTCCGATCGGACGATCAAACGTCACCACGTCTTTATCGTCCAACTTAAAAAAAATCGATCCTGCAAGCCCACCACTGCAACACCCGGCTCCCGCCACCGCCACAGCGGGGTCCCGCTCAGGCGGGAGAGTCGGACATTGATAACCACGCCCACCAACTCACGATTTGTTGAGAAAGCAGAATAGAGGACTAGCGATCCTCAGCCCACCTAGAAAGAACCACTTCTTCGGGGTGTTTTTCGTTACCGCCAAGCACCTTCCCTTTGTATCAGTGAATTAATTCACTGATACAAGGTACCTCGATCTTGTCTACTTCCTATTATTTCTTACCATCGTTCCTTTCTTTAAGAAGTAAGTGTAGTGTAATAATGCAGAGTTTGTGTGACAGAGGTTGTGACAGAGGTTAACCCTTGGCGATGGCTAAAAGATAAACGAAGCGCGCGCCGGCTCTCTTGATGACTTTAGCGCATTCCCTAAGAGTGGCGCCGCTCGTAAAAACATCATCGAGAATTATTACGTCGCGCCCCTTAATAATCTTCCGTCGTTTATCTTTTCTTTCTACACGATAGGTGAAACGGACATTTTTGGCTCTCTCTTTAAGCTTAAGTTTTGTCTGCGAAGAATTATCCCTAGTCTTTAGAAGAAAATCTGACCAGACTTCAATACCCAACCTTTTACCCAGCAGCGAAGCTAAAATGGCCGACTGGTTAAAACCTCTCTCGAGTTGCTTAACGGGGTGGATAGGAACAGGAATAATGATTGAGCAAGTTCCTAAATCAACACCCGAGTCCTTCAGTGATTCAGTTGTCAATTCAGCCAAAGATTCGGCGAGACCTCTTACCCCTTTGTATTTAAGCTGGGAAATAGCCTCTCTTAGCGGACCTTCAAATTTAAAAAGACAAATTGCCCTTTCAGCACTTAAAGGTTTAAGGCAGAGAGCGTGAGTAAATCCCCCAATCGAGGGCTTAGTGCATTGAGGACAAATCTGGACTGAGAGAGGCAGAACCAAACCCGAGCACTCCTCACAAATGAAGCTGCCGACAGTCTTACAACTTAGGCAGCGCTTTGGGAAAATCAGATCCAATAAGTTTTCAACTAAGTTACTCACGATAAGAAAAAAACAAACCCCGTGCCTTTACGACACAGGGTCTGTTTGATAATAACTGGTGGAGATGGCGGGATTTTAACCCACGTCTTGAATGTTTTTAGAGAGATCATCTACATTTTTAGTAAGTTATTTAATAATACTCTGTCTGAAGCGGGGATAACTTATCAAACCCACAAAAGCTTCAGGCAGCTGGTTTATAAGATCGTGAAGATCTTCGAGGAAATACCTAACCTTCAGTATTGCCCCTATTCCGGCTTTTGTCACACCCCTAAAATCTCACCGGAAAAAAATTCTAAGGGCGCCCGATTACGCGTAAACTTCAGCGTACTCGGGGACAAATGCGTTTTCGGCATCTTTTTTTAGATCAATTTTTAGGAGGGTTGATCTAACCTCCAAATGCAATCCGTCTGTGAACATCAATCGAATCGATAGCATCCCCATTTAAAAGTCCTCACCGACCCTCTTCTTTCAAGATTCGGCCGGCGTCGCGAATATCCTGGCGCTCAATTATTTTGGCCTTTTTCTGCCACTTCTTAAGCACCCTTCCGACTCCGATTTCTATTTTCAAAAAACCATTTTTTGAATAGAGTTTTAAAGGTACACACACCAGCCCCTTCTGGGAAAGAAGACCGGAAAGTTTGTCAATCTCGTTCCGCTTTAGCAAAAGCTTCCTCACCCGGTCCTCCTGAAAGGAGGAGTTTGAGCCGGACTTGCCGTACCTCCCGATGTGCATTCCGAAAACCAAAAGCTCTCCTTTAACCACCCTGACAAAGGCGGCATTTAAACGACCCTGCCTTTGCCTCAAGGATTTAACTTCAGCACCCGTAAAGACGACACCGGCCTCGAATTTCTCCTGGATATCTAAGCGTGTCGCTTCCCTGTTTTCAGCCAGTAATTCTATCACAATTTTTACTCTAAATCAATTCGGAGAAGCTTTGAGTCAGACAGAAAATAGGCCTTCTTAGCTTCTTCGTCGACAGCGAAAATCGGCTTTTCTCTAAGACCTTCTTCGATGGTGTATCTTCCTTGGTAAACTCCATCCTTACTCAAGGAAATTATCTTTCCAGATTTCGGATCGAAGATATAAATAAAAGTGCTTTGCGAGTCGGTATAAATAACCGAGGCGCTACTGAAAACTTCATCAAAACCGGAAACACTAAACTCCGCTACTTTCCCGGCCTCAAACTTTATAATTCTCCCTGTACTTTCAAAAACGTAAATTGAACCATCGACCGCGAACGAAGTGGCTTTAGAGAGATCCCGATCTTCTTTCAGCCACCTGACCGGTTTAGAATATTTACCGTCTTCGAGAACGAAGGATTTAAGAAGACCGCCATTTTTAGGGGACAAGAAGTAAATATTTCCTAAATAGGACTTCAGGTCAACGACAGGGTTTAAGTCCGTACCAGCGAGAAGATCAGTCGTCGCGACTGAATCTTTAAGATTTATATTAAAAAGCCCATTCTTATCGAGACCGGTCAGATTATCACTATAAAACGTCAGGAATTGAGGGTCACTAACCTTACCCTTATCAATTTTCTCTATAGAAACCCCGTCGGCTTTAAGGGTAACTTCATAAACCGCGCTGGAGGGCCTATCGGATATAAAAAGCTTCCTCTCTAAACCCTCACCAAAAGGCGTGAGAGTCATCGAAGAAAGCGCGGCTTTCTTGTTCTGCAGTGAAAAATCATACAAAAGCTTAGCCGAGACTAATTTATCCTTCGTAACCGTACTTAGTAGACCCTGTGCTTTAACGCGAAGTTTACTTAATTCTTCAGATTTATAACCATACTTTTCGATCCGATCGAGATCCTTCAACGCCTCTTCAATAAGAGTTTTAGCACGACTATTGTTAAGATTGGTTAGATCCGCGGCCGAGACGATATTCTCCTGCGCTTGTGAGAAAAGTTTTTGAGACTGCGCGCTTAACTTCTGTTGGTTTTGTCTCTTAACGGTCATGGCCACGGAAAACGCGAAAACAGCCAGCAAGACAATTATCAGCATCTTTAAACCGACGCGGGAAGGTGTTTTTTGAAGCGATGGGCGCGACCTCAAAAAGAGTTCGTAAGGACGGCGGTGGAGAAAAACCATTTTTATCTTTCCGGAAAGAGAGGCGACAATTTTTCTAAGAGGATCTAAAACAGACGGTAGTAAGCGCCGCGAAACTGACTTTTCTTCGGCAAACTTTATAACCTCGTCTCTCGAGGGAGATTCGGCTATATCAAACTTTAAAATAAAGGCGGAAATAACGCTGCGGTTATTCAATTTAGCGATCTCCTCTTCGATATTCGGCAGGAGAGAAAGTATTTTCTCGCTCGGAAAGACCTCTTTAAAACTACGTGTTCCTAGGATGAGGACATCTCCCTCGACCACCAGTCCCGAGGCTGTTGACACTTGAGTCTCGTCTCCCATCGTAATTTCCTTGACGATACCGCCGCGGAGCAGGTAAACGGCGGCGGAACCTATCTTACACAAGTACAAAACCTGACCCCAAGAAACGGCTAAAACCAAATTAAATTCAGCGCTTCCCGAAACGGCCGACTCTCCCAAGGTCAAATCAATAAAACGGTGGCTGGCCGAAACAGCGGCCCTCTCCAGCGCTCCTAAAGGAGAACCCTCGATTTCACGAAAGTATTCCTCTTCGAGACAATCGAGAATCATTTTAGAGGAGAGGACAGCGTCAAAGTTCTTAGGTCCAATGATAGAGAGGAGAGTAAAAAGTTTGCCCCGATGGGCGCGGGTCGTCTCATCTTCCCTCTCGAAAATAGCCGTGCCGGAAAAGACGCCGGGAGGAAAGATAGAATCGCCAATTATCTTTTGAAATTTTATCGAGAGTCTTTTTTCCATAATTCAAATAATAAAAATAGATGCCAATAAAAAGAGAAGTGTTAGGGCCACATTAACAAAGGCGCCTAGAGAAACCCAAGGACTAACCTTAGTTTCTACGATTTTCGACAGGAGATTTATTTTTTGGAGGAAGATGACCGAGAACAAAAGATAGGCTCCAAAAGTAATTATGATCATTATTTTCACTCCCAGAAGGACGAGAGGTATTAAATCAATCGCGCTAAACATTCTTCCTCTGTATCAAGTCGGTTATTAAATCGTGTACAGCGGCCGGGTCGGGAACAGCCGCGAAATCAAAGTTGGCGCTGGTCCCGGCCGTTTGAATATAGAGATTACCATAATTCAAGAACGTCGCTGCCAGCCCGGAAATGTTATAAGTAACATCTTGGATATTCGAAAGCGGCGTTTCGGAAACATTGAAATGAAGAAGACCCCAATAGTCAATATCAAGGATACGTTTATCTGTAACCAAATTGATATTAAAGAACCATCCCGTAAAGGAAATGAGCATAAAAGCCAACAACAAATGGTACCAGCCAAGAATGATGAAGAAAAGAAAACGGTTCGGCAAAACTTCCAGGAACGGAAATATCGATTTATACGGAGAAAGTAAAAAAACAATCGGTAGGAAAAAGATAAGGAGAGAGACTAAAAGCCAAGGTAAATTCGTGAAAAAGTGTCTCCTCAAAAGGAGGAGGACGATTTCACCTTCTTCTTGGTCTTTAAAGCTAACTTGCGGTCTTTCAACGTAGGTTTTCGTTATCTTCGACATAAATGATTTTAGGATGTATTCAGACTGCGCTGGTCCCACCCTGAAGGTGTAGATCCACGTCGGGTTCACCTTCAGGGTGTCCCCTTCGTCCAGTTTCAGAATATTTTTTCTGTATCTTCATTTTACCCCCAAAAGAGTCAACCGACTAGTTAAAACGGAGCGGTAAGTTATAAATATCAAAATTATGTTCCTGATGATAATCGGTACGACCGTAAATTGGTGATAATAAGTAATGATACCGGCTCCGATTGTTGTCAGAATCGTCACCAGCAAAGCCGGGAGGTAAATCCGTTTAAATAATCCATCGCTGACAAAGGGAATTAAGAGTAAAAACCAAAGAATAAATTGAATGGAGAGAACTTTACTGAAGATCAGTAGAAACAAAGTTAAACAAAGACAGAGGTCAAAAAGGACTTCCCTATTGATTTCTCCCTGGATTCTCCCGAGCCACCTTCGCCCCGTTCTAAAAAATAAATTTAGACAAAGGCTAACAAAAGCCAGTATTCCGACCAAACTTATTAGCCAATCGAGCGACCCGTAAGAAATTTCGTAAGCCCCATTCCGGAGATAAAATTCTTTTTTAGAACCGAAGATTTCAGAGAAGAGAAAATAAGGACTCGCTAAAACGGATTCGCTTTGAATCCCGCGGGCGAGGTGAAAGCGGAAAAAATCAAGGAGGCCTCCTCCCCCGCCATAACTGATCACAAAAATAAATGGCAAGGCGACGCAGACAGAGAAGAAAACAAAGTATTTTAAGCTAAGAGAGAAACTTCTAATGTACAAAAGTATGAGAGGTAAATAAATCAACGGGTAAATTTTTATCCCGGAAGCTAGCGATAATAAAAGCAAAGAGAGTAAATATTTTTTTCGCGAAAAGAGCAGCAAAGCCATCACGTTTAAAACTACCGCGAACAGATCGAATGAAGCGCCCATCAAGGGAGTGGTGAGAAGGAGAAGAAAAATGGTGGAAATGATTCTTTTTTCCGGAACTAAAACCAGGTAAAAAGTAGAGACAATGGGAAGAAATAAAAAAAGGTGAATCGCGAGAACCGACTCCGGGTATGGCATGAATTTAAAGACTCCGGCGGCGGCGCTCTCGATTAAAAGGATAAAAAAGAAGAGGGGCGGATACTCGAAAGAAAAATCACGATAGGCAAGTTGACCACCACTCGCTAAAGCAAATCTCCCAATAAAATCAGGAATACTGCTCACTTGAAAAGGCAAACTCCAGTGTAAAAGTAGGAGACCGAGTGAGAAGTAAATAAAAACAAGCGGAAAAAAAATAAAGAGCAGGGTCTTTTTTTTACCTAGCCGCGATATCATAAAGTGAACTCCAAAGAGCTAGATCTCCGCGGGACCTTAAAATAAATATCTTACGAAATCTTTTTCCGTCGATGTCAATGTGTCCCGAAGGAACACTGACCCGCAGCAGGGAAGTATAACCTTCATCGGAAAATAAAGGCTGCACGGAACTAAAGTCTTCGATGGGCGATTTCCCTAAACTCCTCAAACGATTTTTCACCTCATCGAAACTAATGCCGCCGTTTTGCGGGTTCGATAAACTCCCATTTTCCGAATCGGGCAGAAGTGAACTATTAAGGAGATCTCTCATCTCGTCTTTAGTCAGCCAAGGATGTCCGTCACTGTTCGAATACCAAACTCGGTAATACCAAGGAGAGTCTCCGTATCCCGGACCGTCAAAAGCCTTACCCGAGGAATCGGCATCCCTGATTCTTTTTAAGTAATCAAAACTGCTATTCCAACCGACGTCGAAATCCGTCGGCAGTCTCGAGTATCCGCCAAAGGTCGAGGAGTAGTAGGCTTTAACTATCTGGCCGCCGTTTACCATCACTTCGCCTCGGGTTTGCTCCACTGCTTGCTTCCATTGACCGGTCTTTTTATCCGGCTTCCACACCTGACAGGCTTGAGTCGGACAAATTTCCCCTTGACCGTTATTAGTGTAAGCTAATGCGTATGATCGAGCCGCAACAGCTTGGGCTTTCAATGCTTTTATATCCCAACTTTCCGGCATCTCATAAATTCCCAATAAATACTCATCCAAAGGCATTGATCCATGATCTTTCACTTTTATCTGGATATTTTCCTTTCCCCCCTCAAAACTAATCCCATCAAAATATGCCTGCAAAATTGATTTGTAATCCTGACCTGCGTTAGCTCTCCCATAAGCTCCATTTTGATTCAGACCAACACGGTGCGGATAGCCGATGGAGATAACGGCAAAAGCGGGAGAAAATGGAGGATTCGGCAAGGATTGTTTAGCTTGCTCAATTTCACCAACCGAAGTAAATTGCGCCGTCGCCGCCAGTTTTTCCCGGATATATTGTTCCTGCTTGGCCGTAATGTTGTCGATTGTTCCTCGAAGCCCGGATATCTGCGAGGTCAGATTATTAAGATAAGAGTTAAGAGAACCGAGCTCACTTTCTAAACCCTTCTTCCGTGAGTTGAGTTTTTTAAGATCGCCTTCTAACCGCGCTTTTCGATCGGCGGCCTCTTTAATCGAGATCTTAATTTTTATTACAGTCGTGCTTAAATCACCTATTTGACGGCTTTTTTCAAGAGTCGTGACGCGATAATAACCGATGTTACGGGCGAGGTCACTGAAGGTACTACCGGAGAGAAAAAATTCAAAACCAGAGACGCGGGTTTTTTTATAAAGAAGTTGGATGAGGGTGTTTCTCACCGCGACTTTTTTTTGAAGCTCACTTTGCTGAACTCCTTTTTCACTCTCCAGTTCTTTAAGCTCCGCCTCTTTATCTTTTAATTGCCCGTCGACGCTCTTGATTTGAGACTTAGCGCCCGTGATATTGGACTGGACACTGCCTTGGCGCTGCTTCGTTTTTTCCTCTTCAATTTTTTTCTGACTAAGTTCCTCTTGCGCCTGTTGCTTTTGCTTTTGTAAATCGTCGTACTCATCGGCTTGAACCATCCCTAAAAGTGGAATCGTGAAAACCAGCAAAAACAAAGATACAGAAAGAAACCACCTTCTTCTCATCAAGTAAAAGTATACCTTTCTTACGTTGATACGCCAGTCAGTGGGGACATGAGAAGAAAATGCTTGAGTTTATTCGTCTCATTATGATACGATTACCGTGTATGAGTGATACGAAAATGAACATCCGTCAGAAACGAATACTGGAGTCGGTTGACCGATCGGGAGGTATTTCCAGATTAGAGGTGAAAAACAAATTAGATAATGGTTTTTCTGCTTCTATTCCTACTATTGCTCGCGATCTATCTTTATTGCTAAGAAGTGGTTATATCCGCCGAGACGGTCATGGCAGAAATACGAAATATTTTCCTATTAGTACCAACCCGCTTTTAAAATATTACGAGCTTGACGAATATTTTTCTCTTGAGGCGGATCAAAGGATAGGCGCTAAAAAGAGGTTTGATTTTTCAGTTTTTAGTCATTTTTCAGATCTCTTCACTGTGAAAGAGCGCGGAGAAATCGATAACGTTGATAGGAATTTTTCTAAAATGGTGATATCTCTAGATAGAGACGTTTATTTAAAGGAGTTAGAACGCTTTACGATAGAACTCTCGTGGAAATCTTCAAGAATAGAGGGTAACACCTATTCCCTTCTCGATGCCGAAACTTTGGTGAAACAAAAAATTGAATCTCCAGGCCATCCGAAAGAAGAAGCCATTATGATCCTGAATCACAAGCAGGCCTTCGAAAGTATTCTTAAAAATAAAAGAGATTATAAAAATATAAATTTTTCTCAAGTCGTTCAATTACACAATTTCCTGGTTGATGGTCTTGGTGTAAACACAGGTATTCGTACTCAAGCGGTAGGAATAACCGGAACCACTTATCGACCGCTCGATAACCAATGGCAAATAAAAGAAAGTTTAGATAAGCTTTTATCTCAAATCAATAAAACTAAGTATCCTCTAGAAAAAGCCTTAATTATCTTGTCAATGCTCTCGTATATACAACCGTTCGCTGACGGTAACAAAAGAACATCGAGAATGCTCGCTAATGCTGCCTTAATCGCTCACGATTTCTATCCTCTATCTTACCGAAGTGTTGATGAAACTTTTTACAAGAAAGCGCTCATTCTTTTTTACGAAAAAAATAGCCTATACCACTTAAAGAAGATCATTACAGAGCAATACAAATTTGCTCTGGAAACATATTTTAGATAACACACCATTTCCGATTGAAATGGGGAACTGACGATGCTACCATGAGAGAAATGAGAAAGCTTAAAATCTTAGCCCTTCTGAGCCTCTTATTTATCACCACCGCTTTGTCACCGGTTTCTTATATTTTCGCGGCTTGTCCAGCTAATCAAGTCGAAACCGGCATTGGTTGCGTCCCCACGGACGCTCCCGGACTGGCCGCTTTTCTGGTCAAATTAATCGTGGGTATTGCCGGTGGTGTCACCCTCCTCCTCCTGATTGCCGGAGGAGCGCAGTATATAGCCAGCAGCGGTGATCCGGACAGCATTGATGAAGCTAAAGAAAAAATCACGGCCGCCGTCTCCGGAATCTTACTGATAATTTTGAGCCTAGTTGTACTTAAAGTCCTGGGAGTTGATATACTAGGACTGCCGGGTTTCGAAGGCTTGCCTGACGGTAAATTGAAGCTACCCGGACCTTAAAAGAAATGTTACGACTCTTAGAACTAATCGAAAACTCAATCACTGTTAGAGCTTTAGTCATCACCCCAGGTAGTCTAGATCTACCGAGTACTTTTAATGATCTCGGCGCGGTGGTGGCGGCGGCTTTACCTCTTATTATCAGCGGCACCGGACTACTAATGTTCGCCTATTTAATCTACGGCGGTTTAAAGTACATCACCGCCGCCGGAGACAGTAAGCAAGTCGGGGAAGCGATGAAGACGATTACCAATGCTATAATTGGTTTAACGATTGTCTTTGGTTCTTTTTGGGTCGTTCGAATAATCGAAACCGTATTTGGTCTTAAAATAACAGGTTTTTAAATGATAAACTTATTCGCATTCTCCGGATTCGGAAGAATAAATCCCGGTTACCTGACCGATGCTTATTCAGGCAGACAAATGGGCTTGGAAACGGCCCTTTTTATTAGGAATGTCTTAAACTCCTTTTGGCTGGTGGCGGGGTTGGCGACCTTTATTTACATGATAATGGGCGGGTTCAAATATATTACTGCCAGTGGGGATGTCAAAGCCACGCAAGAAGCGATTAAACAAATAACCGGAGCTATTAACGGTCTCGCTCTCGTCATCGCGACTAAC
>CAYHYS010000030.1:0-10231 GCA_964360905.1 uncultured Candidatus Saccharibacteria bacterium | reverse complement strand
AGTGATAAGAGATAACTACTAAACGTCCATTAACTGCCAGTATCTCAAGTGCTCGCGGCAGTGCTTCTTTAAGATTTCTCACTTCATCGTTTACGAAAATTCGCAACGCTTGAAATACCCGTTGAGCCACCTTTTGGGCACTTATTTCAGATCCGGCGACGAATCTTATTATTTCGTAAAGGTCCCTCGTCGTATCTATCGGGCTTATAGATCTTCTTGCCTTAATAAGGTCAGCAAGGCGAGAAGATAATCGTTCTTCACCAAATCTAGTAAAAATCTCATAAATTTCATCTCTCGTAAAATTGTTTACGACGTCACGTGCTGTGTGTGAAATCGTAGGGCTCGTACGCATGTCAAGCCTTTCGTCTTTTTTAAAACTAAAACCGCGCCCCTCAGTCAATAGTTGAAAAGAACTCAACCCTAAATCAAAAAGCACTCCGTTAAATTCAGCGCCGTTGTATTCTTTAGCAACCCTGTCGATTTGATTAAAATTACCTAAAGTGCCACGAAAATCTTTGTTATCGCCAATCTCTTCCCTGACAATCGAAAGCGCTTGCGGATCGCGATCGATGCCAATTACCCTGCCTCCGCGTCGGAGAATTTCTTTTGTGTGCCCGCCGCCTCCTAAAGTCGCGTCTAAGTAGATACCACCCGGAGTAACGTTTAGAAAATCAACACTCTCTTTTAAAAGAACACTCTTGTGGGTAATCGGAGAATTCATTAACCCGCGAGTTCTTTCTCGATCACTTCAAGATGCTGATGCCAGTTTTCACTATTCCAAATTTCAAAATGGTCTCCGGCGCCGATAACGATCATCTCTGCCTCTATTTGGGCGTATTCCTTAAGAGATTGCGGAATAACCAATCGGCCTTGACCATCAAGCTCGACGTCCGCCGCTCCCGAAAACATGTATCTTTTTAAGGTCCTGACCTTTAAATCCGAAATGGGTAAGCTGACTTGTTTTGAAGCCTCCTTGAGCCACTCGTCCTTATCGTAACCGAAAATACAGTGTTCAAAACCTCTGGAAAGAATGATCGAATTGCCATTTATCTGATCACGTAGTTTCTTCGGTAGGGCTATTCGTGCCCCATCTGTTAAATTCGGTTGATACTCACCTAGGAACATTTTCATATTAATTCACCAAAATTCACCAGTCAAGTACTATTTTTACCATTTAACAACTATGAATGCCAGATGTCAATAACGCTTCACGTAATTTGGTATAATCCAGTGGTTCTAGGGAGTTTATAAAATTGAAAATAATGACCGCAGAAGAATTTCTTAAAAACTACGTCCAAGTATCGACTCCTTACCTCGAGTCTTTTTTCGAGGAGAGAATCTCCGGAGCGGCTAAGGATTCACCAATCGCCTGGAGAATGGTCAAGATCTTCCGCGATTTTATGGGAGGAAAAAATATCCGTGGCGCCTTAACCTACGGCAGTTATCTCCTGTTTGGCGGAAAGAATGAAGAAGCTATCCTCAAAGCTTCAAGCATTATCAACATCACACACGCTTTTTTACTCATGCACGATGACGTTATGGACGAAGACGATTTAAGGCGTGGCTACCCTACCGTTCACAAGCGATACGAAAAACTCTTCAATAAAAAATACCCGGGAAATGCCCGCGCGGAGCATTTCGGACTATCGATGGCCATTAACGTTGGTGACTTAGGTCCGTACTTCAGCAACTTAGTTCTTACGGAAACAGACTTTGATTCAGATACTAAAATCAAGCTCCTAAGGATTTTGAGCGAAACGATTATCACCACCGCTTACGGACAAGCAATGGATTTGACTTTCGAAAGAGATCGGAATTTTACTCTCGCTAAAGTACTCAAGGTTCACCGCTACAAATCCGCTCTCTACACAATCAACGGCCCACTCAAATATGGAGCCGTTCTAGCAGGAATCGATAGAAATGACAATCGATTTAGTACTCTCGATCTCTACGGAACTCCTGTTGGTATTGCATTTCAGCTGCGGGACGACGAGCTGGGAATGTTTTCGAATAGAAAAATGTTGGGCAAACCGGTTGACTCTGATCTCAAGGAAGGAAAGCTCACTTACCTATTTCTTAAAGCATTTGAAAAAGGCACGAAAGAACAGGTAGAATTTCTAAGATACGCTCATGGAAATAAAAATATCACGGAGGCAGATGCCAAAAAAGTCAGAGACATCATCATCGAAACCGGCGCTTTGTCCCACTCTCAGAAGTTGAGTCGGACGTTGGTACTGAAGGGGAAAAAATACATCAGTCAGATTACTAAAGACCGTTATTACCAAAATCTTCTCACCGTTGCTGCTGATTATATGATTGAGCGTAATAACTAACTATGCTTATACCAAACCACGTTGCTATCATCATGGACGGAAGTCGCCGCTGGGCCCGTTCCCGTGGCTTGAAAGAAATCGAAGGCCACAAAAAAGGTGTCGATCGTATTAAGGAACTGGTTGGGTACGCGGCTAAAACCGGCGTTAAATCAATAACATTTTGGGCCTTTTCTACGGAAAATTGGACCCGAGACCAAAGATTTCTAAAAGATATTTTTTGGCTTTTTCGCCACGTCCTAAATGATAGAAAGGATTTTTTTGACGATTTAGTAAAAAGCGGTGGTCAAGTTCATATCCTTGGAGATATCGGTAAATTCCCGAAGGATATCGTTGAAAAAATAAACGAACACCTTTCCCGTCCGGGACCAAAGAAGAAAATCATCGACGTCAATATCGCCTTAAATTACGGCGGTCGGGATGAACTAATCCGTACTTTTAAAAAAATTATCCGTGACGGCCACAGCCAGAACGATATCAATGTTGATTTAGTCAACCAATATCTTGATACGGCCGGTCAGAGAGATGTTGATCTTCTCATTCGTACCGGCGGAGAACTTAGAACCTCCGGATTCCTTCTTTGGCAACTCAATTACGCGGAGTTCTATTTCACGAAAACATTCTTCCCGGATTTTGGGAAAAAGGAATTCGAAAAGGCTTTAGAAAATTATTCCAAACGTAACCGTCGTTTCGGCGGAAACACAAAACCATAAAACAGGTTTACAAAAGCCCTTTATTGAAGAATTCCTGCAGCTGATCTATCGAAACTCGATCTTGTTTGGTAGTATCCCGATCACGGATCGTCACTGTGTCATCCTCAAGTGTCTGGTAATCAACCGTCACGCACCACGGCGTTCCGATTTCGTCTTGAGAAAGATAACGCTTACCAATATTTCCACGAGCGTCGAAAGCCGTCATAAAATCTTTCTTTAACAAATGGTATATATCTTTGGCTTTACTGACTAGATTTTCCTTATTGGCCACGAGAGGAAAAACAGCCGCTTTAAAAGGCGCCAACTTCGGGTGCAGTTTGAGAACCACACGTTTTTCCTCCTCATTATAAGCGTCGAGTAGGAAAAACAATAATGACCGATCAACACCAGCCGACGTTTCAATATCATGTGGAATAAACACTTCTCCTGTATCAGTGTCGCGGTAAGTCATATCGACTCCGGAATACTTTTGGTGACGTGATAAATCCCAGTCTCCCCGATAGTGTATTCCCATAAACTCATCCCAGCCCCAAGGAGCCTTGTATTCGACGTCCGTGGCCATGGTCGCGTAGTGAGCCCGCTCATCAATCTCGTGATCTCTGAAACGAAGGTTTTCCTTTTTAATTCCTAAGCTGACGTACCAGTTAAATCTCTCCTCTTTCCAGTACTCAAACCACTTCTTCGCTTCTTCAATCGATGGCTTAATATAAAATTGGGTTTCCATCTGCTCGAACTCACGTGAGCGAAAGATAAAATTACCCGGTGTAATCTCATTACGAAAAGCTTTACCGATTTGGGCCACACCAAAAGGAAGCCTCACTCTGGTTGAGTCAACAATATTCCTAAAGTTGACTTGCACCCCATTCGTAATTTCTCCTCTAAGAAATATTTCGGCTTGTTTCCCTTCAATTATCCCCAGATAGGCTTTAACAAGAAGATTAAATTTCTGTGGTTCCGTCCAATCTACTTTTTCATTTGATTTAATATGAATTTCTTCGTGAGACTTGATATCTTTAGGTTTATCAAAACGAAAGCGCTGATGGCACAATTTACATTCAACTAAGGGGTCGCTGAAGGCTTCAACGTGGCCGCTGGCTTCCCAAGCTTTCGGGTTCATCATAATCGCTGCGTCAACTCCAACCATGTCATCGCGCCTTTGTACGATTTCCTGCCACCAAAGATCCTTAATATTTTTCTTAAGGAGAGAACCAACGGGGCCGTAGTCCCACGTTCCTCCCAGTCCTCCATAAATATCACTTCCGGGATAAATAAATCCACGCCGTTTGCAAAGACTCACGATTTTTTGCATCGAATCCGTTTGTTCATTCATAACATTTAGATTTTACACTAAAAAATACCCTATGATATAGTTTCTAGTGAGGGGATGACCTATGATTTACAAGTCAATTCATCCCCTCACTATCTCTCAACTTCTTACTTCTTGATTGGTCCTATTGTTGCCAGTCCGACTGTAGCTACGACGGCAAGGGCAACAACGCTAAGACAGGTCAGCCCAAGACCGACCATGCCCAACTCCTGATTAACCCCGGATACCACTAAAGAGCCCAGCCCCAAGACCATAGCCAGGTACCAGAAGAAGTTCAGCCAGCGATCGCCGAACAGACCACCCACTTGATTACCCATTTTTCTCACCTCCTTTCTTTTTAGAAGTGCCTCCAAGAAAGCAAAAATCCCTATGCTTCTGCGCATAGGGACCCGTTTCCGGGCGGTTCCACCCTAGTTCCTTACTTCAGCAAGCTGAAGTAAGACTCTTTATCGATCCAGCTCCAGGCTGCCAACCCCATCATCACCGGTATTCAATTAAGCTAATGTACAACAATTAAATAGCATTGTCAATAGCAAAGTGAGGAAAGGAGGGAGTTAAATGCAGGATTTAGTTATATTTTAAAAGAAAGAGGGTTTCTATGAAGGCTATGGAAAAGGTCGTCTACAATACAAGTTCAGTAGGGAATAATAGAACTGAATCTTCTTAAGTTCCAGTTCGATAATTAATCCATAATTTCTTCAATAGTTTTAGGATCCGGCTATAGTCCCGTCGCGGCGGGAGATCCTCGTGTCGTGGTTGCAAGGTAAAACTGGTATCTATCCAAAACCTTCCTAACCCTGCGGACTTTACGGTATTCACATCACATCGTGAATGACAGTGCGATTTCATAATGTGGGTAGTATAGCCCTTCAGAATTTTCACGATGACCCTCCGAGTTGGGGTTATTCCATTTGAGTTAGCTTTAACGGTTGTTCCACTTAACATTGTTACAGTGAATTAATTCACTGTAACAAGACTAGACCTTGAGTATCTCAAATAATCTACTACTTCAATTATTTGAATAATTAAAGTGGTTGATTATGGCTCTTGAAATTTGGCTTACCTCGAGGCCCGGAAAAAAGTCCAACAGAATTAATTCGATGGGCCACATCATACATGACGACCCGGTTTCGCCAAAGGCTACGCCGAGGCGAATCGGGTGGCGGTGAGATGTAGATAATAATATTAATCTAAATTTAGAAGGGAATAATAGAAGTTTGGGGTCTTAAGTTCCCGCTCGATAATTTCTTCGATAACCGGCCGAAGTTTCCGACGGGTGTTATCTTCAGTAATAAAACCCAGGTGCCTTAGAAGTCTGTATTCAAACTCCCAAATCTTTTTCGTGCTGTTATTTTGAAACTGCGAAAGTGTGGAAACAAGTAATTCGAAAACGAAAGGCATTGATTCTTCTTCAGGGCAAAGCCGATCGACTATTTCACAAAGATAATAGGCCTTGGAGATACTCTTCACGTCCCGCTTTAATAAAGAGAAAGAATTTATCGACGAGGCTTCCGCAGCAATGTGCATGTTTCGTCCTGACCGGAACTGCACCTTAACGTGGTTGAGGAGGTCGAGATTACCCCCCTTCCGCGACGTTGGCCTTCTGACTCCTTTCGCTAAAATCTTGATCTTCCCGTGATCTTTAGTGTAAGCCGTGAGAATCCGATCCGCCTCGCCGAAGTTCTCTTTCTTCAAGATAACGACTTCGTCAGTAAAACCACGCATGTTTAAAATTTTAGATCAACCTCGTTATCCGTTAGTAGCTCAAATTTACTCACTTTATTTCCGACTTTGATTTCGTATTCGAACCGATCGGTACCCGGTTGTTTTTGGACTAAAAGACGATAATTGCTACCTTTTATAAGTCCTTCAGGTAATTCATATTTCAAGATCAGTCTTGCCTTTTTCTTCGGATCCACGGCCATGTATGAGGCAAAAACAGTCTTTCCTAAATCGTCTGACTGCTCAGTGCCCCCGAGTGAACCATCACTACCCAATAACTTCGAACCCTGAGGTACATAAACCCGGACATAATCCCGGTAACCGGTGTTAAAATCCGCGTTATAATCGCCGGTATTTTCATAATCAATCGTCAGAGTACTAACTATTTTACTTCCCTGACGCTCGACTGTTTTGCTGACCTTTTCCGTGATGTACCAGTTGGCCTTACGCCCGGCAAAATTCGCGTCATTTATGTGAAGATAATCTCCTTCTGATTCGCTAATCCGGCCCGCGAAATTATACTTTTCCGCTAAATTTTGGACTCCGGGAGCGTGCAGATAAAGAATGGCATGTTTCTGCTCTGCCTCACTCCAAACAACGCTGATAAGTTGTCCGTATTGTTTTGAAGACTGTGAAAACGCTTTTTGCATAATGTGCTGCATTAAAACTCCGATGAGATCTTTCCGGCCACCTCGCTTCTCCAGCTTTGATCCGACTACATTAGAGAAGTACTCAAGTTGGTAGACAATATTATCCTTCGTAAATTTCTCGTATCCGGGAATCTCTATATCTCCTAAAAGTCCAACTAAACTCTCAAGGAAATGGGTATCGATGGCGATAATACCATCGAATTTCGGTAACCCTGGTATACGTGACCAAAGTTTTTCTACGTTTCCGGCGGACACCTTGAAATCAGGAGAGATATTCGCGTCCCTAATGTACCAATCCTTAATTTTAAGGTATTTTTGTATCACGTCTGGAGCTACCGGATACGACGATTTATCGATATCCGGAAAATACAAATCTCCCGAAGTTACCGAAATTATACGGCCGCGCTCTAAGGTAAAAATAGCGTAAGCCGTAAGAAAACCTCCCGTCGGTCTTAATTCTTTGTCATTCTGAAAAAGAATTAGATACGAAATTTTTTTAGGCTCTCCCAGAAGAGCAGGCAATTCCGAGAGTAGGTTTTTTATATCAGCGGATGAGGAATCCAGTAGAATAGGTATCTCCTTAAAAACTTCCAAGACACTCTTGATTTTATAACCCATTAAAGTTTCGGGATACTTACCCGTGTTGACCTTCTCCATCTCTAACCGTGCCAAGTGGATACCTTTGGATATTTTTTCATAGTTTTCAGAAATGGCCGGGGCCACTTTAACGAGACCGGCTAATCTTTCTTGACCGCCAACGATCGGTTCCTTTAGATCCCCGCCCTTAAAACCAAGTTTAGCGGAGTACGGCACGACCGTTTGGATAAACACATCCGTTGAACTAATAAGATCTTGTGAGGCCTTGATAACATGGTAACCATCACTGTAATATGACCCAAAAAAGGGAATGATAGACAAGTAAGATAGACGACCATAATCGACCGCTAAATCAGCGACACTTTTATTTATCAATTGGAGTTTTTCACTAAGTTTTGGTAAGTCCTGGAGAAGAAGGGCGTCTTTAGCCGGTTTTACCAGTTTCCTAAGTTCGGATGATTTTTTAAATAGACTGTTCAGTGGTAAATATACGAGGACAAAAAAAATTATGAACAACGCAATAACCGCAACAAATAGCCAAGTAACGTACTTACGTGAAGAAGTAGTACGGAAAATCTTCATTATGATGCTCCCTTTGCTTTAATTACAGCCCACGGTGTCTTTAAAATAATAAGCAAGTCTACCATTAACGAAATTTTTTGGGAATATAGCGCCTCCATGCGAACACGTTCATCGAAAGAGACGGTGGAACGTCCGTTAACTTGCCAGAAACCGGTGATTCCCGGTTTAACCGAAAGAAGCGCTTCGAGAAACGTCTGATCCCCCGGGTTCTCGTCTTCATATTTTTGCAACTCATCCGGGCGATAAGCGCGCGGTCCGACAAAACTCATCTCGCCTGTCAAAACATTGAAAAACTGAGGTAATTCATCCAACGAATATTTACGTAAGAATCTACCAAAGACGGTTACCCTCGGATCGTTTTCTATCTTGTGGGCACCGGATCGGGCTTGGTCATAAAGATCCTTATTACGAAATAAAATTTCATCAGCGTCTTCTATCATCGTCCTAAACTTATAAATCTTAAAAGGTCGGCGGCTTTTACCAATCCTTGTCTGCGAATAAATCGCCCTACCTCCATCTGAAAATTTGATAAGTAAACCGATGATGACCATTAAAGGAAACAAAACTATTAGGGCCACCAAAGTGATGGCAATATCGATCAATCTTTTAATATAGAGGTAATTCATAAATTATCAGTATTAAGTTAACTATCCTGCCGAAAAATTCATTTTCGATTGCACGAAATCAGCTAACGCCTTTTTGAAGCGGTCTTTAGTGAATCGCCTAGCTGCATTTAAACAATTCTCTCTGTTAAACTTAATTTGGTCAAATCTCTCTAAAGATTGTATCAGCGACGCAACCTGTTGCTTTGGGAAAAACAAACCGTTAATTCCATCACTTATTAACTCTAACGACCCACCTCCTTTATAGGCGATAACTGGTCTACCGCAAGCGTTTGCTTCTAAAGTCACGATACCGAAATCCTCTTCCTGAGTAACGACCAGAGCGCGGCATGATTTAAGATAGGTAAATTTATCCTTTTCACTGACGAAACCTAAAAACTTCACATTCGAACCGGCCTTCTTTTCAAGATTTGATCTATCCGGCCCATCACCAATCACATACAAAGGAACATTGAGCTTAGTAAAGGCTTCAACAGCAATGTCTACCCGCTTCCATTCATTCAGCCTCGAAACAATCAGAAAGTATCCTTTGTTTCCTAAAAGGTTAAATCCTGAACTCGTCGAAGGATCTAACCCTATTGAATTCACAGCAACAAACTTCTCTAAATCAGCAAAAGGATAAATAACAGCGTCCACCTTCCGTCCCCAGTATTTCTCAATCCTTTTGGCCGGAGTTTTTGAGTTAGCAATCAGGTAATCCGGACGTTTTGAAGCAACCACATCCCAAGCTTGATGCCAACGGATGATTGGTTGGACTAAGAGGTCTTGAGGAATTAAATTATCCTCCCACAAAAACCTAGCCGGACTGTTAACATAAGCCACGTGAACGGTGCTAGGTTTGGTAATAATTCCATGAGCATAACGCGCCGATGAACTAATGATCAAATCGTAACCGTTAAAATTAAGCGATTCTATAGCCAACGGGTAGAAAGTGTAATGGTACCGAAAGTATCTATCACGAAGCGGCAGATTTTGAATCCAAGTTGTTCTAATGTCCTTATTAAATAGCTCTCTTATTTCCCGCTGCCACGCAGCACTGGCGGCAACAGCGTAAAGATCGGCCTTCGGATAGATCTCCAACATCGCCAAAACCAATCTTTCGGCGCCACCGTGTTGAATAAAATCATCATGAACAATCGCTACTCTCATAATCGGGGTTATCCCAATTTCCGGGATTATCCCTTTTCAAGGGATAATCCCGATGGTAAAATCAAGATATGCCCCCACTCAATAAGGTAAAAATCTTCGTCGAAAACGCTTATTATCACGCCTATAACCGCGGCTACAATAAACAAACTATTTTTCACGATGATCACGACTATAAAACTTTTCTCTATCTAATTCGAAAGTACCTTGAACCTGGATTCAAGGAAAAGCGTTATACTCCCAAAGGTGAGGAATACTTCGTTGAACCAAATCACATCTACGCTGAAGTCGACCTGACCGCTTACACCCTGATGCCCAATCATTTTCATCTTCTTGTCTTCCAAAAATCTCTCGAAGGAATGACCAAACTCTTGTCACGAGTCAGCTCAAACTACTCAACCTACTACAACAAAAAATACCAATCTCTAGGTAGCCCCTTCCAAGACACATACAAGGCAGTGATCGTAAAAACTGAAGAGCATTTGATCCATCTCTCCAGATATATTCACTTGAATCCCATCGAATTGGTCAAGGCCGGACC
>CAYHYS010000029.1:0-10734 GCA_964360905.1 uncultured Candidatus Saccharibacteria bacterium | reverse complement strand
CGTTTGACGTCCCGCCTTTGGAGGGGCCGAGTCCAGAATCGATGCTGGAGCCGCCAGATCCTGGAGTCCCCTCCTCGAGTCTGAGCCTCGGAGTCGAAGACCAGGATGACGACTTGGGAATTCCAATCCGTGCGTGTTATGTGAATATCTACAATCCGTCTGTTACCTTATCATAAATTTGACAAATTGTCAACCTATAGTTTCGCCTATAGCCCCACATTTAAGGTCACATTTTATAGGCTCTGGACAAATGACCCTCCGGCCGTCTATCATTTGTCTCAATGTCTGCTTTACCGTTTTCAGGTTTTAAAATCAAAGATCGCATCCTCCTTTCTTTTTTAGGACTCCTGGCTGCGGGAGAAAAGGTTCTAGACTATTTTCCTACCCAAAGCGACGTCGTTCGTTCTCTCTATACCACGGCTCCTAAAAGCGAGAACCTGAGTAACCAAAGTTTACGCAGGATTTTCCTCAGGGTTCTAGGAGAAAAACTTATAGCCAAGGAGGAGACGGAGCGTGGCGTGAGATTTCATATTAGTGAAAAGGGTTTTAGCTATCTCCACCGTAAATTCCCAATCCTTAAACTGAGAAATAAAAAATTCGACGGACACCTTCGCTTTGTTATTTATGACATAACCGAAGCGGAGAGAAATTTAAGAAGTCGGGTAAGATCAGGACTTAAAACTTTAGGCTTTAAAATGATTCAACAAAGCGTTTGGGCTTCTCCTCTTGACCTTGAAAAAGAACTTGATGAACTTTTCGGCAAGCTAAAACTCGAAGAAAAAGCTCTCGTACTTTCAGTCCAACTCCCTAAAACCAAAACGGAGGACCTCATTAAAAAACACTGGAGCGATATCATTGATAAAAACGGTCGTTTCCACTTCTCCGATATTTAAGGTCTATACCCCTCTTACGTTGTTTTGTCAGCCCAGGGCTAAAAATAGTAGTTTAGATAGGTACATACTCGAACATTTTATCGGACAAAACACCGTCCGGCCGGATGGTTATTTGTCCGAAGAACTCCTGAGACAAATGATCGACGGCCGGAGTACTGTTTGTCCGAATGTTAGAATATTTAGAACTTTAGAAATTTAGGAATTACCGTGGCTGGGGATTTTAGCGAAGATCATTTTTCCGGCGGATGATTGTAGCAAACGGCTAACCTCAACCTCGATTTCTCTGCCAATAAGTTCCCGACCGTTCTCAACCACGATCATCGTCCCATCTTCAAGATAACCCACTCCTTGGCGTCCGTCTTTACCCTCTTGAATCACCTTTACCGTCAACCTCTCACCGGGAAGAATAACCGTTTTTATAAGATTGGCTAAATCATTAACATTAAGAATTTTTACTCCGGAAACGGAAGCCACTTTATTGAGATTGTAATCGACGGTTGCCACTCTCGCCCGCATCTTTTTCGCCAGCCGTGTCAATTTTCCGTCAACGTCGCTCCCCGCGATCTCCCCATCCCACACCGAAATCGGGGTTTCTTTCTCTTTTTTAGCCCCGTCGAGTAAGTTAAGGCCGCGGCGGCCTCTTTGCCTTTTAAGGTCATCACCGCTATCGGCCAAACCCTGAAGTTCACTGATCACAAAAATCGGCACAATAAACTCGCCGCTGATAAAACCGGCCTTGGCCACATCAAAAATCCGCCCATCAATAATCGCCGAAGTGTCTAGAAGAATCTTGTTTTTTCCGTTTTTAACATCCATTGAAGCTTCTGAGACGTGAGTGCCTCTCTGCCGAGCTTTCATTTTCCCCGCCTCCCGGGCGAAAAAAGAACCCATCGAACGAGCCACCGTTGTTTGGACGCTAACTTGTATTAAAGTCGTCAGCCACCTGACAATAGTTTGAAAAGTATTGACAATGACGTAAGGGATAATATAGAGTCCGGCCGCGCCGGCGATAAAAGCGACCAAGGTTTGGGCAAGATAGGGAATATTAAAAAGGGCGTTTTTAGGAAGATAACTATTGCCGGCAATAAAGCCGAACACCAAAAGAACTGAACCAGATATTATCCGGAAGATGACGAAAGATAATTTCATGATAAAAACAACCACTAAAATCCCTGACTAACCGTGGAAAAGCCGATTTCTAAAGATAAATCCAAGATAAAATTTACAATTTAGGCCAAGGCCTTGAGCACGGCCTCTTTTATTGTGCTCGCCGTGCCAAAAGCGATGATTCGATTAAACCCGAGTTTTTCCGCTTCTTTTTTCCGACGCTCGGCTAAACTGACGGCGCGGATTTCTCCGGTCAGTCCCATTTCTCCGAAAACGACAGTGTGCTCTTTAGTCGGATTATTTTTGTAGCTGCTCACGATGGCCAAAGCGACAGCCAAATCGGCGGCGGGTTCGGAAATTTTTATTCCTCCTGTCACGTTAACATAAATGTCAACCTCCTGCAACGGAAGCCGCAAATGCTTTTGCAGCACAGCCACGATAAAAAGCAGCCGGTTATAATCGTAGCCGGTGATCGAACGGCGGGGGTAACCGAAAGCGGTTTTGGCGGTTAAAGCTTGAATTTCTAAAAGCAGCGGACGATTCCCTTCTAGAGCCACGGTCAGAACCGTTCCCGCGCCACTGCCTCGCTCTTTTATAAAAGCCGCGCCCGGACTGGTAACTTCCTTAAATCCTTTATCCTCCATTTGCCAAACGCCGACTTCCGAGGGATCGCCGAAGCGGTTTTTCACGGCCCTAAGTAGCCGGAAAGGCAGCGTCCGCTCGCCTTCTAAATAAAGGACGGTATCGACGACGTGTTCGAGAACTTTCGGTCCGGCGATATCGCCCTCTTTGTTGACATGACCAATCATAATTAGAGGTATCCCCTTCTCTTTGGCTAAATTCGTCAACCGCTTGGCGCATTCTTTCACTTGGGCCACCGAACCGGCGCTTGAGGCCACATCAGAAAGAGACAAGGTTTGGATCGAGTCAACAATAATTAATTGATAATTGGGAATTGATAATTGAGAAACATTTTTTGATCCTCCGGCTTTATCAATTTTCAATTTTGAATTCTCAATTAGGTCAACTATCTCCTCAACATCCGTCGTCGAAACGACTTCAATACCTTCTCCGGAGATTCCCAATCTTTCGGCTCTCTGTTTAATCTGCGAGGGAGACTCTTCTCCAGCCACGTACAAAATTCTAAACTCTAAACTCGAAGCACTAAACAAATTCGAATTTTCCAAGTCTGAATTCCCAAAACGTTTTGAATTTTGACCATTAGAATTTAGGTTTTGTTTAGGATTTTCCGCCCGAGGCGGATCAGCCTTTGGCTGAAGGTGATCGGATTTAGGATTTTGCTCTTTGCAAACTGCGTCCGCAATTTGCAAGAGTAAGGTGCTTTTCCCGATCCCCGGATCGCCGGCGAGTAAAACGACCTGACCGGGAACGAAACCGCCGCCTAAAGTCCGGTCAAATTCGGAGTAACCGGTTTTCAACCTTAAGAATGAAGAGCCAAGAGTCGAGAGCGAAGAAAGATTTGTCGTCTTAATATTTTCTTTAGGACCTTTACTCTTGACTCTTTGCCCTCTACTCTCAGTTCTCCGCATTTCGACGAGAGAGTTCCACTCGGAACAGCTCGGACATTTCCCTGACCAGCGTAGCTGCTCTCCGCCGCATGAGTTGCAAACAAAAAGAACCTTATTTCCAGAAGCCTTAACTTTCATGGTTAAATTTTACCACGTACTAACGATAGTAAACCAAAACTCAAAGCTCTAAACCCTAAACTCTAAATAAACCCCAATTCGCTAAATCTAAATAACCAAAGCGTTTTGAGTTTGGACAATTAGAATTTTGATATTGTTTAGGATTTAGAAATTAGAGTTTAGAAATTAAACTTTCTGATCCTAAAAGGGTCTAACCCTCTAACTCTAGGTCTAAAAGGGTCTAACCCTCTAACTCTAGGTCTACTGACAACTGTCATTCCGGACAAAGATCCGGAATCTATAGATCCCAGCTCAAAGGCTGGGATGACATTTGTGTCTATCAATGAAGAAAATCTGTGGTTTTTTTCCTTATTCGAGTTACAATCCGGCCGCGTCTTTTTGGAGATTGGTAAAGTCCGAATCGAAAGAGTTAATCGTCGTCGAGTTAAGATCTTTTAAAATATCGTCGGCATTGTTTCCGGAACTTAATGGCACTAAATTCTCGGCCGAGCCCGAACTTTGCGGCTGGGCCGGTACGGGTGTAGTCGTTAGCTGCTCAACTATTTTTGTCGGAACGGCCGGAGAGATTTCCTCCGGTGATGTATTTTGATTATTTCCCATAAAGTAAAGGAATGCGACCGCGCTTAGCGCCACAACCAAAACGACCACGACGAGGGTAGCCGTCAGTTTCCCATTACCTGAACCGACCTGATTGGTGGGAACATCTTCAACAATTTTAATATCTTCTGTCTTTATTTCTTCCATATTTTACTCCGTCGGTACGGGCGCAATCGTGGTCGTCACTTTCGGCGTGACGGTAACCGGCACCCTCAAACCTTTAAGAGCCACGGCCGCTCTCATCACCGATTCTTGAGCCGCTTTCACTAAATCCCGGACCGTCTTCAGGTCAGCTTCGAGTCCCTTCATAAACTGCCCAACTTCATTTTTAGCCGTCGTTTCCGAGTTGACAGTGATGGTGTAGACCTTAGCGGCTTGGGCCGTCACGGCTACCTGGGCATTGGCAATAGAGGTCTTCGCGGTGGCCACAGCCGCGTCAACGACAGAAGTGTCAATTCCTTTACCTTTAACTTCGGCGGTCCTAGTTTCAATTTTTTTAACAATTTCCTCTAAACGGGTTAGGATTTTTAAAAGGTGGTCGGCGCGGTTCTTGTTAATATTAGCCAGTTTTTCTCCAATCCTGACGATTAAAGCTTTCTTTTTTTCATCGCGGATCGCCGATAATCTATCTTTAACCTCTTGCCTTTTCCCTTCGACCGAAGCTTTCTTTTGCTCGGCAGTATCTTTAATCTGGTTCTTTTTCTCCTCAAGGACGGCTTTTCTCTCTTCTAATAGTTGTTGAGCGGTTCTAGCTTTTGTCACAGAAGGAGAAGCCGAAGTCGATTCAACCGCGTAGGCAAAAGTGGCCATCGTTAAAATAAAGGAAAAAGCAACTGGTAGGACCAACGAGTTTCGAAGACGTGGCATTAGAAACAATTTAATACAATCTTTCGTTAATGTCAATCCCTATTTCATGTTGCAAAGTTTCTATTTTCATTTTCACCATTTCATACGACGATCGGAGCATCATTTGATGAAAATCCCACGGTGCCGTTTAACCGCTCCACCCGCCCTCTGGCCAACCTGCTTTGTGTCTTATCTGCGGCCAAGGCGGAAATTGTGATTTTCTCTCCGACTCAAGTAAAGAGAAAACCCTTTACAAACTTCCTCTCCCAACATAAAGTAGTTTCATGGACGATTTAAAATTAACCAGACTTCTTAAAGAGCACAAAAAAGAAATTAACCGCCATTTCGACGTCGTCGCCGAAAGCCTCCTTAAAGAAATCCAAACGGTGGCCGAGCAAGTTTCAGGAAACTCCGAAGATATCACCACGATGAAGGGAGATATCACCTCAATAAAAGATAAGCTGGAAGAACACGACGGCCGCTTCAACACGGTCGAGGGGCGCTTCAACACCATCGAAGCAACTCTTAGCACGATGAAAACCGACCTTTTCTTTATCAAGAATGAACTCAAGCAGAAAGTTTCACACGAAGAATTCGCCACCTTAGAAAAGCGCGTCGCTCTCCTCGAATCAAAACTCCACCATCAAAAATAGTCGCTAAAATTAATTAAACTTTCCCGAGGCGTAGCCGCTACACCGCTTTACAATGGCTTTATAAATGCTATCGTTAGGGCCGAAACCCGAACAAAAGCGGATTGACAAAACGATCGAAGAAAGGAGTTAAAAACGTGACACCCTACCGGGAGGTCCTCGCTCTTTTACGTAAGGCGCAGCTGGCTTCCCGTGGGCAAAAAGGCAAGAGTCTCCAAAAACGCGATTACGCGGATAAGGAATTCTACCTCGCGGAAGCGATTAGGAATTTTCGTGATCGGCTTTGGATTGGGCTTGACCCTTCCGAACCCGGCTTCTACCTAATCATCGGTCCTAAAGACGCGAAAAGACCCATCGCCTTGCATTTTCCGGTTCGAAAAGTGAAACGGAAACTCGCCCGTTTCATCGCTGAATTAGACGATGAGCAAGACCGACCAGTCTGTCAATAAAATCAACAAAAAAAGCCAATCGCGTCAGCATTGGCTTTTTCACTTTTCGCTCATAAAACGGCGACCCACACCTTGAAGGTGTGGATTTTCACGGTAATCCTTTAGGAGCCACGTCGGGTTCACCTTCAGGGTGTTCTCTTTGTCTAACCGAGCCCATCTGCCTAGTTCGGTGTTTTTTCCGGGCCCTGATCGCGGTAGAGATTTATGAACTTTTCAATCCGAGAACCATCCATTCGGTTAAATTTGTCAATTCTGCCCCAAGCGGTCAAAGCGATCCTCACGTCGAGATTTTTCCGCGGCGTGACTATAAGCTTCCAAACCTTCAGTTTCTCCGCCAGGCTCTTAAGTTCATCTTCTATTCGGTGGCAGCTTTCGTCCCTAACAACGGCTGAAGAGGAGGCTTGAGATGAAACGGTGGCTTCTGTCTCTCCATGGGCCCAAACCTGTCTGATCAGATTAATTCCGACTTCCTTCACATCGCAGTTGTAGCTGACAATAACGTAGCCGTGTTCAAGCGAGTGCAGCAAATTTTCATCGGCGTATTCAGTCGAGTAAACGCCGGTCGCGACCGGCTCTTCGTAATGCGGTCCCGAGGTCGGCGGATTGGAGTTATAGGGAGCGTGATTCGCACCGACTTTAATGTGATCACGGCCTTGAACGGGAACAGACTCCCCCACCGCGGACGTCGGGCTCAATAACCACTTTAAAAAGACGATCAAAAGGACACTGACAACTAAAAACAAAATGAGTTTCTTGGCGGTTTGTTGAATTTTTCCCTGCCCGCGTAGGCCGGCCGGCTCGGAAGATTTCTTATCTTTTTTTGACATAAGATTTCGACATATTCACATAACACGCACGGATTGGAATTCCCAAGTCGTCATCCTGGTCTTCGACTCCGAGGCTCAGACTCGAGGAGGGGACTCCAGGATCTGGCGGCTCCAGCATCGATTCTGGACTCGGCCCCTCCAAAGGCGGGCAGGCAGAATGACGAACTCCAATCTGAGAATGTTTTCTCTATAAGAGATTTTTCAATTGTAGCATAACGGTTTTGAAATGCAGAACTAATAACCCAAGTCCCCGCAAGGGTCTCCGCAAGGGGTCCCCTTAAGGGGACCCCTTGCGGAGATTGCGGAATTTCGACTTAGATTATTTACAGCTCTATTGAAACTTGATAAATTAAGATTCGTTGTGTATGATACTGGCACTATAGGGATATCGAAGTAACCCACAGCCTACCGCCAGCAATCGATCGTTGGCGAGAGAAAGGAAGGAAAGAGATGAAAACGAAAAAGGACTGGCTACTCGTTCAGGCCAACCCACGGAGAAATTCCGGGTCGGCGTGGATGTTCGCTGTCTCGGCCACCGGTGAAGATGAAGCTGAGACCAAGGTTAAGAAGTGGGCGGCGAGAAACCGGAAACGGTTCTCACTCATAACTAGTCTTGGAAAGATCGAGGATGATAGGGACTATAGAAACTGGATGAAGATCATTGATGTTACTGACAGACGCCAGTCAATATTCCCTCTCGGTCATCGGTTTTGGTCCATCGTCAGCCGCTGATCCGAAAAGCCACAAGGCAAAAGTAAAAACGAGGCAGTCTCCCCACTCCTCGTTTTTTTATTTCTCCTTATTTGATAAACTATAGGTTTTATGGTACAATGGATGTATACACACGTGGTGTGTAGATGGTTGGGCATTATTATTCAAAAGGAGGAAAAATGATAGCCCTTTTTCAACCACGGAATGCGCTAGTGATGGCACTAGCTTTCGTGGTAGTTTTAATCAGTGTTTTTGGCCTCGGAACCGGCAACGCTGAAAAAAAATCCATCGAGCTGCCGCTCTCGATGGTGAGTGTCGACGGGACGCTCTATCAAAAAGCGGAGATGGTCTCGGGGCTGGCCGGGCTGGCGATAAACTACGCCAGTACCCAGCAGGCGTGGAAAAACGCCGTGACCCACGCGTTGAAAGGTCACGAGAAAGCAATAGTGGAATGTATCGAGTGGTACCACTTCCACTACAGCTGGAGTGAGGCTTGGCTTTCCGGCACCGAGAAAGTCAAGTTCAACGGGACGGCGCTGCCTTCGGCGGCGGTCTCAGCGGACCTCACAAAACTTCTCGGGGCGGCGGCGTTAAACGGCGTCAGCCCCTGCGCCGGAGTGACTCAGGAAGTTTTGAATAAGGAGTTTACTGGTAACTCCAAAAAAGCTTCCTACGCTCCCGGGCAGCTACGAGCGGTCGTCGTCTTCGCCCGGGACACCTATATGAGCAAAGGCCAGGTCATCGAGAAATACCTGCCGCTCTCGATGTACCTGGTCTTCGACTGGGAGAGGTGGCGGTGTGATCATGGATACACTTCAATGCTGTATCCCACCCCCGGCTTCCGCACGTGCCCCTAGCCGGCCGCACCCACCCCACCCCGTCAACCAGAAAGCCACCCTTGTCCGAGCAAGTGTGGCTTTCCTCTTTCCCAAAACTCTTTTCCTAATTCTTTATCCCCCTCCGCCGCGGAGGTGGCTGGAACCGAAAGCTATCAGCCACCTATATTGTCCAACTTTCCGCAATTGAATATGTCGAGTGATAATTACCCAATTTCATCATTCTATACTCCGATCGGAGCATTGTTTGGTGAATATAATAACTAGAAAGATTTATTTCACGTCAAGTTCAAATCGGGATAAAAACTTTGAATCAACTTCTTGCTATCAGCTTCTTTAAGAGTGGTTTTAAAGATCATGATCTTACCCCAAAGATTATCTTTCTTAAGAAAGGCCTCAAGTTCTTCCTCCACCGGGTAGGGTGAAAACCAAACGCTTCTTTGAATGAGGTGGAAGTTGAGAGATTTTAGTTTATATCTTAACCTCGCCCTAAGGCGGCGGATATCCTCCTCAATATCATAAATAACCACCCGCCATTGGCCATCCCAGACCCAATCTTTAAACTTCATTTGAGGGAACTTAAGAAAAAGCGCTTCGAGACCGGTTTCAGTGAGCTTCAAGGCACGTTGCTTTTCCGTTTTCTCGATTTCGATAAGCTTCCTTGAAGCTAGTCGCAGCAGCGTATTTTGGATAATTTTTTTCTCTTTATTTAAATGGCGAAAATCTTCCGTGGTGTAAAGGGAACGGGTGACGTGACGGGGAGAAAACTCATTAAGGGCGTCAAGGGCTTCTTCGGCCACGGCTCCGGCGGTGAGAAGACTCATGAGTATTTTATCGCTGAGTTTAAGTTTAAGAAAGAATTCCTTTAAGGAAACTTCTTTAGACATTACCATACTCTAACACAACACTATCAAGTTTTCATCATTCTATATTCCGATCGGAGCATTGTTTGGTGAAAATGCGGGTGGTAGGCAAATAAAAAAACAATACCTAGAAGCGAACTTCGATAGGTGTTGTTAGGTAGAAATCGCTGCTTTGGACTCAAGGCTTTATATTTAGAGCTTTGAAAGTCCCAGCGCTGTCAGGAAGGCAGCCCGATCGGAAAGATTGGCATAACCCTCAAAACTACTATCAGCGGCGATGGTCACAAAACCACTCTTTCTCGAATTCTCAAGGTCAACTTCGTCGCCGGAGATGAACGCGATCCGAGGCGGTCTCTCCCAATCACGCGTAAATCTACGGACGGCGGCGGCGGCCTTGTCATATCCCGTCGAGGTGAAGATGACAAGGTCAGGCTGTTCTTCGGCTACTTTGACGATGATCATCGCGTCTGTGACCGGATCAGGCGCCGCGGCGCTGTATTGCACCACCTCAACCGCTTGGGGATCCAAAGAGGCGAGATGAGCGAGAACAACTAGGGCTCGCTCTTCGAAGGATAAACCTTGTACCACTAGAACTTTTTGACTCATACTGACTCCTCTCTATTCTATTTCTGGTCCTGCGATTTTACCGATTGAAGATAAGTATAACTATCCCACCTCTAAAATCAAACCGGATTGGACTTATAGAATAAAAAATGATATAAAAGCCAAAGACTACTGGTTTTACGGCTTTTCAGCCGCATTCTAAAGAAAGAAGGAAGGAAGACAGGAGGTTAGTGTGATGAGCCTGAAAAAGGTTTTCGCCAAGGCTAGTCGCCGGCGGAGGGAGATTACCGAAACCCCGCCGTGGAAACGGTTGGACTACGGTTGGCGAAGTCGTCTCGAACACGCCGACCATGATATTATCGCGACCATGAAAGCTCGCCCGCAGAGCTTCGAGGTCGAGATTGATCCGCGTGATCAGACTACCGTCATCGTGACTACCCTGGCCCCCCGACGCACCAGACACCCAGGTTGGAGAGAACGTCGCCAGAAGACGCCCCGGCAGATCATTTTAAGACTGCCGATTTCTCTGTTTGAAATCAAGGGGATGAACGGGAGAAGGGGTAAAAAAGTTTACGAGCCTTTCTTCCTCGAAATGTTGTCGAGGAATGGCAAGGGGTAGAAGGGGTAAAAGGGACCATGAAGAGATCCAATGCAAGCAGCCAATGTGAAGTTAATTATCACTTGGCTGTTTTTTTTTGCAACCCCGCTGAGCGTGGTTAAAGCC
>CAYHYS010000028.1:8505-10779 GCA_964360905.1 uncultured Candidatus Saccharibacteria bacterium | reverse complement strand
GGGTTATACGCTATTTTAACTCTTCTAAAATACAGGTTTAAATTCGATAAAGAATAAACCTCTGTGACCTTGCAATAACCGGAAGATTCTCATAGTGATCCGTTAAAAAGTAGAAGTGGTAGTTGTTAAGGCGCGGAAACTCTTTCTTTACTCTCGAAAGAAATAAATTGATCTCACTTAAGTCGCTAAATTTTTCCGTATTGAACGGTTTAACCTTGGAGGCGGCCGAATACTCTTTGTCAGTAAAATCGAACTCCTTTAACGGTTTAAAAGTAAATCTGTGGGAGAGAGTCGAAATATTAGTCCAGTTTTCTGTGTTGGTGAAAATAATTGAATTAAGCGGCGTTTTCCGATCGATTTCGATGTAGATAGGGTCGAGATTTTGCTTACCGAAGGAGAACTGTTCGTTAAACCTTTGGGTAACCATGTAAAAGGTGGTTGGTAGCGATAACAGGAGCAGAGAGTAAAATAGTCTGGATTTAAGTTTTCCGATTGTTCCTTCCTCCACCAATTTTCCAGCCATTATAGCCAGACCGATAAGGGCGGGAATGGTGGCTCGAAGGCTGATATTATTATCATCCGCCGCTCTGAAAAAAAACATAACTGAAAGGGGAAGGATAATACTAAGGTGCCAATAAATGAGACCTTCTTCCTTCTCACCTTTAAAAAGCCGCTTAATTGAATAGAGTAAAACCAGAAAAAGTCCTCCGAGCTCAATCGTCAGGAGTATCGGTACGGTAAGAGTCAGGTTAATTATTTTATTGGTAATCGTGGAGTTATTAAAGAACCAAAAAACATTAAGCCTCGATTCAAACCAGCCGGCTTTTTCGGAAGCTAGAAAAAGTCTGATCATGTCCGTCGAGAATAAAAGATATGATAATCCAATAAGAAGGTTGGTTAAAACAAACCCTCTCAAAGTTTTCCTGCCCCTGGCTAAAAGGAGTATTTCAAAAAGAATGTAGGAGATGGCTATGGTTATAAAAACGAAGGCCGAGTAACCGAGTATTGAAGAAAAAATAAGACCCAGGAATATTTGTGTAATGGGTTTGTTCATCTCTCGAGTTCTAATAATCATAAATAGCAGTAGTCCTAAAATTCCGGCGAACATGTGTTGAGGCACCCAGAAGAATTGAGTGTAAGGTGATGAGAGTTGGAAATGGATATTAAACGTCTTAACAAACCAATCAGTCCACCACTCAAGATCAGTCCAGTTGAGGGCGGTGATGGGATTAACTCCTCGCAGTAAAGCTATGTAAAATTCATACCCACTAAGAAAGGTGATGCTTATAAAGAAAATAATTTGAGCCGATTTTTTCTTAAAAAGAGAGACGCCAACCAAAGCTAAAAGAAAAAGCATCGAAAGATTCCAAAAAGCGACGTGGATAAACCAAGCGAGATTAGCTTTAATAGCATTTTCACTGAATTTAGTCAGAAGTCCGGATCCGACCGTCACATAATAGTAGATGGTCATTCTGGTGATCGGGAAGTGATAGAAGAGTGGGAATGATTCGCTTTCTGAGACACTAACCGTTTTGCTAAGCCTTCTCATATCATCCCCAATCGGATACTGACCCAAGACCAGTCCTATCCGTGGGATAATATTCATAAGAAGAAAGGCGACGATTAGAATAGTCAGAAGTTTTCCTATTTTTGTTTCCGGGAAAATTTTATCGGTGTCGATTGATATTTTTCCCAATTTGTTAACTAAGTTGAGGGCAACTAGAAAAAATACTGACAGGAGTGTAAAAACAATTACGGACTGCCGTTGAAGGTACCCGGAGATAGTATAGAAAACGGGAGAGGCTAAAAATGAAAGAAAAATATGGAAGTAGATGTTATTTCTAAGGCGTCCCGAGAAAATTCTCGAAAGAGTAAATCCCGGAAGAATGTAAATAAGAAGTATCACCAAAAGAGGCATATTACGGTTAATTCTAGTAGAATTTCAGGATAATGAAAATACTGATGATTACGGAAGGTCTCACGAGAGCCGGTGGCGCGGAGGAATATCTCTCGGATGTGACCACCGGACTATCTAGACAGGGGCATACCGTCTCAATTTTCTATGGAACTCCTATAATTGAGGGGGCCGATATTATCGATAACGTGGCTAAGGTTAGCGTTTTAATTAAAGATTTTAATCGCGACGAGCTTCTATCGAAACTTTTGGAGTTTAATCCCGATATTGTAAATTTTCAGAATGTTGTCGATAGTGATCTTCTGCGATTCGTTTTAAAAATACGACCGACGACTGTTTTTATCCATAATCATGAATCT
>CAYHYS010000028.1:0-8495 GCA_964360905.1 uncultured Candidatus Saccharibacteria bacterium | reverse complement strand
GGCAGCTCAAAATATTTTTTTAACGGTGGGGATATTTGTACCCTTCCGGTCTCTCCCTTATGCGCCCTTAACGGTTATCTTAAAGGTTGCATGACACGACGTCCGGGTAAGGCACTTAGAAACATCAAAGAAAAGTTAAGTGATCTAAACGCCTTGCGGTTGCTTAAAAAAGTGATTTGCAATAGTAACTATGTAAAAAGTAACCTCATCGTCAATGGCATTAGTGAGGAATCAATTTTTGTAAACCATCTTTTTCCGATTTCCCACGCGGGCGCTGAGATTACAGGTGGTATCTCTCAAGACGCGGTGCCGACGATTTTGTTTGTTGGGCGTTTATTTAAGGAAAAGGGCGTTGACCATTTGTTGAAAGCACTGGCTCTTCTCAAAGGCCCTTTTCGTTCGGAGATTGTCGGTGAGGGGTGGGAAAGGGATAATTTAACGCTCTTAGCGGCGAGCCTCGGGCTAGAAAATAAAGTCGTTTTTAAAGGTTTTTTAAGCCGATCGGAAGTAGCTGACCTTTATCGTAAGGCGTATCTTTTAGTGGTGCCTTCTCTTTGGCCGGAACCATTCGGCTTGATTGGCCTTGAGGCATTTTCTTATCAATTGCCGGTAGTGGCTTACGGAAGTGGCGGGATACCTGAATGGCTTGATAATGGCCAGAACGGACTCATCGTCGAGAGGGGTAATATTCGTGCCTTAGCTAATAAGATCGATACGCTTTTAGGGAATAGTTCTTTGGCCCTTAGATTGGGAGAAAACGCACGAAAGCAGGTTATTGAAAGATTTAGTTTTGAGAGACACCTTGTAAATTTAGTTGCGGTCTACGAGAAACTGTATCAGGATTGGAGTAAGTGAGTTAATACTGTGAAAAAGAGTTATATCAAGTATATTTTATTTCTGGTTATTTTCTACGCGGTTTTATTTTCTTGGAAAAATAATTTTCTCGGCCGCTATTTTTCTTCAAAAGTAAGTGGCCTGGTTACAGATATTAGCCAAAATTCTCCGATAGAAATGGTGTCGGTTGGGAACGGAAATAATTCAACATTTACTAACTACAAGGGAGAATTTGTTATGAGTGTTATCGGTCGCGCCTCACCGAAGGTAACAATCTCAACTCCGAAAAGCTACGAACCGGGCAACGAGGGTATGAGATGCACGAATGTTAGCAATTCCTTCCTGGACAAGACTTTCTTCTGCGAAACTGTTCTTTACCCGCAGCCTTTTGAGATAGCGGCGCGGGTTCTCAACGACGAGAAGGCCGGGGAATTTCAAAACTCTAACGAGAGAGCGGATCATAAAAAGAAGTTGTGGGATCGAAGTTCAAAATTAAGTATGGGAGCGTTCGGGACTGAGGGAGATTTTATTTTTTTGCTTTCGAAGAAAGAGGAGATTGAGATTAAGAAAAAAGCGCAATTAATAAATTTTGATGTTAGCGAGAAGCACACAATTGTTGATAGGTATTTCGACCCAATTACAGGAATAAGTATTTCCGAAGTAGCCGAAGTTCAGGTGGCGCGATATTTTTCCGACGGCTCGAAGTCCGATACGCTAGAGCACTTTGTCAGAGAGAAAGGAGTTTGGCGATATCTATTTCCTTTTACCTATAAATCTATCTATGATTTTGTCGTAAATAATGAGTGGATTCTTAAGGTAAAAAAGTAAGATGAATATTGGCGTTGATATTCGCGTCCTGGGAAAAGGTCGGGCGGTTTCGAGATATACTTTAAATATTTTAAAGTCGCTTTATAGCTTAGATCAAGGGATCAAGTTTTATCTATTTAACGATAATCCGGAAAAAGTTAGCGCTCTTAAGTTACCCGATAGCGTTTTCGAATTAGTTGCGATTGGAGAGAAAATGATGATTAAGGATCATTTCTTGCTTCAAAAAGAAATTAAAAAATACCCACTCGATGTTTTCTTCCATCCGGATAACACTGAATTTCTATTTTGCCACGAGCGCTCGGTTGTGGTTATTCACGATCTTATACCTTGGCTATTGCCGAATTTGGTTTTAAGCTCGGATCCTTTTTTATATTTTAGGCAAAAGATATATTTAAAGCTTCAGGAAAAAGCAATCACCCGCTGTGCTAAAAAGATACTAACAGTATCAAAAGCGTCACGCGAAGATATAATTAAGGTCCTGAATGTTGATCCGGACCGAGTTGAAGTTACCTACGAGGGTGTTGGAGAGGTGTTTAAACCGGTTACGGATAGTGGCGTATCTGATAAGGTCACGAAGAAATATAGCCTTCCCGATAATTATATTTTCTATGTAGGCGGTTTAGATGAGAGGAAGAATTTACTCCGTCTTATCCACGCCTTCGCCAAGATTGCCGAAAAATACGAAATTTATCTAGTCATTGGGGGAAAAACCGATGACTCTGATCTTGAGGGAAGGAATTCTTTTTTAGATCTAAAGAAGGAAGTTGACAAATTAGGTCTTGGATCACTAGTTAATTTCACTGGTTTTATAGATGACAGCGATTTACCAGCCGTTTACAGTCGGGCAAAGTTGTTCGTTTATCCCTCGTACTACGAAGGTTTCGGTTTGCCGCCTCTTGAGGCTATGGCTTGCGGGGTTCCGGTCATCGCTTCAAATTCCTCCAGCCTCTTAGAAATTTGTGCTGATGCTGCTCTTCTGGTTGATCCGTATAAAACGGAGGAATTCTACTCGGCTATTGATATTTTACTTAAGGACAATAATTTACGCGGTGAGTATATCAAAAAAGGTTTTATAAATGCCGGAAGATTTAAATGGCGCGATGTTGCTGAAAAAACATTAAAAGTATTTAAGTCTATATGAAAAAAATTAATGTGCCGCTTTGGATTATCATTGTCTTTTTTTCCCTTATTTACGCCTTTTGGTCCGTAAACAAGCACAATCGTTTCCAAACAGACGCGGTGGACTTGGCGATTTTTGATCAGCCATTGTGGCACTACAGCCGGTTTGAGTCTCCACGCTCAACCATCAAATATAACCAATATCCGGGCGAGCATATACTCGGAGATCACTTTCACCCGACTTTAGCTCTCCTTTCCCCGTTCTATTGGATTTGGAGCGATGTCCGTATGCTTCTAATCGCTCAAGCAATAATTTCGGTTCTTTCAGTTTGGCCAATTTACCAAATCGCCAAAATGAAAATCGGCAGCCGGATTTTTCCTTTAGCACTATCATTTTCCCATCTCACTTTTATCGGGTTACAAACGGCTATCGATTATGATTTCCACGAGACCACGTTATCTATATTGCCTTTCTCTTTCGCCGCTTATTTTCTCCTTAAAAATAATTACAGATTATATTTATTAAGCTTACTCTTCGCTATTTTTACGAAAGAGGATATGCCTCTTTTCGTGGCCATGCTAGGCCTTTTTGCCGTCTTGAAGCTGCGCAAGTTCAGAATAGGCGTTTTAACAATGTTTCTAGGTATAACAATTTACTTCGTCGTGACTCAATTTATTATTCCTTACTTCAAGCATGACCGATTTGCCTACGAGGAACTCGATCCGCGTTTAGGGAAAACGACTCTCGATCTTATCCGCAGCACGGTAACTAATCCTCTTTTAGTCTTAAACGTTCTTTTCACTCCGTTACTTAAAACGAAAACGATGTTAAACCTCTTGGCTTCGTTCGCGTTTCTACCACTTCTTTCTCCGGTAACGCTTTTACTGACTTTACCGAATCTGGCGAGCCGTTTCTTAACCGGATTATCACAGCGGTGGTTACTCCGTTTTCAGTACAACGTTGTCCTGACCCCGATGTTAGCTTTAGGAGTAATCTTCGGTTTAGAAAACCTAAAGAGAGTGAAGTTTTTTAATAGAAATTTTAATAAATTGCTTCTGGTATCATCATTTCTGTTGATTATTTCTCCCGTAGTGCAGACGTACCGAATCAATGGGCCACTCCTTAGAATTCTTAATCTAAGTTACTACAGGTGGGAGCCACGCTTTAAAATTAACTATGCTCTCATCTCAATGATTCCTAAAGATCCTAACGTTTCTGTGATGGCGCAGAGTTCTTTTGTACCTCATTTATCGCACCGCTATAAGATATTTCGGTTTGAGGATAATCTTATTGATAAGAGCCAACCCGAATACGTTTTGATGAGCTCTGAAGAAGCTTCGGATCCGCCCTACCTCCGCAAAGACCTTGAAAACAAGATAGAGTTGCTCAGAAAAAATCCCTCTTATGATGTTCTCTACTGGGATGGCGTTCGTCTGCTGATGAAGGTTAAAAAGGCGTGAAAAAGTTAGTAGTCTTTCTATTTTTATTGGGTTTTTTAATAAGGGCTTGGTATTTTCTTTATCCCTTGGAAAGAACATCATTTTTTACGGTTGATGAGGCAGTTTACGGTGTGCAAAGTTTACGAATTCTGGAGGGAGATCACCCGGTTTTTTACCCCGCCCAGGTTTATACAGGAAGCTTGTCTGCTTATTTTGCGGCTTTACTTTATTTTCTCTTCGGGTTTCATGCTATTTTCCTAAAGTTGGTGCCTTTCGTATTTTCGCTATTATTTATCTTTCTGAATTACAAGTTAGCTCTGAATGTGTTTCGAGCTAAAAGTTACGCGCTAATAACGCTTTTACTGACTAGCTTGGCGACTCCTTTTTGGAATAATTGGGCCAGTCGCGCGGGAACCGGCTACGTTGAGGCTAGTGCCATCGGTTCAGTTATGCTTCTTATTAGCTTAAATCTCGTTTCGAAAGAGTTAATTACTTCCCGTAAACCCTTCCTATTTTTTCTTCTCGGTTTTCTCGGGGGTCTGGGTTTTTGGGTCCAACCAACGATTATTTACTATATATTACCGATAATATTTTTCTTGCTTTTTACTTATAAAAGTTTGCTTAAGGATCGAATTGCTTACCTAGCTCCACTCGGTTACATTTTAGGAAATCTTCCCGTGATAATTTACAATCTCAGTAATAATGGAGCGACCACGCGGACTCTTTTTAAGTTGCCTTGGGGGATAAAAACGGCCTTTATAAAACTGATATCTGAAGGAATGCCGGTGATTATTGGTGTTAGAACTTCTAACTCGACGAGGGATTTTTTTACACCTCTGGCGGTGTTGATACTATTGATTCTTTTGGGAGCTCTTTTCTATTTCTCGAAATTTACGCTTAAAGGCCTCATTCAGCGTCTATCCAAAGGTCATATTTCGTTAGTAAGCTCTGATCTAATTTTTCTTACCTTTTTTTCGACCCTAGCGTTATTTTTAGTCTCGACGCCGTTTAACCAGTTTTCGATAGAACCGCGTTATCTGTTTTCGCTGTATTCAACCTTGCCTTTAATTTTAGCCTTTTTTCTTGTCCGATTGTGGAATTTGAATAGAGCTATTTTTATGATTGTCCTCATGTTTTATATTGTTAACTGGAGTTTAGGTATAGCTACGGCCGGTCCGACAACTTTTAACGATAACTATCGAGTTGAAGATTTAGCTAAATACCTTAAAGATAACTCCTTTAAAGATATTATTGCTGATCCCTCCTTAGGTCACCGTGTTATGTTCTACTCCAATTTTTCTGTATTGAGCGCCGTTCGAGGCGGGGGAATAACCGAGTGGCGGTTTCCGGACATTAACCAAAAGGTTATAACTACCCGTGACCTTGATAACTTTTCCGTGGGTTTCGTGGCCCTAAAAGATTCGACTTATGAAAAAGATTTTGAAAGGGAGATAGGTTCTTTTATCGGTACTAATTTTGAAAAATTGGTCGTTGATAATACTTTCGTTATCTTTAAACCCTTCAGAAAATGAAAAAATTCAGGTACGGTCATGTAGAGTTGATTGAAAAAAGGATTAAGAGATGTTGGTCAATAAAATTGACGGTTGGTTTATAAAACATTCTCAATTTCTAAAAGGCCTTATTTGTTTTCTTTTCAGCTTTTACTTTCTATTATTCTCTTACCTTTCTATAACTAAGCATCTCTCCCTCCACTCAACTTATTTAGATCTTGGGTTGGAGAGTCAAGTAGTTTGGAACACGGCGCGGGGAAGGTTTCTTGAGACATCGTTTGGCCCACAGGGAAGCTTAATCTCGGCTCTTTCATTCCACATCAGTCCCATCAGCGCCCTACTTTCGCCATTATATTGGATTTGGGCCGACCCCATCGTCCTTCTTTTACTGCAAACGTTTGTTTTAAGCCTGGGCGGATTACCTGTTTACTGGATAGCTCTAAAGGTTACCGAGAGTCCATTAATTTCTCTTGTCTTATTAAACTCTTATTTTTTATATCCGCCGCTCCAATACAGTAATCTCTCCGATTTCCACCCGCAAACGCTGGCGACGACGATTATCCTTTTTTCTTTCTGGTATCTCTACAATCGGAGTTTCCGGAAATTCTATTTCTTGATGTTTTTGGGACTTTTGGTCAAAGAAAACGTCTCACTCGTTTATGCGGGTTTTGGATTTTACCTATTTTTTATAATGAGGGAACGGAGAAGAGGTATTTTCGTTTTTCTCGTCTCTGTTTTTTATTTTCTCATCGCGTTCTATTGGGTTATGCCCTACTTTTCCGGCGTCAGTCAGGGGGTTCTAGGGCGTTACGAGTATCTGGGAAAAACTCCCCTGGCAGTATTTTGGAATGTCATCAGCAATCCGTTACAATCGTTCACCATCCTTTTGATGGTTTCCAAGATTAAATACCTTTTTCATCTTCTCGTTTCGGTAGGTTTTTTGCCGCTTTTGGCGCCCGGATATCTCCTCATCGCCGGCAGCGAGTTTTTCCTGAACCTCTTTTCTGCCTACAATCCCCAGTGGCAAATTAAGTTCCACTACACAGCCGCCATCACCCCCTTCATCTTTATCGCCGCGATTTTTGGGTTGAAGAAATGCCAAAGCCTATTGCGAAACACTTCGTCACTACGTAGTGACGAAGTAAGATTGAGAAGGGGATGGTTAGATTATCTGATTTCGGCGTATTTGATTTTGATCTCACTGACTTGGAATGTTTTACACAGCCCGTCGCCGCTTTTTTACAAGTTTGACCCCAGCCTCTATCGGGTTACAAAGGAAACGAAGGAGGTTCGACGGGTTCTTAAAAGAATCCCTTCCGATGCCACAGTTTCCGCCATGAATAATTTAGGGCCCCATTTAAGCTTGCGGCGTTACCTTTATAACTTTCCGATAAATTTTGACCGAGTCGACTTTGTTATCATTGACCCGAAAATGCCCCACGAGAATTTTGATTTAGCTCAAGTGAGGGTGGATCAGTTTGATAAATATCTTAAGAGGTTGGAGGATAATAAGAATTATCGACAGAGTGTTAACTTGGAAAGACTTATCGTTTTTGAGAGGATAAAGTAATGAAAATACTTTGGCTAACCTACGATCTTCCTTACCCGCCAAACTCCGGTGGAAAGCAGCGGGCTTACTATTTACTTAAATATTTAGGGGCTAAACACGATATCACTCTTTTTTCTTACTTTCGGAAAAAAGAGCAATTAAATAACATCTGGGAGTTAAAAAAATTAGTATCCGATATTAGGGTTTTTCCGCGTCGGCCTGTTTGGGATATCCGTAACCTAATCCTTGCTAGCTTTTGTGATAAACCTCTTCTAACAGTTTCCTATTTGAGTGAAAAATTGGCCGCCGATCTCAAGGAGGAACTTACGAAGTTCAACTATGATTTAGTCCATCTAGAATTCTTCGGTATGTCTTGGGTCTTGCCATTAGTCAAAAGACTGGGAATAAAAGTGGTCTTTGGCGGTGAGAATATTGAGTACGAAATTTACCGTAAGTACGCGCTAAGTGTTAGAAATCCATTTCTTCGAAAGATAATGGAATTTGATGTTTCGAAGATGAAAAGGCTGGAAGAGAAAACTTGGCGGTTAGCGGATGCCAATTTAGCGGTCTGTCAATCGGATTTAGAAGTTATGAAGAAAAGCGGAGCGAAAAATTGTTATCTTGTCCCGAACGGGGTAGACAGTTTGTACTACAAAAAGTTCGCGAAGAAATTAGACGAAACTGTTAATTTTCGAGCCCTTTTCACTGGAAACTTAAACTATCCGCAAAATAGCGCGGCCGTGAGATGGTTTCTCGACAAGGTTATGCCACTTGTAAAAAAGAGTATTCCTGAGTTTAAGCTTGTACTAGTCAGCGGCGTGAAACCGAATTGGCTTTCTTATTTTTCGAGCAGTCTTGACTTTCGTCTGGATCAATCATCGGATTTCACGGTCTTTGTCGAAGAAGCTGATATTTATATCCTGCCGATTTGGATAAAAAGCGGTACTAATATAAAATTACTCCAGGCCATGGCAACCGGCTTTCCAATCGTGTCTACTCCTCCCGGAGTGTCCGGATATAATTTTACTCATGGCCGCGAGCTTTTAATTGCTGATACCGCCGAGGACTTCGCTGAAAGTATCATCAAGCTCATGATGGATTTTCAGTTACGGCAGAGCCTCTCATCCCAAGCGTTAAAAAGGGCAGCGGATTACGATTGGTCCAAATCGGCGGAAGTATTAGAAAGAGTCTATGAAAACATCTAATTTATTTAA
>CAYHYS010000027.1:0-11076 GCA_964360905.1 uncultured Candidatus Saccharibacteria bacterium | reverse complement strand
GAATTTTTTATCTAGCAGGGAGTCGATTTTCCTAAGGTCTTCTTTGTCGAGCATGGAATGATTTTATAATTCTATTTTCGAGTTGTAAAGAGTTTTTCCTTCTATAAGACCTGGTCTTGTAGTCGCTCGTTCCACCCTCCGGGTGGACATCCCCGTTTTTCTATGAGCTTTTAATATCTCACACCTTCCAGGTATGAGAGGTTATTGAAGGTTTTTAGAAATTAATCACGAAACTTGTGATTGATTTTCCCTCCGTTAATGCCCGTAGGGCACTGTCCGGATCTGGCTAGCTAGGTAGCGAAGCCACAAACTAAATCCGGGCGGAGGCGCCATGACCGAGTTCGTGGCGATTCTGAGTTCGACGGTCCTGACGGACGGGACGTTTCAATGTGAAACGATTCCCTTCCCGGCGGACCTGTACGAGGTGCCCCACTACGTGGGTCATCCGGACACCAAGGCTCTCATTGAGACTTTGGGTGCCGTTCAGGCCAGCGAGAAGTTGTTTGCTGGTCTTGAGGTAGGAGACTCCTACCTGGCGGTGCCTTTGGCCAAAAATGTCCGAGCCGAGGGTTGGACAGTCAACACCGCGGTGAGTGATATCTCACAGCTTACCGCGAAAGTGGTGACTCGGATCGCCTAACTGAATAAGATTCGGGGTCCCGAACTGGACCTGTCACCAGAATCCTGAAAAGGAATGTTCAATACCTCGGAATTGCCAATCGCTTTGAGTCACTCAAAGTGAAAGGCGTTCCGGGGTTTTTTGATTGGTTGATTAATGATCCGGTTCACCTTCCGATCGGACCCCATTTTGGTTCTTATTGTTTTACACCAAAACCCTTACGATCGTAAGAGTTTTGATGTAAAGTATAAATTGACAAATAGATACCCATACGGGTAGATATTTAGCAATAATCATTTATAACTTCTGATATATTCACATCTATATTCACATAACACGCGCGGATTGGACTTCGCTGATCCACCCTGAAGGTGTGGATTTTCACGGTAATCCTTTAGGAGCCACGTCGGGTTCACCTTCAGGGTGTTCATCTCTCTAAATAGCCACCACGCCTTTTTTCCGCTATAATAAAGTCGATCTATGCTTATAAAACCCCAGTCCGGGCTCTCCCAAGCCTTTAAAAATATTCTTTCACCGAGCAAACCGCTTAAGGTTCTCGTCGTCGCGCCGGAAATATCCCCTTACGCCAACGTCGGCGGATTAAGTCGGGTCGTTGCTCACTTGTCTAAAGCCCTAATAGAATTGGGTCACGATGTTCGTCTTTTCATGCCGAAATTCGGTTTTATTGACGAGGAAAAGTATGAGACCGAAATTGTTCACGAGTGGCTAGAAGTGCCCACCGGTGGCGGCGATAGTGAGGTGCCGTTTCTCGTTTGCAATGTTAAAAAACACTTACCTCCGACGGGAACGGGCGCCCCGGTTTATTTTCTAGAGAACATGGAGTACTACGAGAAACGCGCCAACGTCTACGGTTACAGTGATGACCCGCTGCGTTGGGCCCTCTTCAGCCGTGGCATTCTCGAATTTCTAAAAGTCTCGGATTGGGTTCCCGACGTTATTCACGTCAATGATTGGCAGACCGGCTATCTCCCTAATTATTTACGCACCGTTTACGAAAAAGATAAGAAGCTTTTACCCATCGCCACCGTTTTTACAATTCACAACTTGTCTTATCAGGGCATGTTTGACCACCGTAACGTTTCCGAAATGGATTCCGATGATGGCCACTCTAAGATAGCTTCTCTATTTGCTGAACGGTTGAAAAAACAAAATTTTATGAAGCGGGGGATTATTTCCTCTGATATCGTCAGTACCGTTTCGGAAACTTACGCTTACGAGATAATGACACCGGAATTCGGCGAAGGACTCGATAAACTCATCGTCGAGCTACGCAATAAGATTTTCGGCGTTCTTAACGGTATCGATTACGACGAGTACAATCCGGCTACGGACCATCTTTTAGTCGAAAATTATGATTCTAACAATTCTGAAGATAAGGTTCGTAATAAGTTAGCGCTGCAAAAGGAGTTCGGTCTAAAGCAGGATAAGGACATTCCGGTTATTTCCGTGGTCGGGCGTCTCGAGCCTCAAAAAGGTTACGACCTGGCCGCCGAGATACTTTGGCCGCTCCTTAGAAATTTTGATGTCCAATTTGTTGCCGTCGGCGGCGGGGATATGAGTATCGCCGAGGCTTTTAGAACTTTGAAAAGTGATTTTCCGGAGAAGGTTGGAATTCACCTCATGCCTAATTTCTCCCTTCCTCATCTCGTTTTCGCCGGATCGGATATAATGCTTTTCCCGGCCCGTTTCGAGCCGTGCGGCCTCGTTCAGATGGAAGCGATGCGCTATGGCACGATTCCGGTCGCCCGCGCCGTCGGCGGTTTGGCGGATACGATTGAGGATTTTAATCCCCGAAACGAGAGTGGCGTTGGTTTCGTTTTTAAAGATTTCGATAAGTGGCAGCTCTTCGCTCAAATCGTTCGAGCTCTCGAGGTTTATTCCCACCAAAACATGTGGAAGGGCCTCGTTAGCCGCGCTATGACTAAAGATTTCTCCTGGAAAACATCGGCTAAAAGGTACCTCGAACTTTACGGTAAGGCCATTCATTTTCGCAAGCAGCTGCTTATTTCCGAAGGCCAAATACCGGTCGGTGAAGGGGATCAGTAATTTTCGCTTGATCACCTCGAAGGTGAGCGGTTTTTACTTCAAGTCTGAGTTTTGAGATTTGATTTTTGATCTTTGATCTTTGAGCTTGTTTTATGGACATTGTCCTGTTTCTACACTTTTATCAGCCGCCGACGCAGTTCCCGGATGTTTTAGAAAACGTTATACGAGAGTCCTACGACCCGGTTCTGACCTTGCTCGAGAACAATCCTCAAGTAAAAGTTACCATTAACATGAGCGCTTCTCTAACGGAACAGCTTAGTCTTAAACATTGGGAAATATTGGCTAAATTTAGAAGGCTTTGCGAGAGAAGGCAGATAGAATTGGTGGGATCAGCCGCTTACCATCCGCTACTGGTGAAAATCCCCGAAGCCGAAATTTCCCGCCAAATTAAAATAAATGAGGAAATAAATACCCGTCTGTGGCAAGTCAGCTCCCAGAGATTTAAAGGCACTGATTCAATTAGTGTGAGTCGAATTAGGGGGTTTTTCCCGCCGGAGATGGCTATTAGCGCTCAGGTACTAAAGAGTGTTAAGTCGGCCGGATATAGTTACATACTCGCCGATGAAAGCGCGATTGGCAGCGAAAAAGCCCGTCTTTTAGGGATGGGAAGAATTTTTATTGATAAAGCTACTGGACTTAAAGTCATCGTCCGTCACAAAGAAGTCAGTCTCGATGTGGCTTTTTCGAAGATACAAACGACCGCCGATTTGCTGTCGAAAGCGTCGCGGCTTTACGGAAATAACTATTTAATTTTAGCCATGGACGGGGAAACCTTTGGCCATCATCAGCCCGAACAGCTGAACTTTTTAAGTTCTTTATTTAGCAGCGCCGTGGCTTCGGATGGTTCTTCCGGTCTCTCCTTAATTTCTATTTCGGAACTATTAGCGCGGAGCTCATCTTCACAACCGGTTTCGATTCAAGAATCGTCTTGGGGAGAAAGCTTCGATCGGTGGGATAGCCTGACAAATCCGATACACAAGTATCAGTGGGAGATGCTTAACTTGGCCATCGAGACGGTTTCCTTGTATTCAGAAAGGGATGAAAGTTATTGGCAAGCGAGAAATCTCCTCGATAAGGGACTTCACTCCGATCAGTTTTGGTGGGCTTCCTACAAGCCTTGTTGGCACTATAAGATGGTGCAAAGAGGTGCTCTCCTTCTTCTGACCAGTGTTTCCATTTTAAGAGATGAGAGTAGCGAGATTAAGTCAAAAAAAGCGCTGGCAGAAGATTTGTACCATAAGTTAACGTCAACCTCACTGGAAATGTACGGTGACACGGTTATTGCCTGCTAAGCGTGGTTATCGGAGTCTGATTGACGAGGAGGTGAAGGTTGTTTCCGGTTCGGTTTTTTCTTCGCAGTTTTGGCAAATAAGAGGCGTCGTTTTTCCTAAAATCCGCGCTTCCTCAATCTCAACGCCACATTTGTCACAAATGATTTTACAACCCATGCAAAGATTGGCGCTGGGGATTACCTCGATCCTGGCCTTATCAATTTCCTGACCGCACTTCTCGCAACTTCCGAATTTTCCTTCCTCGATTTTTTTTAGAGCTAGAACAACAAGCCCCTTTTCACTAGTAAGGCCCGCGAGTTTCGATTCACTTTCGAGAGAACTGGTGTCAGCGGAGGCGCGGTCGATATCTTCAGCGGCTCTAACGTCTAAATCTTCACGTTCCTCGCTTTGAAGTTCGGTAATTTCACTGTTGAGCCTTTTAAGTTCCGCTTCAAGTTTAACTTTTACTTCGTTAATAAAATCTTGGTCTATCATTGTAATCATATTACCATAAATGTATTTCGATCCGCCAGAGGGTGGCTTCGTGGGATCACCTTCAAGGTGGAAAACTAAGTACCAATAAAGTCCTTGACAAAGTTTAGCGTATACGGTTATATGAATACTTCGCTACTATGTACTGCCTACACCGACGTTACGTATTAAGAATCTTTTGGGTTTTTGTCTTTCCCGTCTCCTTAGTTGGTTTTATAACCCATTCTTCGTCCTTAATTTCTGCTTCTACGACTAACCTTTACGCAACGATAATTCAGGGAACTTTAACCATTTCTAACCCTTCACTGGCGACGATTTCGGCGGTGACACTTGAAGGCACTTCGCAGTCGTCAACCGGGTCTTTAGGTGATATTTCGATCGTTGATAATCGTGGTTTAGGCACGGGCTGGAGCGCCACCGTTTCCGTCTCCGATTTTACCTGCTGTTTAAATACTCACACTATTGCCGTTTCTTATTTAAATTTGAATCCCGGATCACTGAGAGTGATCTCCGGAAAAGCTGATGGCGTGAAACCGGGTGAGGCTCATGTTTTTTCAGGGACTTCAGACAGCGCGACTTTAATGGCGGCTCTTCCCGCCTCGGGCATGGGTTCCTACGCGGTTAATCCGACGATAACGTTATCAATTCCGGCTGACGCTTATGCCGGTACCTACACTGCCACTGTCACCGTTACAATTATCTAGCGAGTTTATATGAACTATAGAAGGCTTGGCCGAATTTATATTTTCTTGTTTACTTTTTTGGCTGTTTTGGTTTTGGGAATAAGAAGCGCTAGCGGCGCGGAGTCGGGTAAATTAGGTATTTTTCCCACCGATTTTAAAGAAGATGAACCGAAGACACGTTCCTGGTTTGTTTACTCTCTAAAGCCTAACGAAGAAGCTTCCTCCTCGGTAACGATTCAAAATAAGGGAGCCGAGAGTGTCAAGTTGAAAATTTACTCCGTTGACGCTTCGAGTAATAAAGACGGCGCTTTTACCCTTTTTTCCCAAGGCGTAAAAAATGATGTTGGCGGGTGGCTAACTCTAGATTCGGACCAAGTTGAAGTCCCGGCTGATTCAAAAATAACCGTGCCGTTTACTTTAAAAATTCCGTTTTCAGCCACTCCCGGCGATCACGTCGGCGGTATAGCTATTGAGCCAAAAGAGGAGCTCAATCTTTCGACATCCGGCGTTAAGGTGATCCAAAGATTGGGTGTCCGGTTTTATATAACGGTTGAAGGCGAGCGGCTCGAGAATTTGGCGATAAAAAATATCAAAGTGATTGAGAGTGGTGGACAAACCTACCTGTCTTATTCTTTAGCGAATACGGGCAATATAAATCTCAGCCCGAAAGGCAGTTTAAAGATCGGTTCCGTTTTCGGATCTTCCGTTTTGGAGATGGGGAACTTAGGTGAAGTTCTGGCCGGTAAGGAGATTGAGGGTAAATATAAAGTTGAGGGCGCGAAAGTTCTGCCTTTTGTTGTTACTTTGGATTTAAATTACGGTAAGGCCGGTTCGGTTTCGAAGTCCGCCTTTTTTGATCCGACGGTTCCGGTGCTGATTTTCGGTCCTATTATTATTTTGTTTATCGTCATCCTCTTCTTCCTATTCCGTAAAAAGAAGTAACTTCTCTATGGCCGTTTATAAGTTACTGGCAGGAATGGCTTTTATAGGTGTTTCTGTCTTAGTTATCGCTTATTTCCCTTATTTACGTTCACAAATAGGACAGCAAGACTACCTAGCTTCCGCCTCACAAATTATCTCCGATCTCTCTGCGAGGTTAAATTTTGGTTCTATCCTAGGAATAAAAATCGGAGATATCAGTGGAATTCCCGCCGAGCTTAAAAAAATAGCTCAAAGTTTTCCGTCAAATCTTCAGTCTCAGATTCCTAAAATCGAAGAGCTGGTTAGTAATCAGCGAAAAGAGGAGCTTTATCTTAAATCACCTAGAACCTTCAATTTGCCGGAAGTTAAAGTCCGAAATTATGATCAGGAGATAACCGCGCAGCTTGATCTCTTCGAGGTTAAAGATAGCCGCCGCGCCGGTGGGTGGAAATTGATGATCTCATCGAAGGATCTGGTGGGGGAGAAGGGAAATATAAAGGCGGAAAATGTGCGTTTTAAGGTTGCGAAAGATTCTATTGAAGCGGTTGAAGGCGCGACTTCCGGTTTAATAATTGAGGAAGGATCCACGCTAAAAATTTACCCTGCGGGATCCGATAAAGGTAAAGGGATTTTTCGATTTTCACCTCTTATAACCGTGACCATCCCCCAAGGGACTTATTCGGGCTCATACAAGGCGGAAATCGAGTCGAGTTTAGAGTGATGTTGAAATAATTCTAAATTAATTGACAAAATACTATCCAGCTGTATGTGTTTTTGTCAATTCAGATAAGCTCTGGAGGTAGGAATTGATTCGCTAGGAGGCGGTTGAGAAATACCCCGGAATTCTTTTCAAAAAGCTTCTTTTTTTGTGTAATCTCAGTGGGTAATTTACTATCAATCTTACCCCAGAGACGTTTAATTAAATCCCGACCCTTACTCAAAGGAAGAGAAATTTCTAAGACCCAAACGTATTCAGAAAGATCAGCTTTTTCGAGGAATTCTTCGAGTTCGGCTTTGACTTGAAAAGGAGAAATCCAGACACTCTGTTGGAGCAATTTAAAGCCGAGATTTTTAAGAATTTGTCTGACTCTTTGGCGACTGTTGGCTTCATCGCTAGGGATATCATAAGTTACCAATCTGAAGCGTCCGTCCCACTTTTGATTCATCCTTTTAAAGTTAGGGAAGTGGTTAAAGAGAAATTCAAGACCTTTCTTAGAAAGTTTAATTTTCTCCTTTCCGCGATCCTTATATTTCTCAATAATTCTTTTCTCGAGGAAACGGTAAAGGGTTCTCTGGAGGCTGTTTTTTTCAAAATGACGCCGCCGGGCTTCCGGATCGTAGCCGCTTAGCGCCTCGTAAACCCGCTTTGGTTGGGTTTCCCAAAGCACTTCTTCACCGATAGAAATGAGGACGAAGATTGTCAGTAACGTTTTATCAGTTAAAGATAGTTCGCTAAAGAGGTCTTTAGTCATTGACAAAATGATATCCACCTGGAAGGTAAGTTGTCAATGTTGTCATTTCGTTTGCGGCTGTCTAACCGTGGGGGGGAAGGGGGACCTAGAAATATCGAACGGCGGGAGAGAGCGAAAAAGCTGGCGATGATGTGGAGAAAAAAAGAATCTTCTTCTGCTATCGAGACTTGACGACGACTGAGAAAATTCAATCACCTTCAGATCCCGACGTCGCGTACCTACTCCTTCATTATAACACCTTATAGTAGTATTGTCAAGTGGACACTTTAGGGCAGTTTAGAAAGTGTCATTATGATTCGGCTGAGCCGGATGATGCCACCACCGAGGCGGGAAATTAGGATCCTTCGTTGCACTCAGGATGACGGACGAAAAGGATCAGGATAATTTTCTACACTTCTGTTTGACTTATTGATAGACTTATAGTATATTAGCATTTACCAGCCAAAGCTGGACGGGTCCTTTCTCCTAAAGTTCCGCGGCGCGACTTCTGTGGTTTTCAAGGTGGGTGTTAAACAGAAGTTGAAGCTGTAGGGAATCTTGGCGAAGAAAGGAGGTGAGAAAATGGTAATCCATTTCCACCGGAACGTAGAATGGGAGCGTATCTCGCTCCACGTTCGCGTTCCGATCCCGTTTGGCCACGGTTGGGAACTCAGCTATATCGTACATCTCGCAGCTTTTTACCGCGAGACGTATGGTTTAGTTGAGGTTGCTTTGATTACTCCGAAAGGGTCTGTCAAGCTCCTCTAACCTGCCAAACCGAGGGGAAGACGTGATCGGGTCTAAAACCTGACACTTCTTCCCCTTCGTCATTTTTTAGAGGACTGTTTACTCGGCTCGAAGAAGTCGCTGACCGTTGACAAAATGATATCCACCTGGGTTGTAATTTGTCAATTTTTTAAATTGGGGGGTCGCGGCAGGTTGATGAGTGTGGGGGAGGGTTAGTGTTTACTTGGCTTCCAACACTTGCTACCATTAAGTTATGGTTTGGGCTTGTTTTCTCCATTTTTACCAACCGCCGACGCAGAAGAAATATTGGATCGATCGGGTGACTGACGAGTGTTACCGACGGATCATTAACGGCCTTTTAGAAAATCCGCAAGCGAAAATTACGCTGAATATAAACTCCATCCTTTGTGAACTTTGGGATGAGCACGGCCACCATGATGTCCTTTCCGGCCTTAAAACCCTAGTTGAGAGGGGACAAATTGAACTGACCGGCTCGGCTAAGTACCACCCGCTCCTACCGAAACTGCCGAAGGAAATGGTGGTGCGTCAAATCGTCCTTAATGAGATAACGCTCAACAAATATTTTGGAGTCGCTGGACCAGTGTTGAGAAACTCTAAGTTCAAAACTCTAAATTCTAAACAAACCCAAAATCCAAATGACCAAAAATCAAAAAGTTTTGAATTTGAAAATTTTGGAAATTCGAATTTGTTTAGTACTTCGAATTTGGAGCTTAGTGCTTCGGGAAAGCCGCTGCGGGGATTTTTCCCGCCGGAGATGGCCTACAATCGTTATTTGGCGGAAATTGTGGCTTCTCTTGGCTATGAGTGGATTATTACCGAGGAGCTTTCACTGGGTAAGCCTGTGGAATATAATCGCGTCTACACCATTTCTGGGGTACCTGTAAAGGAGTCTCCTTTACAGGTAGGTAAAGGAGACTCCTTATCAAGCCGAGAGTTAATGATATTTTTTCGCGACCGTGCTTTCTCCTATAAAGTTTTAGCCGGTTATCTCGGCACGGAGAAACTGTTTCTTGATGATCTGCGAAACAAGTTCCCTGAAGAACAGCACTATAATGACGCCACCTTCCAGGTGAACCCGACGTCGCAGCCACACCTGGAAGGTGTGAATAATGATTTGAGTCATCGAAGTGATGATAAGGGACATTTTTTACTGACGGCTATGGACGGCGAAACTTTCGGCCACCATCGGCCGGGAATGGAGAAGCTTCTCTTCGATCTTTTTAAGATCTCATCAATAAAAATGGTCCACATTTCCGATTTGCCCTTGTTATTTCCTGGCCGCGAAAGTATCGAAACGGTACCTTCGACCTGGGCTTTAATGGAACACGAAGTCGAGAAAAACCTGCCCTTCGCCCGTTGGGACGATCCGGAGAACGAAGTTCACCGTTTGCAGTGGGAGTTGACCAATTTCGCTATGGCCGTAGTTGGAAACTCTAAACCCAAAACTCTAAGTTCTAAACAAATTTCCGCCCAAGGCGGATCCGCCTCTGGAGGACAAAATTCAAATGAAAAAAATTCAAGAGATTTTGGGTCTAATAACTTGGAATCGTTTAGGATTTCGGATTTAGAGTTTAGTGTTTCTGATCCGAATGAAGTTGGAGGCTCAGACTTAACTCAAGAGCAAAAGAAGTTATTGAAGGCGCAGCTACTGCTTGACCGTGCTTTGCACTCGGATCAATACTGGTGGGCTTCGGCCAAGCCTTGGTGGAGTATTGAATATATAGAATTAGGGGCCAAGGAGTTGTTAGACGCGATTAGAGCCACGGGTGATAAAGAGGCCCTAGACCAAGCTCAAGACCTTTATTATCGGATTCTGGAGACGGCTTTCGAGTATCAACGGTCCGGAAAAGTCGATGAAATTTCCCGAAAAGAGGATGAAACGATCCGCATGCGTACCGATCAGACTCTTCCGAAAATGCCGAAAGAGGAGCTTTTAAAGATCATCGCCACGATCCGCAAGGAGATGCTGGACGTAGTTTCGAGACTGGAGTATGAAAGAGCGGCCCAACTGCGTGATAGAATAAGAGAACTTGAGAGTTACTTAAATCCTAAATTCTAAGACCTAAACTCTAAACAATGGACGAAACGCAAAAAGTTAAACCGTATAATTTAGAAGAGAGGACTTTTGAGTTTGCTCAAGACGTTAGAGAATTTGTTGGGAAACTTCCGAAGATCGTTGCCAACATCGAGGACGGGAGGCAATTAATAAGGTCTTCAGGATCGGTTGGTGCCAATTATATTGAAGCCAGCGAGTCTCTGAGCAAGAAAGATTTCTATCTTCGAATTAAGATTTGCCGCAAAGAAGCAAAAGAGAGTCGGTATTGGTTAAAACTGATCAATACAGGAGGAAATACGGATCTTAAGAAAGAGTCCAGTTATTTGGCTGACGAGGCCACGGAATTTATGAAGATCTTCGGTTCGATCATTACCAGAGGATCTTAGTTTTGAATTTGGGTTTTGTTTAGAATTTAGAGCTTAGGGTTTAGAGTTTAAAGATGAAGGTTTTGTTTGCCGCGTCGGAGTGCGCGCCTATTGTTAAAGTCGGGGGACTCGGAGACGTCGTCGGGGCGCTGCCGAAAGCTTTAAGCAAGCTCGGGGTTGACGTGGCCATTATCATTCCGAAATACAAGGTAGAGGGCTTCACTTATCCGGAGAAATTACCGGGTACGGATATTCCCGTTTTTTACGTCGAAAATGACACCTATTTTGGCGATGGTACCGTCTATCCCGGTGGGGAAGCGGAGCACCAACGATTCGCTTATTTCAGTCGGGCCGTGGTCGATTTCCTCGACACGCGGGCCTTT
>CAYHYS010000026.1:0-11092 GCA_964360905.1 uncultured Candidatus Saccharibacteria bacterium | reverse complement strand
TGGTTCGGCTGCCGGTTAAATAAAAGTAAAACCTCTCCACGACAATCTCCACAAGATGAGACCTTGTTGGAACTGGGAGGGGGATCTTTAAGGCAGTTAAGTTGGGTATTGGGATAGGGATCCCGGAAGATGTTAAAGGTTTGCTAAAAGATATGGGAGTTACGTACTTCTTACCAGAAATCGGGACTGATCGCGGATAAACCATGAGTCTATTCTTGAACGCGAACCGGCATAATGATATGAAGGAAATTCTCGTCTTTACTTGACGTAAAAAGGCCCGGACTTAACTCACCTGAAGCTTGAAAAATTATTTCCGTGTCCGTGATATTAGAGAGACAATCGGAGAGATAACGATTATTGAAGGCCACATTTAACCCCTCTCCTTCTATTCTCGCGGAAATTTTTGTCTCGTTTTCTCCGATTTCGGGAGTATTGGCCCCAAGAGTGATCAGCGATTCCGAGGGAGAAAGAGTTATCTTAATGACATTACTGGAGTCTTTGGCGAAAAGTGAAGCTAATTTAACTGATTTGCGAAACTCTTCCGCGGGAACAGAGGCCCGGCTGATAAAGCTGGCTGGAATTATTTTTCGATAATCGGGAAAAGCGCCTTCGATGAGACGCGAACTAATTTCGAATCTCTCGGTTCTGAAAATTATTTGATTTTCGCCGTCATCGAGAAAAACTTTAAGACTTCCCTCACCGCTGATCAAACGGCCGATTTCCGAAAGAGGTCGAGCGGGTATGACCACGTGGATGTGTTTATCCGCCTTCTGAGTTAGTTTTAATTTTCGCTCGGAAAGTCTAAACCCATCCACCCCGACCAAGGTCAGAACGTCTTCGGTAACGTCAAAAAGAACACCAGTCAGGACTGGTCGTGACTCATCCGTGGCGGCGCTGAAAATAACCGAAGGCAGACTCTTACAAAACTGGGCAGGATCTAAACTAAGAAATTCTTCTTTCGTGCCTAAAGCCAGTTTCGGAAACTCCGTAGAAGCAATGCCGTTAAGTTTCGATTTAACGTTTTGACTTTCCACGTCAAGAATATTATCTTTCACGGAAACTTTAATCTCCCCGCTCGGCAGAGAAGAGGCGAGGTCGGTCAAGAGCTTGCCGGGAGCGCACACCGAACCTTCTTTTTCTATCTCGGCTTCTATCACTGTCGTGATCGCCAATTCTAAATTGGTGGCAGAGAGGGAAAGACTCTTACCGGAAGCCTCAAGAAGAATATAAGAGAGTACGGGTAGTGAACCTTTAGTAGAAAGAGCGTGAGAAACAGCGGAGAGGCTACTATAAAAACTTTCGACCGAACAATTAAACTTCATTCTTTTCTTCCAATTTTTCCAACAAATCTTCTTCCGGACCTTTTTCTATCTCTTTCCCACCCTGATTATCTATTAGAGATTTAGAGCTGATAACCACCTGGCGGTCTCGTCCTTCACCAACACTTTCCGATTTCATGTCAGAAATTTCCGAAACAAAAAGATGAACCAACAGGCGCTCAAAAGCATTCATCGCCGGAAGCGCTTGCGGCGTGCTGAGAAAACGCGCCTTATCACTCGTACGCACGGCTAAAGCTCTAATCCGCTCGTATCTTTCTTTTCGGTAACCGTCAACATCCACGACCACGGACAAAGCCTCATTAAATTTTCTAAAAAGGGTCAGGGAGATTATTACTTGTAGCGAATTTAACGTTTCGCCGTGATAGCCAATCAGCAGAGCGGAGTCTTTCCCGGCGGATAAGGAAACGTTATAAGTGTTTTCTTCAAAAGAAATCGCCGGCGTCAAGTCGAAACCTAAATGTCCTAAGAGTTCTTTTACGATTCGTTCAAGTTCTAGCGTTTTTTCCATAATTATTGTTTACCCAAATTTGCTGGAGCAGCGAAAAGACGGTCGTTACAAACCAGTACAGAACCAGTCCGGAAGGCAGTTTAAACCCGATGAGAATGGTCATGAGCGGCGCTAAATAAAGCATCTGCTCCTGCATATTATACATAATATCATCAGTTTTGTCCGCCGTTTTTTCCGCTAGCTTTTCTTCCTTCTTTACGGTTGGCAGCATGAGCTTTGAGGCCCAAAACTGGGCGGCTCCGGAAAGCCCGGGCAAGATAATAAAGGGGTCCGGTTTAGTCAGATCAAGATAAAGGAAAGAAGTCGCCAGTCCGTGGGTGCTCTTGTCAAGGACAGAGGTGAAGGCGTTATACATGGCAATTAAAATGATGATTTGAAGAAGCTGTGGCAGGCAGCCGGCGGCCGGGTTAATACCGTGTTTTTGGAACAATTTCATCTGTTCTTCGGCCAGACGTTTTTTATCATCCTTGTATTTACTTTTGAGCTCATTAAGCTCCCCTTGAATATCTTTTTGTTTTTGCATGGCTTTAAGGGAAGGGAGGGTTAGGGGCACCAAAAGCGCCCTAATGATGAGGGTTAACGCGATAATACCTAACCCCAGGTTACCGAAAAGGATTCCTGATAAAGTCAAGAGAGCCCACAAAATAGGCTGATAGAGTAGAGCATTCCAAACGAAAGCTAAAACATTCATAGATATTCAGGTTTAAAATCCCTTTTAGAGAAGAGGATCGAAACCGCCCTTATTCCAAGGATGGCATCTCAATATTCGCTTAAATCCTAAAAATAACCCTTTAACTGTACCATACTTATCGACAGCACAGTAGAGATAAGTTGAGCAGGTGGGATTAAATCGACAGGACTTATCCGTTAAAAATAGTTGCCGGAAGAGAGTTCCTTCAAAGTTTAAATATCGTTGATAAAGCTTTATCAACGAGAGAATCAAGTTCTTCATAATTTCTCATTAATATTGGGCTCCGGACGATAAAGCAGACGTAAAGAGTAATTTCTCTCAAAGCTTCGCTATTCCTAATAACAAAAGAGGAGACGGCGGCGCTGAGCCGACGCTTGATTAAATTTCGCTGGGTCGCTTTCTTGGTGACAATTTTTCCGATAACAAAACCAAAACGTACGCCGGCGGGAAAATTAGGTCTCACGTAAGAAACAAGAAATTCTTTTCCGGGAAGGACCTGACCATACTTTTTAAGCTTTCTAAATTCCGATGAGGGGAGACGGAGGGTTTTAGCAAGCACACAAATCCTAAACTAGACGGTTAGTTTTTTTCTTCCTTTAGCTAACCTTCTTTTTATAACATTCCTTCCGGAGTGAGTCGACATTCGGGATCTAAAACCGTGAACGCGAACCCTTTTTTTCTTTTTTGGCTGATAAGTTCTTTTAACCATTTTACTAATTATACCATAGACAAACTCTTTAGAGAGTATGGGTTCCTGTCCTCCCCGTCATTCCGGCCGGTGAGCCGGCCTGCCTGGATGCGGCCAGGGAATCCAGGCTCGGGGAAAGCCTGCCTGCTTCTCGAATCTGAGCCTCGGAATCGATGACCGGCAGGCAGGTCTGGATGCCAGATCTCGGTCTGGCATGACAACCTCATATCTTTAAAAGCGGTTGTCTACAGTAATCAAGAGGGCTGCAAATACTTCTCGGATCTCACCCTGAAGGTGAACCCGACGTGGGTCTATAGAGAAAACATACTCAGACTGGACTTATGTCATCCTGAGCACATTCGACGAGCTCAGTGTAAATTCTACGAAGGATCTAGATTCTTCGGGCCGAACACCTCAGAATGACAGGAGAGGAAGTCCAATCCGTGCGTGTTATGTGGACTCACCTTCAGAGTGTTATCTCCCAGTTATCCACAGAAGAAAAGGCCTTTGTGGAAATCACTAACTATAAGATTACAGTTGTTGTTACAACTATCTTACTATGAGACGTTGACAGTTATCCACAAAGACTTTAGCATGACTTTAGGCTCGCTCTACGCCATTTATGAAGTTTTTATGAACCAACAGGAACTATGGGAAAAGACACTTTCCCTACTTAAAAGTGAAATTTCTGAAGCGGCTTTAAAGACCTGGTTTTCAAAAACGAAGATCAACCTTATGGGCGAAAACGTTTACGAGATCGTTTGCCCTAATTCCTTTGCTAAAAATAAAATCGACACCATCTACAAGGAAAGAATTAGAGAAATAGTCTCCTCACTGGTGAGGAGCGAGGCGAGTCTCACCGTCACTTTTTCAAAAGTTAAAGAGGACGCGTCGAAGGGGGAAAAAACGCCGGAGGGGCCACTCCTTAAAACTCTTGAGAAAGAGACGACGCCTGTACCGTCGATGCCTTCTAATCGTACTCGATATATTGCTAATCTATCTCCGCACTATTCCTTAGAAAATTTTGTTATTGGGTCAAATAACAGACTGGCTTTCGCCATGGCATCAGCCGTCGCTAAGTCTCCGGGAGCTAACGCTAATAACCCTTTTTTCCTCTACGCCAGCGTAGGCCTTGGAAAAACGCATCTCACCCAGGCCATTGGCAACGAAATCATCAAAACGCTTCCCTCCCTACGTGTTCTCTACACCACCTCGGAAAATTTTACCAACGAACTGATCGAGTCAATACAGCACCGCACGCAAAACTCATTTAGAAAAAAATTTCGCGATGTTGATGTCCTTATTGTTGATGACATTCAGTTTATTGCCGGTCGGGAGTCAACCCAGGAAGAATTTTTTCACACCTTTAACGCTCTTTACCTCTCCCAAAAACAGATTATTGTCACTTCGGACAGACACCCGAGGGAAATTACCCGATTGGAACAGCGCCTCACTTCACGGTTTGGTGGCGGAATCATGGCCGATATTCAAAATCCTGATTTTGAAACGAGACGGGCGATCCTCCAAACTAAAGCCCAAAATCTTAATTTAAATATTCGGCCGGAAGTATTGGAAGTCTTAGCCGGTAGCATCGAAACTAACATTCGGGAACTCGAAGGAGGGCTTAAACAGGTTGTTAATCTGATGCTTTCCCAAAACGGGGAAATCAGTCTCAATCAAGTTAAGGATCTCTTCCAGGGGAAGTATTATACCGAGCCGGATAAAATTGTTGATCCTAAAAAAGTCGTGGCTACTATCTGCGACCATTTTGGTCTAAAAGAAGCGGAACTTATTGGGAAGAGAAGAACCCAAACACTGGTCAGGCCACGCCAGATTACCATGTACTTCTTAAGGAATACCTGTAAAATCTCGCTGATGAAAGTCGGAGAGATATTAGGTGGGAAAGATCACACGACGGTCATGCACGGAGTTTCTAAAATAGAAAAAGAAATTATTACTAACCCGCTGACTAAACAAGAACTGATACAAATTCAAAAAAAACTGGCCAGTAACTTTTAGCCTTGTGGAAAGAATGCCCCTCGACCGGAAAACCACTAGTTATTAACATTTTTTCCCGAAGCCTTACACAATCTTTAAACATGTTAAACACAAAAAGATTAGAATTAATCCGTGTGATGTAAAGCCTTTCGGAAGGTTTTAAACATAGACACAAGGACTACTAATACGACTACGGATTTAAACACTAAAATAGTAGATACGTCTTGCTTAAATGTTTACTTTAATTTTAATTATTACCAAAATATTTTCCCGAATGAGCCGTTTACTAAATATCGGTTCCGGTTACACTTGGCCGGGACACCTTATCCTTTTCTTTTACCCACATTTTATTGAAAAAACAATTTCCAAACTTCCGCGGGGTACGATTATCATTACCGGAACTAATGGTAAAACGACAACCGCTCAAGCCTCTTCATTTATTCTAGAAGAAAAGAATTTGAGGGTGGTAACCAACACTTCTGGGGCTAATCTTCTCAATGGAATAGCTTCGGCTTTAATTTCGAAACTAGGTTGGCGTGGGCGTTTTAACGCTGATATTGGCGTTTTTGAAGTTGATGAGGCTGTTTTTCCTGAAGCGGTCCGACTACTACAACCTAAATTTATAATCCTCCTAAACCTCTTTCGTGATCAGCTCGATCGGTATGGTGAAGTGGACACGATCATCTCTAAATGGAAAGAAGCTTTAGAGACCCTACCTCTTTCAACAAAGATTCTCATTAATGCCAACGATCCGGCCTTAGTTTTTTTAGGTGAGCATTGCCTGAGTGAAGTTACTTATTTTGGCGTAAACGACTCCCGCTTCAAACTAAAAGGAGTGCCTCATTACGCTGATAGCCTCTACTGTCTTAATTGCGCTAGTGTCTTGCGTTATAAGATTTGCTATTTTTCACACGTCGGTGTTTGGTCTTGTCCGGTTTGCGGGAGAACTACTCCCCCCCTCTCTTTTGAAGCCAGCCATATTCGTATCAGCAAAGAAGAAATGAGTTTTCGTATCAATAAACTTGAAGTTACGACCAAACTGATGGGCATTTATAATGTTTATAATCTGACGGCTGTTTTCGGATTGCTGCGATTGCTGGGTATTGAAGAAGCTTTATCAATCCCCCTCTTTAAGAATTTTGAGCCTCATTTCGGGCGTCAAGAAAGCTTTCAAGTAATTAGATCCCGGATCTTAGGCCGTCAGATCCGGGATCTTGCTCCGACCTTGACGGTTAAGATTCTTCTCTCTAAAAATCCGACGGGTTTCAACGTGAATTTAAGGCTCATCAGTTCTATCATTGAGCCGGGTGACCGCCTACTTTTAGCTCTTAATGACGGTATCGCCGATGGTCGAGATGTCAGCTGGATTTACGATGTTGATTTTGAAGACTTTCTCAAGCTTCTTGAAGAATCCGTCTATGTCTCGGGCAGCCGAGCTTTCGATTTGGCTCTGCGGCTTAAGTACGCCGGACTAAAAAAAGAACCCCGGGTTTCAAAAAACACTAAAATTATACTGAAGGAGTTTTTCAAAGAGGAAAATAAGCGAGGTGTCCTTTATATCTTGCCGACTTACACGGCCATGCTGGGCCTCCGTAAAGTATTGCTGGGAAGGAGAATCAGTTAAATGAAGCTCAAAATTGCCTGGCTATATCCCCGTTTGATGGGCACTTACGGCGATCGCGGTAATATCGTCACCTTGATTAAACGTTGCCAGTGGCGCGGTGTTGGCGTTGAAGTTTTAGAGGTAGGACTAACTACTGATCCGAAATCCCTTGACAGCTGCGACCTAATTTTCATGGGCGGCGCCCAAGACCGCCAGCAAAAAATTGTAGCCGCGGATATTTTAGAAAATAAAGGTTCGCGAATCATTGACCTTGTAAATAGAGGTAAGGTGGCGTTATTTGTTTGCGCCGCCTATCAGTTTATGGGGAGTTATTATAAAACAGCCGATGGTCAAGAGATACCCGGTTTAGGACTTTTTGATTTGAGGACGGCAAACCCGGGGTCCTCCGTCAAGCGTTGTATTGGGAACATTGTTATCGATCTTAATCTTAATGGGTTGCCTAACCTGATACCTAATCGTCAGAAACTGACCAGGCTGGTGGGATTCGAAAACCACGGCGGCCGGACTTACTTGGGTCAGGCTGTACAGCCTCTCGGGAAAGTTTTGCGCGGTTTCGGCAATAACGGAGAAGACGGGACCGAGGGAGTCATTTACAAAAACGCCATCGGCTGCTATTTCCACGGACCTCTTTTACCGCGTAATCCCCACCTGGCTGACTATCTTATAGCCAAGGCTCTTGAGATTGACATTGGCGATCTATCCCAGCTTGATGACTCTTTAGAGTTAAAATCCCATGCTCAGGCCCTCAAATAGAATCAACCTATAATACTTGACACGGGAGTTAAAGTGTGATACAATGAAAGAGTACACTGGATGGATGAGGGTTTTTTCTCGCATAAAACTACAGAGACGTCTGTAGTTGAGGTTGGGACGGTCCGGTGTGACCGACGACCAAGGCTTTCCCTACATCCTGTTATCTAGAAATCCGAGAACCGAGGCGAGACAAGACTCGTGATTTCTAGTGTGGTTGTTTAAAATGGGGTGCGTGGCGATGTCTGCGTGGAGATTACGTTGCCTCCTTCCCTAAACAAAAAAATTCCGGGGTCAGAAGCAATCTTGCGATCTTTGCAAGCTCTAGCAACTGACCCCGTTTTCATTTCCCGGCTTTTTAATCTTCACTCACAGCACATCGTTTAGGCGGAGTGTCAAACACCCCAGCCACGTTTTAGAATGACACCATTTAGCTTACGATCGTAAGGGTTTTGATGTCTTTTTGGATTTCGCAATTCATCTCCCCTCTTTTTAATTCCTATTTATCTAATTGCTGATCTCACCCTGAAGGTGAACCCGTGCCACCGCCGCAGCGGGGTCCCGCTCAGGCGGGAGAATGTTTTCTCTATAGCGTAAAATGACTTTATAATGTCAAAAATAGAGAGAAGCCTCTTTTATCTTCTTTTGTTGTTCTTCCCCCTCAATTTAGGCAAGCATTTTATTCTTAAAGAGTCTTACGTCAATGGTGTCTTGATCGATTATTTAATTCCCACCATTTATCTGTCTGACCTACTTATTTTTATCCTCTTTTTATCGTCGCTTTTAAGCCTGAACCGTTCACATCCCACGGGTCGAGAACTTTTGGTCAAATTAAAAAAGTACATACCTATTTTTATATTTTTATTTTTTCTCCTACCCTCGGTTTTGGTGGCGAGTAGTAAAATGGCGGCCGCCTATAAATTTTTTAAATATTTAGAATTTTCTTTTCTAGGTATATTAATCGCGGAAAAGTTTAATAAAGATTTAGCTGAGAAAAGCTTTAAGTTTTTAACTCTCGGGGTTGTTTTCCAGTCCGCTTTAGCCATTCTTCAATGGCTTAAACAAGGTTACATCTTCGGTTACCTCCCTCTCGGAGAATCTCTAATTTCTCCGCATTCTCCTTTTGCTTTAGTTAATTTATTAGGCTCAATGAAGCTACGCGTTTACGGAACCTTCCCCCACCCTAACATTTTAGGTGGCTATCTTTCTATCTCACTCACAATAATAATCTCTTACTTATTTATAAAATTTATTAGCCATCGTTGCTACTATGATTCGAATCATAGTAGCAAGGGGAAGCTACTGTTTTTTCTCTCAATAGCTTTAGGTGCCGCCTCTTTATTCCTGACTTTCTCAAGATCCGCCTGGTTCGTTTTTCTCTTAGGTCTACTCCTAGTCCTTATTTTGTTCCGGAAATATATTGGCAGAAAGACATTTCTGATCTCTCTAGTTTTATTGTTTTCTGTGCTACTCTTTCCGCTTTTTTCCGTTTCAAAAACCTTGGTCGGTGATAATTCCCTCTCTATTAGTAGAAGGTTGGAATTGACCGCGGCTTCTTTTTCCATGTTTAAAGATTTTCCTTTGAGCGGCGTTGGCCTTAATAATTTCACGGTTCGTCTTGAAGATTATAAATTTATCGTCGGCGTCACCCGCTTTATCCAGCCGGCGCACAATATTTACTTGTTGGTTCTTTCCGAAAGCGGTCTGCTCGGACTCACCGGCTTTTTGATTTTAATTTTGGCAGCGTTTCGAAAGGCCTATCGTTCAAGGATGAATCGTCTGGGCATCGTAATCCTCGTCTCTCTTCTTCAGCTTTTATTCCTTGGTTTATTTGATCATTATCTTTTGACCCTTCAGCAAGGAATGCTTATTTTTTGGGTCTTGATCGGCATCGCCTTTTCTTTGGAGGGTCAATCATTGCCACCAGAAGAAAACTTCCCTAGAATGAATGGTAGTGGCCGTGAAATTTAAAAAAACGATAAAAATAGGCCTGATTTTTATTCTGACGTCTGTCTTTCTCTCCGGCTGTTCAGCCGCGGATATTCCCTTAATCGGCGGGTTATTTAAAGGTAGCGCGGGTTTTTCCGGTAAAGCTCAACTTACCTATTGGGGCCTTTTTGAAAGTCCTGATAGCTATAAACCTCTCATCAACGACTACAAAGATAAGCATCAAGGTGTCGAAATTGATTACCAGCAAAAGTCCTATTCAACCCTTAGCCAGTATAAGGAGACCTTACTTAACCGTTTTCGGGAAGGGAAAGGCCCGGACGTCGCTCGGATTCATGCCAGTTGGCTTAAGGATTTCCAACCCTTCCTCGCTCCGCTGCCGACTAAAGTTATAAGTAAGGAGGAGTACAGTAAATCTTTCTTCCCGGTGATAAAAGAGGGATCTTCCGTCGGTGACACCATCTACGGGATACCCTTGATGTATGACGGCCTCATGCTTCTCGCCAATAAGAAATTATTAGGTGAGGCCAATGTAACCTTACCGCGAACTTGGGACGAATTCCGTCAGGCCGTAGCGCGGCTGACGAAAACCGATCCGCAGACGAAAAAAATAATCCAGTCAGGGGCGGCGCTTGGTTCCTACGGTAATATTCCTCACGGCGTTGACGTTCTCTTACTGATGTTCTTGCAAAGTAATCTTAAGATTCCGGCGGATTTAGCGACTCAAGCGGCAGCCGACGCCCTGACTTTTTACACGAATTTTATCACCGTCGACCGCGTTTGGGATGAGGCTTTTCCCAGCTCAATTGTCTCTTTTGCTAGAGGGCAGACGGCGATGATTCTCGTTCCCAGCTGGAGAATATTGGATATCAAAAATCTCAATCCTTCGATAGACATCACTACCGGAGGAGTTCCTCAAGTTCCTAATTTAGAGGGCGTCACCAGTAATGAGGTTTCTCTCGCTTCGTTTTGGATCGAAGTTGTCTCGAAAGATTCGAAAGGTAAGGAGGCGGCTTTCGATTTTCTTAAATTCTTAAGTTCCCCTGATCAGCTTCGAAAAATCTATGCCCTTCAAGGTCAGAATAGAACCTTCGGAGAGCCTTACCCGAGTAAAGACGCGGCGGATAGTCTAAGTACTGATCCCTATTTAGCTCCTCTTATGAGCAGTGCTTCTAAAGCCAGTGTGGCTCCGTTTAATGATGGGGTTGGTGATGATCCTTATGTTGAAGCCGTGGGTGGGGCTATTAATTCCGTTGTTCGCGGAGGAGATCCGAAGCAAGCACTCGCCAACGCTAAAAAAACTATTGAGCAGCTGCAAAGTAATAGTGTTCCCAAACCAACAACTAAGAAATAGGCGGTGAGTATGAAGGTTTTAGGAATTGACACAACCGCTGATGATACTTGTGCTGCCGTGGTTGAGGATGGAAAGACGATCCTCGCCAACGTCATTTTTTCCCAAAGTAAACTTCACGAAAAGTTCGGCGGGATTGTTCCGCAAATCGCCGCTTTCGAGCATCTAAAAAATGTTTTGCCTTCGGTAGAAGTT
>CAYHYS010000025.1:0-11556 GCA_964360905.1 uncultured Candidatus Saccharibacteria bacterium | reverse complement strand
GCCGCTTTAGTAAAAATCCCGCCGCCGAGACGCGCGAAAATGGAAATGAGGGAACCACCGAAGGCCAGGCCCGCTAAAGGGGCGAGATTGGCGCTTTTGCTACTAACAAATAAATAGAAAACAGCCGTCGTAATTAAGGCCAGACTGACGACCAGAAAACCGGTGACCGCCCCGCCGCGGAAGCCGAGATTTAAAGCCGGACCGACGCCGTTTTTAGCCCTTTCGGTAACGCGGGCGTTGCTGCGCACGGAAATAGCCATGCCTAAAATTCCGCTGATGGCCGAAGTTACTCCACCGAATAAAAATCCGACGGCCGTCATTATTCCATTGAACCTCAGAATTAGGAAGAAGATAATAAGAGCGACGACGGAAATAACGGTATATTGGCGAAAAAGATAAGCGTTGGCTCCTTCTTTAATCGCCTCTTGGATTTCTCTAGCTTTACTGTTTTCAACCTTAACCGCTAAAATCGATCGGACTAAAAAGAGAGCGTATAAGAGACCGAAAACGCCGAGTAAAATTGATAAATAAATTAGTTTTGGTTCGGGCAGAAGATTAATTAAATTTGACATTTTAGATATCCAGTTCCGCTTGTTTCGCGTGCGCTTGAATAAATCTTTTCCGAGGGAGGACGTCCTCTCCCATCAGCATGCTAAAAACTTCATCGGCTTTTTGCGCGTCTTCGACGGTAACCTTTTTTAAAACTCTTGAATCCGAACTCATCGTCGTTTCCCAAAGCTGATCCGGATTCATCTCGCCTAAACCCTTAAATCTTTGAATGTTTATATGGGGCGTTTTTCCCGTATGTTCGCCGACTTCTTCCCCTTCAACTATCTCGCCGGTTTCTCCTTTTCCGATTATTTGTTTCACGACTCTCTCTCTCTCTTCAGAAGTATAAACGTAGTGGACCACTTTTCCTTTTTGGATTCTAAAAAGTGGCGGTTGCGCGATATAAAGATAACCGCCGTTGATGATATCGTTAAGATGTCGATAAAAGAAAGTTAGAAGCAGCGTCATAATGTGCTGACCGTCAACATCAGCATCAGTCATAATAATAACTTTATGGTATCTCAATTTACTGGAATCTTTTACTTCGCCGATACCCATGCCCAAGGCAATGACTAAATCCTTGAGTTCTTCAAATTTAAGAATACGATCGAGCCGGTTACGTTCGGTATTGAGGAGCTTTCCCCGCAGGGGAAAAATTGCCTGAGTCCTCCGGTCCCGACCCTGCTTCGCTGATCCTCCGGCGCTATCGCCCTCGACGATGAAAATTTCCGAAAGGGCCGGGTCTTTTTCTTGGCAGTCAGCCAACTTTCCGGGAAGGCTACCGCCTTCAAAAGCGCCTTTTCTAATGACGGTGTCGCGCGCTTCTCTGGCGGCGATGCGGGCTCGGGCGGCCAGGACGACTTTTTCAAGAATGGCTCTGGCATCAGACGGGTTTTCCTCGAAGAAAGTATCAAGGGCTTCATTAACGGCTTGGGCGACGGCCGGTTGAATTTCAGGATTATTAAGCTTTGTCTTGGTTTGGCTTTCAAATTGAAGTTTTTCCGAAGGCATCCAAACGACGACGACGGCGGTTAGTCCTTCTTTCATATCTTCACCGATGACAATACTTTCTCCGCCATCTTTACTGTTGTTGATTTTCTTACTGTAATCATTAATGGCTCTTGTTAGGGCGGTGCGAAAACCAGCTAAGTGAGTGCCACCATCAACCGTATTTTTAACATTAACGAACGACTCGATATTTTCGTTAAAACTATCGTTGTACTGCATGGCTGTTTCGATCGTTAAATCACCGACCGTCTTTTTAACGTAAAACGTTTTGTGCAGAGGTTTTTTATTTTGGTTAAGATCTTCGATCAAAGCTTTAATGCCACCTTCAAAATAATAGTGGCACTCGTTTTCAGTGGCTAAGTCGAAAATATGGAAAGTTAACCCGGCGATTAAATAAGCTCTTTCCTTTACCGGCCTTTCTATTTTTTCCAGGTAAAATTTTGTCTCTTGGAAAATTGTGTTATCAGGGAGGAAGTTGGTCAGCGTTCCTGAAGTAAGAGAGGATAAAATTTCTTCTACTTGGGGATTGGTTTTTAGATCCCCTTCTTTAATCTCCTTGACCGGGCCTTTAGCGTTGCCCGCGCTGTATTGTTGGCGAAAATATTTCTTATTCTTCTTGACCGTGACTGTGCAACTTATTGATAAAGCGTTAACAACCGAAGCGCCGACGCCGTGCAGCCCGCCGGAAACTTTGTAAGCCGCCCCGCCGAATTTACCGCCGGCGTGAAGTTTCGTCATGACGATTTCTAGAGCGCTTTTTTTGTATTGGGGCATAATATCGGTGGGTATACCTCGTCCTTCGTCGAGGACTGTCGCCGAACCGTCTTTTTCCAGGAAAATCCAAATATTTTTTCCGAAGCCGGCGAGAGCTTCATCGACGGAATTATCAATAATCTCGGTCAAGAGGTGATGCAGTCCGTTAACATCCGTTGTGCCGATGTACATTCCCGGACGCTTGCGTACCGGTTCCAGCCCTTCTAGGACTTGGATATCCGAGGCGCTATATGAGGATTTATTTTTCGCTTCCTTAGCCATAAATTGTTATAAAAATGCGCTCACAAAAAGAAAGACCGTCCATCTATGCCGGACTGGTCGGCGTACTTTTAGCTAATTTATTTTAACACTATCTCAGTTATTAGTTCAAGGGTATGTAGAAGTAGGACATGAGTTTACACCTTTAAGGTATGGTTTGGCCTACTTGATAGGATCACCGCCACCATCACAAATAGTCCTCCGACTATTTCTTTTGGAAGTGGTTTCTCACCGAAAACCAATAGGCCAATAAGTAAAGAGAATATTAATTCAGAGGATAAAACAATAACCCCAAGGCTTAAATCAAAATTTTGAAAACCAACAAGTAAAAGATAATTTACGGCTACTAGAAAAAACCCAAACGTTAAACCTACCACCCATGTTTTTATTGATAAACTAGAGATAAAGTTAAGATTTTGCTTAAAATAAAACATCATCAGGCTGGACACAATGACACCGCCTAACGTTGTGATAAAGACCAAAATATATTTATCAATTTTTCCAGCTAAATCTTTTCTAAATCCATTCGCGGCCGCATCTAAAACGCCACTTATTATTCCGGCAACAAAGCCAATACTTATTGATGAGAGAGCTAACGGCCAAATAAAACAAGCCAATCCAAATAATACCGAAACTAATGATAACGCTTTTAATGTTGTAATTTTTTCCTTAAAAAAAAGGACACTGATGAGCCAAGAAAACAGAATTGAACCGATGTAAAAAGCAAAAGTCGTAACCGCGATTTTTATATTCAGGACGGCTATATTGTAGAAAATGACTGAAAGCGGAACAGTTAATCCGTAGAAAAACAGATGGCTTTTTTTAACTTTTGCGAAGTCAGTAAAAAATCTTTTACCTATTATTATAATTCCAATAGCAAATACCATCGCAATTACATTTCTAAATACGATCTGCTGATATATCGTTAACTCTTGACTTAAAAACCTTATCCAAACACCAAAAGAGCCGAATATTATTCCGGCTAGCAACAGCGAAGAAAACCCAGATAATTTTTTATTCATAGTTCATACGACAATTATATAGGTATTCAGGAATTCAGATAAATCGGCTACTATAGTAACCAGCCAACATCGCAGTTTTGTACTAATCCCCGTAATCAGCCACTACAATTATTTAAATAGTCAGAGTGGTACTTTCGTTTTAGAACTTACCCGCCTGCGCAGAAAGCCACGGGCTCCACCCGTGTGGCTCCACCATGGTGGGGTTTGCTTATTGAGGAGTACAGCTACAGGTGGAGCCCGTCCAGGAACAGCCGGGCGTGGCAGCGCACATTGCCGCCGGATCACCGCCTCCGGATGAAGGTTGGCTCGATGGTTGAGTTGGCTGGCTCGGAGGTGGCTGTGGAGGTTGGGTTGGTTGAGGTGCCGACTGGAGGGAACTACAGTTCTGTGCTTGCTGACATGTCCTTTCGGCGTCGGAATTACTGGCCGGCTGAGTGTATGAACTCACACAGGCCGAGCCGTTCCAGTACTGGTCACCAGAGCAAGAGCCGTATCCAGAAGGCGGATTTGGTCCGGCGGAAGGATTATAAACCCCCGTTCCTGAAGACTGGGCCGAAGACCCTTGACAACTACAGGCACCGTTGACCCAGCTGACACAAGTGCCGCCACCGGCGTGGCAGTCCGCTTCTTGAGATTCTCGACTGACGGCGTCTCCCGGGCGCGGCCCTTCGGGGTTGAACCCAGAACACTTACCTGGATTCGTCTTACACCAGTCGTAACACTCTCCTGGCGTTCTACAGCCACTCATGTCCGCTCTCGGAACGCCGCCAAAACAACCTGTAACACAGGTTCGATTGCCGACGTCGTAACTCTGACCGGCCGGGCAGCTAATCCCATCAGCCGAGGTCGGAGCCTTATCCAAGCAGTCACTTCCCGTCCAAAACCTACCCGTCTGGTTACACTTCGCCGCTTCGGCTGATTTGTTCTCCGAGGTACAAGCTCCTCCCGGCCCCGGATACTGACCGGTTGGACAACTGAAATTAACCGGCGGGGTATTCGAGGTACAGCCGTTGACCGAGGCATCCCAATGAGCGCCATAGCCGCAAGCTCTCGACTCGGAAAGGCAGGCCGTGCCACTCCAGAAATAGCCTGCGGGGCAACTGGTCGGCGGAAAGACGGGCGACGGGAAAGATCCTGGCGTGTAGGTGGGATAGCTCGGACTCACACCAAAATAAGTATCGGGTGTACACGGCCCGTTGGAATAATTGCGGTGGAATTTTTCTGGACAGAGCGACTCGGCCGCCGTGAGATCTTTTTTATCTCCCGTTGTCGACGGTTGGTAAGAAACGTAGGTGATATTTGGCACGCAATAGCCGCCTTCGGACCCGTAGGAGATAGCCGCCCAGTGAGAGTTACTCGGACAGGACTTAACTAAGGGCGCAACCTTACCCGCATCGGAGGCATCAGCTGCGCAGGAATTAACCTTGGTCCAGTTATCCGGAACACAAGAATTAGGAAAGACGACGCAAACGCCCTCGGGACTTTTGGCCGCTGTTATAACCTGGACACAAGATCGATCAGACTTGACTTCCGGTGGTATAAAAGTTGCGGCATTAAATTTATTCGGTGCGCAATAGCCGCCAGAGGAGTTAGACGGGTCCGGCACCCAGCGGGAGTCACCTCCGCAAGAAGCGCCAAACTTCTCCCCGATCTTTCTGACCCTTTCGTAGAAGGGGTCGAGGGCGGCGTTGGGATTAGCGGTGATGTATTTCTCAACCTGTAAAATATCCTCGGGACGCGGCTGAACTCTCTTCACGACTTCTTGGAATTTATCTCTGCTCGCCTTATCGGTACCGAAAAGCTTTTCATCGATGAGGTCGGGACGGATGGTGTTTTGCAGCTCTTCGAGGCGTACCAGTGGCAACCAATAGCGGCGCAAATCGGCGGGAACGACGTCACCAGATTTATAATTCTTAGCGAACTCTTGAACCTTTTTAACCATTTCCTCGTCGGGCTTGAACTCTTCTAACTTCTTGAGCTCGAAAAACTTCTTGAGTTCGATGGCTCTCTGGTAATCATCCTTGAACTCCCTCTTGGCGATCTCGCCGAACTTTTTTAAATCGGCCGGCGGGAAAATACCCGAATCGGCGTACTTCCTAAGTGTTTCCCGAGCCTCCGATCGGGTTTTACTCCCCACGATGGCGGTTAGTTCCTCACTCGTCATGAGTCCTTGAGATTTAAGGGCTTGGAGTCGATCGAGAACATCGGTTGGAAGTGCTGGCTTGCCGGAAAAGTCGGCTGATTTATCCTCAGCCTTTTCCGAGGCGACAACGGCGCCTTCGATGGACGGTTTAGTCTCTTCCGGTAGCCTCGCCGTAACCTCGCCCAAAACCAGAGATTGCCGAGCCGTCTCTTCTTCGAATCTTTTTAAGAGGTCGCTGGAATTAGGTACTTGATCCTTAAGCTTCGCCAGTTCATCCGTCACCGACTCTAAAGCCCGCTGATAACTTTGGCTGATCCTCTCGAGCGAGGCTTTAGCCTCTCGAGTGGCGTTCGGCTTATTGTTCTTGGCGGCGTAAGTCTCGAGCTCGGCTAAACGTTGGCCGGCGATAGCCAAGCGCAACCCTTCCCGTTTAACAACATCGACGGTTAAAGCGAGAGCCGTTTTCTCTTGGAGAGTTTTTATAAAATAGAAAGGGTTGTCGGGAGAGAGTGACGAGGTGAAAGATAAGAAATAAGGAAACTTTTTATAATCTTGGATGCTTTTAGGCTGGGCCGTCGGCGAGGCGGAGGGCGTCGTCGAGGCGCCGAGAACCCTAGAGTTAACCCTCGTTTCCGAAGTACTCCAATCGTAGTAACGTTCAGGATCATCGAAAGCGGCGGCTTTCGGGACGAAGAGAAAAACAGCGACGAAAAAAGCGAGGAGGCAAAATAGCAACTTCCATCCGGAAAAAAGTCGGGCAGACATCATGTTAATCTAAACCTACTCCTTAATTACGAAGCTTGTCAAGTACTGTTTAGTTCAAGATAGATTTCAACTTAATAATTAATGATCAACCACTACGATTATTTAAATAATCGGAGTAGCGCGTTTCAAGCGCGGGTGTAAGGCCTTTGAAGTTGACCAATGTCATATTTTATAGTATAATAGGGGTATAGGAACTTTTTAGCACCTGCGACGGATTCAAGTGGGCCGCCCCAGGTAAAAGGAGGTCCAAAATGGACTTTCAAATCACTCTCAACGGCCAGAGGTTAGAAATCTGGCCAACCAGCGCTTTTTTGGGGCAACTGCCCCCGGCGTTGGAAGACAAAACCGAGAGCTTCTTCGAAGCCCGCGGTTTGGAGATCGGTAATCGGTTCGACGAGGATTACGGCCAGTTGGTTTTGGTCGTAGATCTTCGGGAAGGAGTTGACGGCGAAGCTCTGAGGAATGAGCTTTGTCAGTTCCTCTCCCCGAGCGGAAACTGACCGAACGAAGTAGTCGAATAAGATACGGGGGCAATTTATTGCTACCCGCCGGGTGCGTTCTCTAGAGTAGCATTCGAACTTCAAGTTTTTAGGCTTGGAGGGAGAATCGCGAGAGATGAAGAGCGCGGCAGATACCTGTGAACCGAAAATCTGCCAACTATAAAGTCGCTGAGCCGTCAAGGTCAAGAAATTTTAGACTTTGGTTGGCTAAAAGGTGAGAAAGATTAAGACTCAATCACCCTTCGGCTTAGAACACTTGAGTTTCATTAGCACTAGACAAACAGTGTCCGATCGGACACTGTTTGTCTAAACTGGAATTTAGATGTTCCTCTTTTACGGTGTAAAAGTGATAACCCCTCTATACCTATTTAAAGTGGTTGCTGGGAGAATCTCAGGAGGAGTGATTCGATCAATAAACGGATACTGGCATTCGTTTCGCTAATGACGCTCTTGGCGTTAATTAATTGATCAATAATAGCGACTTTATTTTTTAACCCGTCATTTCTTGAAGACACATCATTAATAATATCTTCCCGAATTTGGCCGATCCATCCGTCGATCAGTGGCAGAATTTCCTCTCGATTAGTTATTTTTTTCGCGCTTTCTTCAATTAGATCCAGCTTATCTTTGGTACTAAGATTAAGGACATATTTTATTGAAAGGATAGATTTATTTTCTTCCCCCGCTAACTCTTCCTTTTTAGTTGGATGTGATTTAAGCTCTTTTAAAAAACAGCGGCTGACGATTGTTGGCAGCAGAACTTGCTTATTTTGAGCTGTGAGGATAATGAGAGCGCTGATGGGTGGTTCTTCCAGTGTCTTTAATAGCGAATTTTGAGCCTCGATCGTCATTTCGGAAGCCTCAAAGATAACCGCTGTTTTACGTGTTCCCTTCGAGGGTTTTAAACTCATCCATTCTTTCAATTCTCTTATTTTATCGATACCTATAGATCTTCCCTCCGATTCGATAAGGATGACATCTTGCTTTTCGGGGCCATGGTCAGCTTCAATTAAAGTCTCAACTTCCGCTTGTCGAAAAGTCGAATCGCCTCCGAAAATAAGTATGGAATGAAAGGTAGATTTCTCAGACATAGGTCTTAGCAGCAAGGATATGTTTTTTTAGCTTCATTGACAAGTACGAGACAATTTGGGAAACTTGAACTAAGATTCTGCCTTATGAACTCTTTATACGACTTAACATCACGAAGGAAAGTGGAAATTATTATCAGTAATTTGAAGTCCTACGTGATAGCATGAAAATAGAGTCTAGAAAAGGAGTCGAGGATATCCTCGCTGAACAGGGGCTGCTCACACCCGATCAACTATCCGCCATTAAATTTGAGCATATTAACACCGGCAAGGGAACGGAAGCCATTATTCTTGAACGTGGTTACGTCAGTTCGGCCGATTTAGTCAGAGCCCGAGCGACTCTTCTTAGTATTCCTTTTGTTGAACTTTCCGGTAAAACCATTCCTCCAACCATTCTTGATTTAGTCCCGGAACCGGTCGCCCGTAAATATCGGCTTATCCCATTCAGCCGCGAGAGCGGTGTTTTACAGGTGGCCATGGTTGATCCTCTCGATTTGCAGGTAATGGAGTTTTTAGAGAAACGGGCCGGGGTTAAAGTCGAACCGTTCATCGCTGATCTTTCGGACGTCGAAGCCGCTATTTCAGACCAGTATGGTAAGAGTTTAGGAACAGAGGTTTCGGCGGCCTTGGAGGAAGTTGGCGGCACGACCAAGATCGAAGAGCAGATAAAGGATCTTAATAAAGCGGAAGAGACGATTAGAGACGCGCCGGTATCGAGGATTGTCGCCACCCTTCTCGAGTACGCCGTTAAAAGTCGGGCTTCGGATGTTCATATTGAGTCTCTGGAGGATCGAACAAGGGTCCGTTACCGCATTGACGGCGTGCTCCAAGAGAGAATTACGTTGCCGAAAAAGGTTCACGACAGTTTAGTTTCGCGGATTAAAATTCTTTCCGATCTTAAAATTGACGAACATCGGCTGCCTCAAGACGGTCGTTTTAAAGTTCAAGTCGGAAATACCGAAACGGATTTACGTGTCTCAACGCTGCCGACCGTTTACGGGGAAAAAGTCGTGATTAGGTTACTGAAGGAAAAAGGCAAAGCGACGAGTTTAGCGGACTTGGGTTTAGGCGGCACTTCTCTTAGAAAATTGGAAGAAAATCTTCTTCGGCCTTACGGAATTATTCTCATTACCGGTCCGACGGGATCGGGAAAAACGGTGACTTTGGCCTCGGCTCTTTCTAAAATATCTTCGATCAGAGTTAACATTGTCACGGTTGAGGATCCTGTGGAAATTATGATTCCCGGAGCCAACCAAGTTCAGGTGAATCCCCAAGCCGGTCTGACCTTCGCTTCCGGATTACGCTCGATTTTGCGGCAAGATCCTAATATCATTATGGTCGGTGAGATTCGGGACAGTGAAACGGCGCAGTTGGCTGTACAGGCGGCGCTTACCGGACATCTCGTTTTTTCCACTCTTCACACCAACAATTCCTCCGCGGCCCTGCCCCGTCTTCTAGACATGGACATTGAAGCTTATCTTTTAATGTCGACCATTAACGCCATTGTGGCCCAACGTTTAGTCAGAATCATCTGCGCTAACTGCAAGATTTCTTATGAGGCGCCTGAAGAAGTTGCCCAAACAATTAAATCAACTTTGGGTATTCTTTTCGATCAGAAAATAAAAGTTAAGGGAAATAACGGGAAAATTACACTTTACAGGGGTAAAGGATGCGAGCAATGTGATCATACCGGATACATCGGTCGGATCGGTGTTTTTGAAGTTTTGGTCATGAGTGATGAGATCGGCAAACTCGTTTTAGCCCATAAACCCTCTTCGGACATAGAGAAACAAGCTGTCGATGAAGGAATGTCAACGCTCATTCAAGATGGTTTTCTTAAGGTGCTTGACGGAATAACGACTGTTGATGAGGTGATGAGAGTCATTCACGAGTAAACGAAATGAATATCAGAGATTTGCTCCAAAATGTTATTGATAACCAAGGATCCGACTTGCACTTGACCGTCGGCGCTCCTCCGGTCGTGAGAATTGATGGAAAATTAAAGCCGATCGGGGAACAAGATCCTTTCACTCCGACCGACGTTGAGAATCTTGTTTTTTCCATTCTCTCCGCTGAACAGAAGGAAATGCTAATGATGAATAAAGAGTTGGATTTCTCATTCGCTTATGGTGATGTGGCCAGATTTCGAGTCAACGCTTTTCACCAAAGAGGCTATCTCGCCGCCGCTTTGAGGCTTATTCCCTTTAAAATACCGACTTTAGAAGAACTGAACTTGCCCGCCAGCCTTTATGATTTTGGTCTTCTTCCGCAAGGTTTTGTCCTCGTTACCGGACCGACGGGACAGGGTAAGTCGACGACGATCGCGGCCCTCCTTAATTATATTAACGAGTCCCGTAACTTGCATATCGTCACTATTGAGGACCCGATCGAGTACATTTATCCTCACCGTAAATCACTCGTCGATCAGCGGGAGTTACACCTCGATACTCATTCTTGGGAAATCGCGCTCCGCTCGGTTTTACGTGAGGATCCGGACGTTGTTCTGATCGGTGAGATGCGTGATTATGAGACGATTTCTTCCGCTATTACCATCGCGGAAACCGGCCATTTGGTTTTCGCTTCACTACACACTAATTCCGCGGCCCAAACAATTGATCGTATCATTGATGTTTTTCCGGAAAATCAGCAGCGCCAAGTTCGAGTTCAGCTGTCGAGTATACTAGAGGGTGTTATTTCCCAACGTCTTGTTCCGGCTATCGGTGGTGGTCGAGTTCCCGTCGTCGAGATAATGAAGGCGTCAGCTGCCGTGCGCACGGTCATTCGGGAGGGTAAAACTCATCAGCTCGATAATATCGTGGCGACGTCGCTCGAACTCGGTATGATTTCACTTGATAGGGCCTTGGCCCAGTCGGTGAAGGAGGGGTTAATTGAGGAAACAGTGGCCAGATCACAAACGCTACATCCGGAGGAATTTCAAAGAATATTGAGGGCATTATAGTGCAAAATGCAAAAATCAAAGTGCAAAGTGATAGTGCAAAATTCAAAGTTGAATAATTTTTCATTTTGATTTTTAATTTTTGAACTTTTATTATGGCAATTTTTATTTATAAAGCAAAAGATTTAGAGGGAAAAGTTTATCAGGGAACGATAGAAGCGCCGTCTCAAGCGTTAGCGGCTCAAACACTGACGGGGCGCGGCTGGGTTCCCTATTCCATTATTCCAAAAGAGGAGAGTCGCAGTTTTTCCTATTTTTTCCAAAAGATTAAAGGTATTCGTGGTAGTGAGAAAGTTGTGTTTACAAGGCAGCTGGCCACGATGATCGGCGCCGGACTTCCCGTAACTCAATCACTAGATATTTTAAGGAAGCAAACGAACGATACGAGGATGTCCGAAATCATTGAGGAAACACTGCATAATGTCGAAAGCGGGGGTACTTTAAGCAGCTCCTTTGCTAGATACCCGGAACTTTTTGACCGCGTTTACGTTAA
>CAYHYS010000024.1:0-12150 GCA_964360905.1 uncultured Candidatus Saccharibacteria bacterium | reverse complement strand
GTCGTTTTTTCCGGAAATAAAATTATCGGATATAACGTTACCGATCCGGCCAGTCCGACGCAGAAATGGACTCTTAACCTTAAAGATAACAGCCAGGTAGTTACAGCCAGGCTCTTCCGCAATAACATCTACGTCGTGCAAATGAAAAATATTGATACTTATCATCCCTGCCCTCTCGGTATCCTTTCCGGCCCTAAAGGAGACCTTAATATTCCCTGCCAAAACATTTATCACCCCATTACGGCTGCGCCGATTGACGTGACCTACACCGCCCTGGTTATAAATCCGAACTCCGGAGCCGTTACTAATACAGTTTCTTACGTCGGCTCTTCTAGTTCGTCCGCCACCTATATGTCTAAAAATTTCCTTTACTCGACATACTATTATCCGGGCGATTACGTCGAGTTCTATTACAATTTCTTCAGTGAAAACAAAGATTTATTTGGCAACGAAATTATAGAACGACTCGGAAAATTAAGAATCTACGACCTCTCACCTGCCGCTAAAACGACGGAGCTTTACGCCACCCTTGAGCAATACATGAATTCTCTCGGCAGTGATGAGAGGTTGAAACAACAGAATGAACTGACAAACAGGCTTAACTCTTACGGTAAGGCTCACAAGCGCGAGCTGGACGGGACAGGAATTATAAAAATTGATCTTGATAACTTTAACGTTACGGCCAACGGTTCCGTGCCGGGCCGGCTTCTTAACCAATTCTCCCTCGATGAATATAATGATAATCTCCGCGTCGCGACAACCGTCGGCGGCGCTTTCTTCGGCGGAGGTATGGGGAACAACAGCGAGAGCGCTAACGATGTTTATGTCCTCAATAAATCTCTTTCCGTAATCGGAAAAGTCACTGATCTGGGACTGACCGAAAGAATTTACTCCGCCCGCTTCGTTGAGGATAAAGCCTTTATTGTTACCTTCCGCCAAACTGATCCTTTTTACGTTCTCGATCTTTCCGACCCGCGTAATCCTACAATGTCCGGGGAACTGAAAATTCCCGGATTTTCCTCTTACTTACACCCCATCTCTAAGGATTTAGTTTTAGGTGTTGGGCAGGAAAGCGGTAAAGTTAAACTCTCGCTCTTTGATGTCAGTAACCCTTCGAATCCGATCGAGAGAGATAAATACAACATCGATGATTACTGGTCCGAAGTTCAAAGCACCCACCACGCTTTTCAAATTGATAAAAAATTTAGTGTCTTTTTCCTGCCGGGTGGTAAAGGCGGCTATATTTTCTCTTACTCCGGAGGAAAACTGGAACTGACTAAAGCTATCAGCAATATCACGGCGCGCCGGGCCCTCTACATCAACAATTATTTCTACGTCGTCGGGGATAACAAAATTGTGGTCCTTAACGAATCCGACTGGGAAAAGGTCAACGAACTCGATTTGCAAAATTACTAAACAGCAAATAGAGTTTGGTACCGCCAAGGGGAATTGAACCCCTATTGCCGGATTGAAGGCCCGAAGTCCTAACCATTAGACGATGGCGGCATATTTACTCGCTAAAGTATAATGTAATAAAGCATGGTATGTCTACCAAAACTTGCCCGCAATAAGACTACCTGCTAAACTGCCAACACTCTATGGAAAGTGAAAGAATTGTCAATTTCCTCTTCGAGATAGCGTCACTCCGGCGCTTAACCCGTTCTCACCGGCAATTTATCAGTGAAGCAAACGATAATATCTCGGATCACAGTTTTCGGGTGGCGGTTATTGGTATGATTTTGGCGCGGCTAGAAAACGCTGATGAAAACAAAGTCCTTAAGATGTGTCTTTTTCACGATCTGGCCGAAGCTAGGACGGGAGACGCTAACTTAGTGAATAAACAGTATCTCGAATTTTCCGAAAAAGAAGTCAGGAAAGATCAGATGGAAGGGCTGCCTTTTGGGCAGGAAGTAATTGATTTACTAGACGAATATGAAGAAATAAAAACAAAAGAATCAATTGTAGCTAAAGATGCCGATAAAATTGATCAAATGATTCTCCAGCAGGAATATTTTCGTAACGACGAGAAAAACAGAACTATCTGGCATAAATTCAACGGAAGTTTTATTAAGACTAAATCAGCAAAAAATCTCGCTAAGAAAATAAGCGAAACAAACCCTCTCGAGTGGCTTTACAAACTAGCTGAAGATAAAGCAGGTTTAAAAGTTAGGCGGTGATTATCTGAGAATTTTTATACTTTGAAAGTTTTTTCCTTCCAGTTTAGGAATTGAAATATCCTGCTTAATTAACTGCATTGTTTTCAGCCGTTTAGGAGAAAAAATATGATCAACAAAACCGTCAGGAATTCTTTCAAGCACTCCTGCGCCTATCCAAAATTTAACGATAGAGTTCTTTGTTGTGCCGATAGCTAAGGAATCTTTAATCGACTTATTGACAACCATAATTTTATCGGTCGCCCGGTAATAAGGTCTTCGCTTAGAGACACGAGAGTAACCATCATGAATTAATTGGACTTTCTCCCGCCAATGAGAATCACCATCATAATCCGGAATAATCTTCACGTTAAGGTCAATAGCGGCCATCTGTTCCGGTGTTAGAACCGGCATTTTTCCACCGAGATTACTTCTAACTTGCTCAATCGAATTTTCCAAGTCCTTTTGAAACTCTTCATAAGTTCCGTACTGATCGATAACCCGGTTAAGAGTAAACGAAAGGTTTTCCGGAACATAGAGTTTAATAAATTCAAGAAGCTTTCTGAAACTTTCAATGTATCTCTCCGTATCCACTTTAGGAACATTATTCATTGTCGATAGAATGACATCATCAGAGAAAAAATCGAACCAAACGCCGGGCGGGTAAATTTCCGTAATCGGCTTTAACCAATTCGTAAAATAAATTAAGCTGAAAAGCTCGGCCCAGTCAGCTTCCGGAGCTTCCTCAATCCGCCAAAGTTTATAGCCACCGAAAACAAAAGAGATCTTAATCGGTTCATTCCTAGAAACGCAACTCTCTACGGCCGAACGGATATGTTCCTGATATTCGCTCGTCACTGAATATTTACGGAACTTTTTAGACATTAGATAGTGGAAAATATAATCCGTTACGTTTTGAACCTCGGAGACGGTAGCAGATTTCTCTTTTAAAGATATAATTCTTTGAAGAAGATATTCTTTAGGTTCCATCATAAATTCAAACCCACAGCACCGAGCACTATCAGTATAATACCAGCACACTGTGGAATTGAGAGTCGCTCTCTAAGTAGAACCAACGCCAGTGAAGCTGTTATGAAAGGATAAGCACCCGATAAAGTTGTAACGATTGAAATAACAGAATGTGACACGCCAAAATTGTAAGTTAAATACCCGAAAATATTAAAACCGGCAGCTAAAATTAACATCATGACGTTTGAACCGTTCAGGGAAAAACGAAAAGACTGTTTGAGAAATAATATATAAAAGAAACTGACGAGGTTTACAGTGAGAGAAACTATCAGAAACGGCGTGAACCAGCCAACCTCTCTAACAGCTTTATTTAACAAGACAAATCCCAAGGCCCAAGCTACCATAGTCAAAAAGGCATAAGGCACTCCCCGGTCGCTTATAGACAATGCTTTGAAATCTGAAAACTTCTTAAAGTTCGTCGAAACAATAAAAGTTCCTGTGATAACGGTAATAACAGATAGTAGTTGCGTTAAGCTTAGTCTTTCACCAAAGAAAATAATCGTTAAGATAACTACCAATACGGCGTAGGCGGATGAAATCGAAGAAACGACACCGACTTTACCAACCGAGAAACCCTTGAAAAGTGCTAGGTTGGCAACGGAGTGCAGCAAACCCCCTAAAACCGAGATCAGCACGGAATTAAAAGTGAAAGTTAGGGGGATTTTAAAGAAATAAGCTAGAAGCAAAATAAGCAATGAGCCAACTAACCAATCGTAGAATAGACCAAGAAAATAGTTGATTTTACGGCTGACAACAGCACAAAAATAATCAGAAGTTCCCCACCCGATCATCGAGAGTAACCCGAAAATAATCCCTAAAGTAACAGTGTCTTGTTGGATAATACCCACTAACTTATTATGCCACAAATGGAATACACGTTCCTTTTGCTATACAATTAACCTATGGCAGAGGGTTATTTCATGGTCGCTGTCGGAGCAATAATAGAGAATTCAACGACAGAAAAAATTTTATTAATCAAAAGAACTAATAAAGCAGATTTTTCTCCCGGAATTTGGGAAGATATCACCGGAAGAATGAAGCAGTTTGAAGAACCTGAGGACGCGCTGCACAGGGAGGTATATGAAGAAACAGGGATTAAGGATTTTGAAGTAGTAAAACCTTTGAGGGTTAATCATCTCTTTAGGGGAGAAAAGACCGCTGAAAAAGAGCTTATCATGATCATCTACTGGGTAAAAACTGGTTCTAAGGAAATTACCCTTTCCGGAGAACACAAGTATTATAAGTGGCTATCTCCTGCGAAAGCCTTAGAACTCACAGATCATCCAGGAGTAAGAGAGGACATTAAAGCTTTTATAAGAGAAAGAGGGTCTAGTAAGTAATTCGCGCAATTACTCTAACTGGTGCGGCTTCTGAGACGTACTTGGCCAACTTCCAAACTGGTGAGGCCGGTGGGAATCGGACCCACGACATTTCGCTTAAAAGGCGAAAGCTCTACCACTGAGCTACGGCCCCAATAAAGTTTTTAACTAATAGATCTTAGCAAAGGATGTAGTATCAGGCAATAATCAGAGGCTTAAGACCGGGCAATTCTTTTCCGGATAGAAAATCCAGCATGGCCCCACCGCCGGTTGAAACAAAGGAAAATTTATCTCTTAAACCGAATTTATTAAGAACCGCGCAAGTATCCCCGCCACCAACAATTGTTTTAGCGTTTGAGGAAACAATCATCTCCCCCAACCTTTTAGTACCTTCAACGTAACCTTGACTAACATCCCCAGCCGGACCGTTCCAAACAATTGTCCCGGCAATGGATATAAGAGAAGCAAATCTGTCTAGCTCTTCAGGAAAGATATCCGGTTCCCCGATAGAATGTATTAGTTTAGGAACGTGATAATGAGGCAACTTTTCTATTTCTACTCCAACCTTTCCCGTGACGAGAACTTTATCGGCAATTGACAAAAACCTATCGATTACTGGTATTTTAGTCTCTAATTTAGAACCCCCAATAATAACCACTAGAGGTTTCCGAGAATGTGAAATAACTTGAGAAAGATTTTCTACTTCAGCTTCCAGATTTAACCCGGCGTACGAAGGAAGAAACTTTGGAATACCAATAAATGATGCGTCAGCACGATGAGATGTAGAAAAACACTCATTGACGAAAATCTGTCCGTAAGTCGCTAATTCCTTAGCGAAACTCTCACGACTTGCCTCTTCTCCTGAATCGAATCTTAAGTTCTCTAAAAACAAAATTTCTCCGTCGCCTAGAGCTAAAACAGATTGACGCACGTCCATTCCTACAATTGTTCTTACGTATTTAACGTTTTTGTAGCGTTTCGAAAACCACTCAACCACCGGCGCCACACGTTCTTCCTCTACGATCCTCCCTCCAGGACGCCCTAAATGGCCGATAACAACGATTTTAGCTTGCTTTGAAAGAAGTAGATCGAAGGTGGGTTGCATCCTCATTAAACGAAAATCATCTCCGACACTGATATTAAAAATGCCGGAACGCGGAGGTAGGTTTGTTCCTACTTTAGAATGCAAAAGAGGTACGTCAATGTCAGCTCGTAACAAAATTCTTTTATGGGATAAATCGAAATCTCTAATTGAGCGTATCTTCATAAACGCTCCTGAAGTGTTCAATTGACGGGTTCTTAGCTAAAAGTACAGAAATAACATCGATTCTTAGCGCGGACGGTGTCTTCGGATACTGCTGCTTAAAAAACAGCGCTGCTCTTTTCAGAGTTCTCAACTTATAAAAATTGACAGCCTCGAGTGGTTCCCCGGAGTAAAGAGTCGTACGTGTCTTCACCTCGACAAAAACCAAATCATTTTTATCGATACCAATTATATCAACCTCTCCCCAACGTAGAGTTCTCCAATTACGAAAAAGGATCTTATAGCCTTGCTTTTTTATAAAATCGACGGCAATATCTTCGCCGCTTTTTCCAACCAGCGAAGCCTTTGTACTCAACTACTCCTTTTCCAGTTTTCGTACCGCTTTGGAAGATAGCCCACGAATATAATAGAGCTTAGCTCGTCGGTATTTACCCTTAGAAATTATTTCGATTTTTTCAATATTAGGGCTGTACAATGGGAAAATTCTCTCTACTCCAATATTATCAACTCCGGCGTGACGCACTGTGAAAGTGCGACTCACGCCGCTTCCCTTCATCGCGATAACGGTCCCATCATATGGCTGGGTTCTCGTTTTACCACCTTCGTGGATACGATATGAAATCTTCAAATTTTGGCCAACTTTAACCTGTTTTAGTACTTTCTCGTCAACTACCATAGTTAGTAACTATACAAGATGGGTGCTTATTTGGCAACTTTTTTAACCCCAATTTTACTTTTATCCGCGTCGACTAAGATATTATCTCCTTCTTTAAGATTACCAGAGATTATCTCGTCAGAGATTACGTTATCGAGCTCTTTTTGAATGAGGCGACGCATCGGGCGGGCTCCAAAATCCGGGTCATACCCGTGTTGAGTAAACCAATCTTTGGCTTTATCTGTAACGTTCATAGTAATGCCTCTGCCTGAAAGAAGTGTCACTGTCTTTTTTATCATTTTATCAACGATGAGACGAATTTGGTTTTTAGTAAGACTGTGAAAAACAACAATCTCGTCGATCCTGTTTAGAAATTCCGGCCTAAAAGTTTCTTGGAGTGACTGCATAACTTTATCTTTTAGCCTTGTAAATCTTTCGTTCTCAGACAGAGTTTCTTCCTTTTGCTGACTGCCAAAACCGATAGAGTACCGGTGAATTAAAGCACTGCCAACGTTTGAGGTCATTATCATTATCGTGTTTTTAAAATCGACGGTACGGCCTCGTCCATCGGTAAGCCGACCATCCTCCATTATTTGAAGAAGAATGTTAAAAACTTCAGGATGCGCCTTTTCAATCTCATCAAGAAGAATAATACTAAAAGGCCTGCGGCGTACTAACTCAGTCAGTTGCCCGCCGCGTTCAAATCCGATATAACCGGGCGGAGCGCCAATCAGTCTACTGACGGTATGCTTTTCCATGTATTCACTCATATCAACGCGAACCATGAGATCTTCTGATCCATAAAGAACTTCGGCCAGCGCCTTTGTCAGTTCCGTCTTACCGACCCCGGTTGGGCCTAGAAAAATAAATGAACCAACCGGCCGATGGGGATCTTTGAGTCCGGCTCTCGCCCGACGGATTGCTTCTGAAACTACCTTTACCGCTTCTTCTTGATTAACAATTCGCTGATGAATCCTCTCTTCAAGATTCTTGAGTTTACTCTGCTCCTCTTCGGAAAGGTCAACGAGAGGTATGCCTGTCATTTCCGAAACAATTGACGCGATGTCATTTTTTCCCACGACCGGGCAGTCTTCTAGCTTCGTCCGAAGCCATAATTCCGTGATTTCACTTTTAATCTTTTCGAGCTCGTTGATACGTTTTTCTTTTTTCTCACGTTCCTCGCTCCGGCTTTTCGTAAGATCTTTTTTTAGGACCTTTAATTCTTCTTCAACCTGGAGAAGATTTTCCGGTTCCTTAACAGCGGCGAGCCGGACTTTCGCGGAAGCTTCATCAATAAGATCGATTGCTTTATCCGGCAGGAATCTATCCGCGACGTAACGATCGGAAAACTCAACCGAAGCCAATAGCGCTTCATCATCAATTTTTACCTGATGATGTTTCTCGTATTTAGGACGTAAGCCCTTTAGAATTTCTATTGTATCTTCGACATTCGGTTCTTTAACGATGATCGGTTGAAATCTTCTCTCAAGGGCCGGATCCTTTTCAACATGCTGACGATACTCATCAAGAGTCGTCGCCCCAATCGCTTGCAGCTCACCTCGAGCCAAAGCCGGCTTTAGCATATTCGCCGCGTCAATTGCCCCCTCGGCTGCCCCGGCTCCAACGATAGTGTGAAGCTCATCAATAAAAAGGATGATTTGACCGTGATTATTGATAACTTCATCAATCGTTTTTTTTAGCCGTTGTTCAAATTCCCCACGGTGAGATGAACCCGCCAACATTAAAGGCAAATCTATTTGAACGACACGTTTACCGGAAAGCGTTTCGGGAACCTTACCGGAGACTATTCGCTGTGCTAAACCCTCAACGATAGCCGTCTTACCAACCCCCGGATCTCCGATAAGCACCGGATTATTTTTAGTTCTTCTTGATAAAATGTGGATAACACGCTCTATCTCGGCTTTACGTCCAATAACCGGATCCAGCTTATCTTCCTTGGCTAAAACTGTAAGATCCCGTCCGTAGCGGTCGAGGAATGAGGTTTTTGAAGCTTCATCCCTAATCTCTTGAAAACAAACTTCGCAAAGATTTACGAAGATAGGTCGACCGTCAGGACCTATTTGTTGGGATTGAATCACGGCCGGTCTGCGGCCACATCTTTGACAAACAACCATAAGATAAACTTAAAATTCAAAAATCAAAACTCAAAACTGATAAAGAACTTCTGACCTCTTCAAAAACATATTATTAACTTTGATCTTTGCACTTTGAACTTTAAACTCGCCAACTCTGTTGGCGTTAGTGCTCCCAAACTGAAGAAATCTTAGCATCAACTTCAACAGGGACTTTCTTCAGTAACATTTTCCCCGATTTAACCATTTCCGACTCAACTATCTCCCGTACTTTGTCAGCGATATCATCCTTCGCTTCAACAACTATTTCATCATGAACAGTATGAATGATGTAGGCATCGAGTTTTTCTTCCTTGATTTTATCATATATGGCCACCAAGGCGATCTTTGTAATGTCCGCGGAAGAACCTTGAATAGGCGTATTTTTAGCTTGCCTTTCGACGTTGCCAATCAGCTTTCTAAAATTAGGATCTGATTTATCCGGAACTGTGAACCAACGCTTACGTCCCAATAAAGTCTCGCTGTAACCAAGCCTAATCGCTCTTTTAGCCACGTTCGCTAACCAATCTCGGACCCCGCCGTAAGTACTAAAATATTTCTCGAGTAATTTTTGCGCTTCTTCCGTTGAAACCCCCAGCTGGGCGGCGAGGGAAGTCGCCCCACGTCCGTACATTAAGCCAAAGTTTATTGATTTCGCGTTAAATCGCATTTTTTTATCGACTTTATCACTCGGAATACCGTACATCTGAGAAGCGGTTTTCGTGTGTAAATCTTCTCCTTGCTGATAAGCTGACATAAAGTGCTTATCTCCCGAAAGCTCCGCCATAATTCTAAGTTCTATTTGAGAATAATCGGAAACAATAAATTTATAACCGTCTTCAGCGATAAAACAACTTCTAAAAGATGAGTCTTGAGGTATTTGCTGAAGATTAGGATTCGAACAGGAAAATCGGCCGGTATCAGCTCCTATCTGCATATAGTCCGGGTGCACTCTTTTAGTTACGGGATTTACCTTCTCCAATAGACTCTCTCCAAACGCCGAGATGAGCTTTTCACATTCGCGATATTGTAAGAGAAGTCTGGCTAAAGGATGGTTAGTCCGCGAAAGAATGGCCTCTCCGGTCGAGACAAGCTCAATACCCAGTTTTTGAAAAGCCTCGATAATTTGAAGCGGGCTATTTAGATTAAGTACGTGAGGGCTACCTCCAAACATATCAACTTGTTGGATTCGATAATAAGGCCGGAGTTCATCCTGAATCTGTTTCGCGATTTCATCCCTTTTCTCCTTGAGCATATTAATATTCTCTCGCCACTTATCGACGGCGACTTTAAGGCCGCGAAGTTCGATTGAAGCGACGACAGGTATCAACTTAAACTCTAATTCAGCCACTTTTAATAACCCCTCTTCCTTAATTTTTGTAAACTGTTTTTTAAAAATAGGAAAAAGAACGAGGGTATCTAGAGCCGCGTATTTCAGCTGTTTTTCCGAGAGCCGGCCCGTTCTCGCCGCCTCATCCCAAGCGTAGCTTTCCCAATTCTTGTCAAGACTGATATCCAAGTATTTTTTGGCAATGGCCCCTAAAGAATTCTCCCGGACAACTCCCATCGTCAGTATCCTCTCCGCGATCATCGTATCAAAAATATTCTTTATCTCGAACCCGGTTTTTACCTTGAGAAGCTCCCAATCGAATTTACCATTTTGCAGAATTTTTAAGGTTTTCGGATTCTCCAATATCGGTTTGAGGCAGTCCAAGTTAAGGTCGGCCTTAATAACAAAACTCTTCTCGCTGTCCGCGATTTGCAGAAGGAGCATCTTTGAAAGATACGGATCGAGGCTGTCGGCTTCAGTATCAATAGCAATAACTGGGTACGCCGATAAGACCTTAGCCGCGCTATCCAGCTTGTCTTGACTCGATATAAATTCGTAATTCGGATTTTTGTAATCAACCATTCTTTAGCAATTTTAATATAATTTCCCTAACTATTTTGGGGTCTGGTTTACCTTTGTCTCGAAGTAGCCGTACAGCTTGGCCAAGTAGGAATTCCAGTGCCTGTGTTTTTCCGTTTTTATAATCATAAATAACGGAAGGGTTATTGGAAATAATCTCTGCGCAAGTGACTTCAATCAGTTCAGGCGAAACACTGTATTCCGGTTTATGTTTCTCGAGCTCTTTTATATAATCATCAGGAATTTCACTTGTAACTGTTAATTTTTTGTTAATGATCGCGTTCGCGATATCTTGAGGAGAAAAATTGCCTGTGCTGGAGACAATCTTTTCAAATATATTTGCCTTTGATAAATCCTCGCAGAGGATAAATGCGTCGGGCCTCTTCACGCCATAATCTCTGACAAAACGTTCAACTTTAGCAATCGGTAATTCTGGTATTGTCAATTTTAAATTGTCAATTGTCAATTGGTCGAAGACCAGGGGCGGAATATCCGGCTCCGGAAAATATCGGTAATCCTGCGCTTCTTCTTTTGATCTTCGATAAATAGTTATTCCCTTGGACTCGTTCCACCCTCTTGTCTCTTGAGGAATTTTTTTCCCGGCCTCAAGCAACTCTATTTGGCGGCTTATTTCGTAATCGATGGCTCTTTGGGCAAACCGGAAAGAATTAATGTTTTTGATTTCAACCCTATAATCTGGCAGCCCATCATTCTTTCTCAATTCTCCATTCTCAATTGTCAATTGTCTCACTGATATTGACGGCTCAAGCCTCATTGATCCCTTTTCCATGTCCGCTTCGGAAATTCTTAGATAACGGATTATTTTTTGGACCTCTTTAAGAAAGGCTTTTGCTTCTTGCGAAGATCGTATATCCGGTTCGGTTACAATTTCTACGAGAGGAACGCCACTTCGATTAAAGTCAACTAAGGTAACGCTATTACCATTTACTTCCGAGTGGATTAGCTTACCGGTATCCTCCTCCAAATGGACTTTCCTAATCCTGACTGTTTTTTCGGTTTCCACGCCTCTTAAGTTTTGAAATGCGAATTTAAGCAACCCGTTAACAGCGATCGGATCGTCGTATTGTGAAATTTGATAGCCTTTCGGAAGATCCGGGTAAAAATAGTTTTTACGGTCAAACTTTGAAACATTGTTTATTTCGCAACCCAACGCCGCTCCCAGTCGTATTGTCGATTCAATTGCCTTTTTATTAGGCACCGGTAGAGCGCCGGGCAATCCGAGACAAACCGGACACGTTTGACTGTTCGGAATTTTACCAAAATAATCGGATGGGCAGCCGCAAAACATCTTGGAAAGCGTATTTAGTTCAACATGGACTTCCAGTCCAATAACCGGTTCGTAACCTGTCCTGAGCGTAGTCGAAGGATTCATATCTTTGGTTTCATCTCGTGCCACCGCGTCGATTGTTCATATTGATAAGCTACATTTAGAATTAGTTCTTCGGAAAGCCTGGGACCAGTAAAGCCCAAGCCGACCGGAAGGTTTTCAACAAAACCACAAGGGACAGTAATTCCAGGCAAACCGGCAATGGAACTTGGTTCAACTAAAGCGTCTGAAACTTCACCAAACATCGGGTGATTTTTAGAAGAACCAAGCGGCAGAGCGACTGAAGGAGAAACTGGCCCTAAAATTAAATCGACTTCGCTAAATATTTTTTTAAAGTCCTC
>CAYHYS010000023.1:0-12227 GCA_964360905.1 uncultured Candidatus Saccharibacteria bacterium | reverse complement strand
GGTGAGATCACTTTTAGTTACGTTTTTATTGTCAGTAGTTTGATTTAATGGCTCCATTGTAAATAATATTCTCTCACGACGACAAAATAGAGTAAAGCGTTTTTGTTTGACAAACACAATTAAGTTAGAGAAAATCATTGAATCAGAGAAGGAGTTTAAGGTTATACATGTATATTTTTTTTTCCATAATTATTGCCAGTATCTTTGTAAGTGCCATTGCTTTATCAGGAGCGGCATTGTTTATTTATAAACGTTTACTATCGGAAAGGGTCACATCGTATCTTGTCAGTTTCGCCGCCGGAATACTTTTGGCAACGGCTTTTTTCGATTTACTTCCGGAAGCCGTCCACCAGCTGGCGGAGAGGATGGAGATAGATCGTGTTTTTCTTTTTACTTTTTTTGGCATTGTCAGTTTTTTCTTCCTGGAAAGATTCGTCTTGTGGTTTCATCATCACGATGAGTCTCACGGGGCAAAACCCTCGGCGGTATTAATTCTTTTCGGCGACGCCTTGCATAATTTCATCGACGGGGTGGCGATCGCGGCTGCTTACTTAACGAATCCGTCATTGGGACTAAGCACGATGATAGCCATCGCTGTCCATGAAGCGCCTGCCGAAATTGCGGATCTTAGTATTCTTATCGCCAGCGGGATGAAAAAATCCCGCGCCTTATTTTTTAATTATCTTTCCGGTTTGACGGCTTTGCTTGGCGCCATACTTGGTTTCTTCTTCTTAAAAAGTCTGGAAGGACTATTACCGTTGGCTTTGGCCTTTACCGCCGGCATGTTTATCTATATCGCCTGCGCCGATTTAATCCCCGATCTTCATAAAGAGTTCAAGCGTCAAAAAAGCTGGGCCCAATCGATCCCGTTCATTTTAGGAATATTTACCACCTGGGCCATGGTCAAACTTCTTGAGGGCTAGCGCGGGTTATAATCTCACTCGTTGAGGCGGTTAAGTATTTTCTTTAAAGTATCAATGCTTTCCGGGTCGTAAATAGATAGAGGCTCAACTTTTAGGCCGATTTTACCAAATATATCAATCTTCCTTTTTAATTCGTCTTTTTCGACCACGTCGCTTCGGCTTAGAAAAATATACTCCGGCTTATCTAAAAGCTTTTTATTATAAGCGCCAAGTTCGTGACGGATCACACGATAGTCTTTTAAGGGATGAGCGCTGTCCGCGGCGACGAGATGGAAAATAACTTTTGTTCTTTCGATGTGACGGAGGAACTTATCTCCTAAACCTTTACCCTTAGAGGCGCCTTCAATCAGCCCCGGAATATCAGCTAGAATTAGATCGTAGTAGGTGCCGAGATTTGGCTCAAGTGTTGTAAATCGGTAATTAGCGACTTTACTTTTGGCTTGCGTAAGCTCGTTCAGAAGACTACTTTTACCAACGTTAGGCAAGCCGATAAACCCGACGTTGGCAATCATTTTCATTTCCAATTTAAAGATGTATTGCTCACCTTTTTGCCCATGTTCGAATTCTTCCGGACTCGTATTCGTGGATGAGCGGAAGTAGAAATTACCCTGCCCGCCCTGTCCGCCCCGAGCGACGAGGATCTTTTGGCCAACTTTGATGATCTCCTCCACAGGGGCTTGTTTAGAAAGGTTACGGATGACCGTCCCGACGGGTACTTTTATGGCGATGTCATCGGCCTTAGCGCCATCACGAAATTGGCCCCGGCCGTCCCGCCCGGATAAACCCTTAACTTCTTTTTTGTGACGAAAATAAGCAAGAGCGTTTAAATCCGAAACCCCTTCAAAATAGACCGATCCGCCGTCCCCGCCCCGACCGCCAACAGGCCCGAAGCTGTTTTTATTCTTGTTAAAGGCGACGGTCCCGTTACCGCCGTCCCCCGCGGAAACTTTAATCTTGACTTCATCGACTAGCATAAATATTTACAATTATGGGGTGGCTGATGGGGATTGAACCCACAACCTTCCGCTCCACAGGCGGACGCTCTAACCGATTGAGCTACAGCCACCAAATATGTTTATTTTAACGTATCCTCTAACTGCTTCTGTAAAACCTCATGACCTCGTCCACTTTTTAGAAATAACTCCCTGTGTCTTGCATCTTTCTCAGATAGATAAGCTTCATAATAAACTAGGCTTAACGGTCTTCTGTATCTTGTCGAAGTATTAAGACCCTCATTGTGGTTAGAAATACGTTTTTTAAGATCCTTTGTAAACCCTGTATAGAGTTTGCCGTCAACTTCGGATTTTAATATATAAACGTAATACATTCCTCCACAGCCCTCCGATTCGGAGGGTCTAACCGATTGAGCTACAGCCACCAGATTACCTCGCTATTTTATCCAAATTCCGTCATTAAAACAATCTTTCTTGTGTGAATCGATACTCGTTCATTATTTCATTGAATAGGGAATGGGCTATAAATTGGATTAACTAAAACTACGGCGTCGACTCTTTTATTTTTCTATTCAGTAAATCTTACTACTACGATTATTTAAATAATCATAGTAGTTGTAATTGATGGTTAAATATAAAAATCCATATATTATCTTCAATAAAGTTTCACATCCGTACCGTTGTAGTGGTGGCACGCAATATGGTGTTTTCAATAAGTTATCTTTTGGGATTCGAGGAAGAGTTGCGCGCAAAGAGAACCTTTTGAGGCCGCCTCTTTGAGGATTGAATAATTGCTGGTCCATTGTTGATCAACATACTTGGTGTTTCTGGTTTTCGAATTAATGACGGATGGTTCTATACCAGTAAGTTTGGCTTTAATGTCCATTAAAATAAGTTCGTAATCTCCTCTATCGATTCGTTTTATTCCAATAAACGACAGAGGTTCGATGGTTGTAGAAAGCTTTTCCACACCCGCTCTTCTTACGGCTTCTTCCGGAAGTTTATTGTCATTAATTGTTACAGCCGGTAAACCCCAAACGCTAGGTAAACTGTCGTCGTCAGCTGGTCTCTTAACTACCAGAATTTCTTTTTCGTTTTTCGGGTTGGCCAAAACTACAGCAATTGAGAATCTAGTCGGTTTCATAAACTGATAGTTATTCTATCAGAAACGAAAGATTCCATCAGATTTTAGAGTCTGTACTTGTAACTTACAGACATTTTAAATTTAGTCTGGTTTGCTAAAATAATGTTTAAGTTGTTTGTTGATGTATCTTCTTCCAGAACCGCTCTTAAGAAATTTCTCTCGCCCCAGCGCGTCAGCTTTATTTTTATAACCTTCAAAATAGATAAGATCATAAGGTATTTTAAGTCTGGTGGAAATATTCTTGGCTGAGTTATGTTCCTGAAGTCTTGCTCTAAGATTCTCCGTAAATCCAATGTAAAGCGATAAATCCTTTAGGCTTTGGATAATGTAGACGTAATAAAACTTCATTATTAGTGGCTGTGCCACGTGAATCTTGCCCCGTAAATCTGGCTTCGCCAGACACGTCCCACTGTAAAAATCAGCAAATCGCTACGGATTACATCCTAAGCTCTTTGGATTTTTACGTGGTGCGCCCGGCGTGATTCGAACACGCGATCTTGACCTTAGAAGGGTCCTGCTCTATCCATCTGAGCTACGGGCGCTAGTTATACTGTATTTTAACCGAATAATGGCGCTGAAACAATATTAGGGGGTTTGTATTACATCAAGAATTAATCTTGGCAGGACCTCGTTTTTTTCTTCCTGCAACTCGCAAATCGAGAAGAACACGGCGCAGTTGGGCTTCGGCGGCGAGATATTCTTGGCGTGAGAGTTTTTGTTGTAAATTTTCTTCAGCTTTTTTCTTCGCTTCAATAATCTTTTCTTCTTCAAGTTCTTCTGATCTTAAGGCCGAATCGGCAAGGATGATAACTTGTTCTTTTCCGATTTCGACGAAACCTCCCGCGACGGAAAGATGGAAGACGTCTTTATCATTTTTAATTGAAACTTCTCCTTGGCTGATCCTTGTGAAAAGCGGCGTGTGTTTAGGAAAAACTCCTAAAACACCTTCTGAACCGGGAACGGATATATAATCAGCGAAATCATGATAGACGATTCGCTCCGGGGTGATAATACTTATTTCCAATTTTCCTTTATTATTTTCCATGTATTTCAGAGGCTTTAATTACTTCTTCAATTGAACCCTTCATGTAGAAATGTTCTTCCGGAATTAGGTCTAACTCACCGGAAAGAATTCTTTTGAAACTCTCGACCGTTTTTCCGATTGGTACATACTTGCCGGCAATACTGGTGAATGCTTCGGCGACGAACATTGGTTGGCTTAAAAATTTTTGGATTTTCCTGGCTCGCACGACCACGGCTTTGTCGGTATCGGAAAGTTCATCAATACCGAGGATAGCGATAATATCTTGAAGCTCTCTATATCTTTGAAGAACTTTTTGTACGTTGCGGGCTATTGTGTAATGTTCTATTCCTACAACTTCAATTGAGAGGGCGCTTGAAGAGCTCGAGAGGGGATCGACCGCCGGATAAATACCTTGTTCTGAAAGGCTTCTCTCTAGAGAAACGGTCGAGTCTAGATGAGCGAAAGTCGTGACCGGGGCCGGATCAGTATAATCGTCAGCAGGGACATAAATGGCCTGCACCGAGGTAATCGAACCTTTGTTAGTTGAGGTAATTCGCTCCTGTAATTCTCCCATTTCTGAAGCCAGAGTTGGCTGATATCCGACGGCTGAAGGAATCCGACCGAGGATGGCCGAGACCTCTGATCCGGCTTGGGCGAAACGAAAAATGTTGTCAATAAAAAGAAGGACGTCTTTTTCCATTCGATCACGAAAGTACTCCGCCATTGTTAAAGCGGAAAGAGCAACCCTTAGTCTGGCCCCAGGCGGTTCGTTCATTTGACCGAAAACCATCGCCGTTTTTTCGATAACGCCGGAAGCTTTCATCTCGAGCCAAAGATCATTTCCTTCTCTCACCCTTTCACCGACTCCGGCGAAGACTGAATAACCACCGTGGACCGTGGCAATGTTACGGATAAGCTCTTGGATGATGACGGTTTTACCAACTCCGGCTCCTCCGAAAACGCCGATCTTACCACCCTTTATAAAGGGGGAAAGCAGATCAATAACTTTGAGTCCCGTTTCGAGTATTTCCACTTTTGTTTTTTGCTCTTCAAAAGAAGGAGAGTGCCTGTGAATCGGCCACCTCTCTAAGTTTTTAAAGTTATCATCACCCTTACCATCGATGGTATTTCCTCCGACGGCGAAAATCCGTCCCAACGTTTCTTCTCCCACCGGTACCGTAATGAAATTGCCACTGTCTTCGACCTCGTCGCCGCGTCGTAGCCCTTCGGTTGAGTCTAGAGCAATAGCGCGTACTTCACTTTTTCCAAGGTGCTGCTGAACTTCAAGAATAAGGCCTCCTCTTTTAAGGGATTGGTGGATAAGAGGCATTTTACCCGCAAAGCGGATATCAACGACCGGTCCTAATACTTGAGTAATTATTCCTTTGTTTTTATTTTCCATTTTTCCTCATAATCAAGTTTCACCCTGAAGGTGTAGATCCACGTCAAGCTCACCTTCAGGGTGTTCCCCTAAAGATTAGCTTTTTAACGCCGAAATAGTCGTCGTTATTTCCAATAGTTCACGCGTAATTTTTTCTTGGCGTACTTTATTATAGACAAGCGTCAGTTCGTCGATAATTTCTTGCGCGTTATTTGTAGCTTTATCCATCGCGACCATCCGCGCCGAGTGCTCGCAGGCAACACTTTCTAAAAGCAGTTGATAGAGTTGAATTTGAAGGTAACGGGGGATTAAACTTTCCAATACTTTGTCCGCGTCCGGCTCATATATAGCAATATCGGTGGGTTTTGAATCTTTCGAAGGGATCAGAGCCGGGAGAATAATTCTTTTTTCAGGAACTTGTTTAAATGAATTTACGAAAGACGTGTAAAAAATAGTAACCGCGCCGAAATCGTTATTGAGATAACCGCGCGTAATAAGTTTTATAATGGGGCTAGCGAACTCGAAAGTGGGTTTTCTAAGGCCTAAATCGAAAACGGCCGAAGGGGCCGCTCCTCTTTTCATAATCATCTCCGCGCCGCGTTTACCAATCATAATGAATTGGCTGTTCTTCGTATCAAAAACTTTTTCATTAAGTAGAAAATCTTCCATGTTATCGATTAGACTGCCGCAAAGGCCTTTATCCGAAGTGATAATGAGGTAACAGTGCCTACCGGAATTATTAGATTTAAGGAGGGGATGGGCTTTCGGGTCGGTGATGGTCCAAAGGTCTCTCACTAAAGAATAAATCCTATCACTGTAAGGCTTAGAAACTCCATTGGCAATTTGAGCCGCTCGGGCTTTTGAGGCGGAAACTAATTTCATCGCTCGGGTAATTTTATGGACAGTTTTCGCGGATCCGACTCTTTTTTTAATTTCTTTAAGCGTGGCCATATTTTCTCGTTACTTTAAATTCTTCCAACGATTCCTTAATCTGATTTACAAGACTTTCGTTCAGTGACAATTCATCACGAATTTTATTTAATATTTTCGTCTTACTAGTTTCAAAATAGAAGAGGAGCTCATCCGTAAATTTTTTCACTTCGGAGGTTTTTATATCTTCTAGAAAACCGTTCGTAACGGCCCAGAAAAGGATAATTTGTTCTTCAACCCGAAGCGTTTTGTATTGGTCTTGTTTTAGGCTTTCCATTGTTTTATCTCCGTGCTCAAGTTTTTCGCGCGTGGCGCGGTCGAGATCGGAGGCGAATTGTGAAAAGGCGCTGAGTTCTCGATATTGAGCCAGCTCAAGTCTTAGTTTTCCGGTTATTTGTTTCATGGTTTTAACTTGGGCTTTTCCTCCGACTCTCGAAACGGAAAGGCCAATATTTATGGCGGGCCTGAAACCGGAATTAAAAAGGTCTCGGTCGAGGTAAATTTGCCCATCGGTGATTGAGATAACGTTGGTGGGAATATAGGCGGAAACATCACCGGCTTGGGTTTCAATTATTGGAAGGGCGGTAAGGCTACCGCCACCTAAGTCGTCACTAAGCTGACAAGACCGCTCCAAAAGTTTAGAATGCAGATAAAAAATATCTCCCGGATAAGCTTCACGCCCGGGCGGTCGGCGCAGGACGAGAGACAACTCACGATAAGCCCAAGCGTGTTTGCTAAGGTCATCGTAAATTACTAAGGCGTCATTTCCTGTATCGAGAAAATATTCGGCCATGGCGCAGCCGGCGTAGGGGGCAATATACTGCCAGGAAACAGGGTCGGAAGCTCCCGCCACAATAACGACGCTATGACTCATCGCGCCTGTTTCTTTAAGTTTCGCCACAATCTTAGCTATTTTTGACTCTTTTTGTCCGATAGCGACGTAAAAACAGATAACAGGCCTGTCATTGACAACATTTTTTTGATTAATAATTGTATCAATGGCCAAGGCTGTTTTACCGCTTTGACGATCACCAATAATCAGCTCTCTTTGCCCTCGACCGATAGGGATCATCGAATCAATAGCTTTAATTCCGGTTTGTAGTGGCCTAGTTACCGGTTGTCTTTCAACTATTCCGTACGCTTTTCTCTCGATTGGAAAGTAGTTATCGGTAGCTATTCTCTCTTGTCCGTCAATCGGTTCCCCCAGGGGATTGACAACTCTTCCTATTAACTTTTCCCCGCTGGGTACTTTTAGAAACTTACCCGTCGTAAAAACCTCGCTGCCTTCTTTAAGATTCTCGAAACCGGAAAGGACAATAACTTCCGCGTTTTCTTTTCTAAGGTTCAAAATTACCCCTTTAAAGCCCGACGAATCCTCAATGACTTCTCCGAGAAAAGACTCGGGAATGCCATCAACAGAAATGACGCCGTCGCCAACACTTGTTACTTTTCCAATTCCTTTAACCGAACTTGAAAATTCAGCTGATTTTAGCCTAGCGTGTATAAGATCATTTTCCATTATTCATCCAGCAAATTTTTAATTTGAATAAGCTTTTCGGCGATGCTAAGATCGAGAATTTTATCTCCTGTTTTAAAAACCAGGCCACCGAGAATACCGGGGTCTATCTCGTAGGCGACTTTCTCAATCTCGCCTAAAAGTCGTTTAGCTTTGATAAGAGATAGTTCCTTTTCTCTATCCGTCAACGTGATAGCACTAACTATTTTTAATTCTCTTTCTTCAGTCATAGCGGCTTAATATTGTTTTTTGGATCTTCCTGTAATGAGATATCGATGAGGGTTCTGGCTTCTTCTTCGTCAAGTCCGGAAAAAATCTTTTTAGATATTTCTAAAGCTAGAGTAGAAACTTCTTTTCGCGCGTCTTTAAAGGATTTTTTTCTATCGGATTCGATTTGGTTTTTCGCCGTTTCCACCATCGATTTAACTTCAAAAGTAGTTTTTTCGAGAATACTCTTCTTTTCTTCTAAGGCTTCTAGGCGAACATTTTCGAGTATTGTTTGGCTTTTTTCCTTAAGGGCTAAAAGTTCCTCTTCTTTCTTTGTCTCGAAATCTTTAAGATCCTTTCTCATTTTCTCCGAAGCATTTAAACTTTCGTGAATTTTAGCGGCTCGATCGTCTAAGAATTTTAAAAACGGCTTATAGATCCACTTTTTCAGGACAAAAAGCAAGACGAGAAAATTAACGATTTGTATTAGTAATAATTTAAAATCAATCCCTAAACCTTCCACTTTAAACCTCCTTAGACAAATTTAATTATTAGAGCAATAACTAGGGCGTAAATAGCTATCGCCTCGGCAAAAGCAATACCAAGAATCATGTTCGTTTTTATCTCTTGAGTCATTTCCGGATTTCTACCCATCGCTTCTAAGGCCTTTCCAACGAGAAGCCCGATCCCGATTCCCGGCCCGATGGCGCCGAGTCCGATTGCTAAACCCATACCTAATTCCTTTAGTCCATCCATAATTTAGTTGTGGGTTTCACCTCCTGTACTTTCGTGACTTGTGCTCGCCATTGAGGCGAAGACCAAGGTTAACATCGCAAAAACAAAAGCTTGAATAAAACCGACGAATATTTCTAAAGCCATAAAAGGAATTGGCGCGAAAAGAGGTATGAGCGACGTGATCACGATTAAAAGGACCTCACCGGCAAAAACATTACCAAAGAGCCTGAAAGAAAGTGAGAGGACCTTCGTAAATTCGGAAATCAACTCGAGAAATCCGACGAATGTGTCGATCGGATTTTTTAAAGGGTTTTTTAAATATTTTTTAATGTGTAGTTTTATACCGAGACTTTTTATTCCTTCCATCTGGATATAAATTACGGAGACGATAGCTAAGGCGAGGGTTGTGTTAAGATCGGTGGTCGCCGCTCTAAAGAGAGGAACAAAAACCTCTTTTCCTTCGTGGAGTGTGTTTAATCCTAGAGCGGAAATTCCAGGAATCAACCCAAACCAGTTAGAGAGGAGGATAAATATAAAGAGAGTTGTTACAAAAGGGAAGAATCTTCTCGTTTCCATCCCACCGGTGGCGTCACAAAGATCGAGCCAACTTTCGACGATGGCCTCTTGAATGGCTTGAAAACGGCTGGGGATTTCTTTTAATTTTCGGAGTCCCCGAAAGCCGATAATCAAGATGACCGCCATAATAATGTACGTCGTAATTAACGAGTTAGTGATGGGAAGTGGTCCCAAGTAGGTTAATATTTCGGGCTTTATTGATACTTCCATAAACAACAAAATAAACGCTGGTGGCTACTAAAGTCATCAAGTCAGTTTCTAACTATTGCGATGATACTTAGCCGGAAACTTTCTGTGTGAGTCTATAGTACCATGTTTACACAACGGGAGCAAATCTGGTGGTGGTTATTGGTTCTGTTTCGAATTCAATAAAATAAAGAGATACTTCCAAGTCAGGAAAAACTTTTATAATAGTCTCTTTAGCACTTCGGAGATCTTTCACGTGAGTTTCTTTTTCCGGTGAGCTACCGGAGACGAGAGCGTTTCCGTAGGCGCCGCAATTTTGATGGTTGATTAGAAATATTTTTTTAATGTGATGAAGTTCCTGACTGATTTTTACTTGTTTCAGAATAGTTTCTTTATCCGCCTCGTTGCCGGAAATAAAATTTTTTGCGGACCCGGCGATACAAACGAGGTCATAATTTCCTTTATGATCTTTTTCAAGGAAATTTCTTAGATGCTCCTGAAACCGAAAATCAATACAGCTGATGACCAATAAATCACAATTATGCATAACTTTATTAATTCTATATTTACAATGAAATGAAAGTCAACTAAATTTCCCGTTGTTACACAAACTCTGAATTATCACACAACACTGACTCCATAAAGAAGTGAACAGTTTTAATTTACACCCTGATAGTGGAGGAGAGGTTCCTGATGAGGGCTGGTTTTAGAAACCTAGTTTCTCAAGTTCGTCTAGGTCTCGCCATGTCAAACGTGGCTTCGCCTTGATGAACTTATTACTCAATAAGGACGGGATTAATTAGCTCTAGGTCTCCTATTTTATTGTATCAGTGAATTAATTCACTGATACAAGGGGAGGCTGTTTGGTGGTAGAAAATATTCTGGAGAAAAGGCTCTTTCGGAGTGCGAGTTGAGAATTCGTAAAACTACTACAACTGATAGTTCGCGTTACGCTTTGCTGCTATGATTCGAATCATAGTAGCAAAAAGAAATGTGATTTTAGAAGTGATAAAGTAAGTTGCGTATGAGTTTATTAGATAACGTCGCAAAACCGATAGCTTACTTAGTTTATCAAAGAGTCCTCGGCCGAGAGCGGGAGCTTGGTTACAGGCTTAAGCTTAGCCCTGATAAGAATCGTTGGTTAGGTAATGGCATTCCTTTTGATATGTCCTCCGTATGGAAGAAATTCGGTTTAGATGCCATCGGAGTCAACTATTTGACAGTTGGTAGTCTGATTAATAATGTTTCTTCACGTTTTGATATTTCCTCCCCATATTATCAAGCTTGGCTTGGCGGCTACATCGTAAGGTTTCGCAGTTCACGGAAATGGACACTTGAGGATCACTTTAAACTCGGAGTGGCCGATCAGAAAAATTGGTTGCAGCTTTATGGAGTTAAGAACCCCTCTGTCGAGATTGAGAATAAAAGTGTTGCAGACCTTGGACAAATAAGTATATCTGGTTACAATGGGCGTCTTTACAGGGGAATAATTAAAAGTAACACCGACGTTGGTAATAATTACAATAACATCTATTTATCCGCCATTTGGGCAGGTGGTACTTGTTTTTACAAAAAATATGATCCGGACCTAGTATTAACTTACAAAAGTTTTATTCCCGATTGGACTGATATCGAGCCTTTATCTCCCTATCAAGTTATTGATCTTGAAGGGTACATCGCCATTTTAGAGATCGATGAAAGAACCAAAGCGATACTTTACGCAAATGGGGCCCGATTCACGGATAAGAATGGTAAAATTATAAATACCTTTAAGATGTTAGACAGAAGCTTGTTGGAGGATTTAAAGAGATTCGAGATAGCCAAGGTTTGACAAACAAACTCTCGCCACATAGCTGTGCATCACTGTTTATAGGAACCATCAAATTTCTATCTTAGATTTTGGAGTATTTCGGAGAGCAAGCCTCGCGCTCCAAATTTCAAAGAAATTTGGAGCGGTGGACCGGGATTGAACCGGCGACCTTCTCCTTGGCAAGGAGACGTTCTACCACTGAACTACCACCGCTTGATGGCTGTGCCACGTGAATCTTGCCCCGTAAATCTGGCTTCGCCAGACACGTCCCACTGTAAAAATCAGCAAATCGCTACGGATTTCATCCTAAGCTCTTTGGATTTTTACGTGGTGCCAGGGCTCAGAGTCGAACTGAGATAGCGCGTTTTTCAGACGCGTGCCATGACCACCTAGGCTACCCTGGCTGACGTAATAAATATTACTAAAAAATTGGTATCATGTAAAAGATGGAAAAAACTCTTTCGGTAGTAATCCTTACCTTTAACGTCAAGGATCTGACTTTTCAATGCCTAAAGTCTTTGTACGACGCGGAAGATGAAATAAACAAATACGGTTACTCCTTAGAAATTATTGCTCCGGATAGCGGCTCTTCTGACGGTTCGTCAGTGATGATCCGTGAAAAGTTTCCTAAAGTCGTCGTTATCGAATGTGGCGACGTTGGTTTTGCCCGAGGTAATAATGCGGTCCGAGATTATTGCCATGGCGAATTAGTTCTTATTTTAAACCCTGATACGGTTATCGAAAAAAACACCATCCCCGAATGCTTAAAATACATGGACGGCCATCCGCAAGTCGGCGCGATGAGCTGCCGTATCGATCTTTGGAACGGGGGATTAGATCGT
>CAYHYS010000022.1:0-12295 GCA_964360905.1 uncultured Candidatus Saccharibacteria bacterium | reverse complement strand
AAGGGTTTTGCCGATCGTTTCGCTGTGGGTAACGTGAGTGTGTCCGTAGAAAACGGCATCATACTCCCCGCTTTTGGCTAATAAGTCAGCTAATTTCGGATAGTGGCAAAAAGCGATTTTTCTTTTGTCCAATTCGATTTCACCTAACTCCTGCGAAAGATTCGTCCAGGAAAATGTTGGACCCCCTTTTTTAAGAAGCCCGATATGATCTTCGTCGTTATTGCCCAAACAGGCGTAAGTTGGCAGATTAAGGATAGACAGGAGGCCGGCACTGAAAGGGGCACAGTAGTCGCCGCAGCAAATTACCGCTTCAACCTTGCCGGAAACGCCGTCAATAACTTTCTCGAGCTTTTCGATGTGGTCGTGGATATCGCAGAGGACGAGGATTTTCACAAATTAAATGATATCAGACTATTGATGAACTTTAAACCCCGCGGAAAAGTTCCTGTGTTTTAGGTTTGAAAAAGGAAGCGAAAACCAGCCAAAAGAGAAAGACAATGGCGCTAGCCACTAAAACCGGTAAAGTCCGGTGAACGGAAATGATAAAACCGGCAATGATGGGTGGCAGGGCCATTCCCGCCGACTGAATTATCATCCGCAAGACCACGTCTTGCAAACGGCGTGACCAAAGCCTAATCCTAAATCTCATGAAACGCTTCCTGAATTTGGGCCTGAAGATATAGGGCCCACATTCTGATACCGCGCCATTGTCATTCCGGCCTCCGTTAAAGCCTTTAGTCCCGGACGGGGATCCGGGACGGAATCCAGTCAGAATGGATCCCGCATCAAGTGCGGGATGACGGGTAGTGTGATTTCATGATGTGAGTTGTATAGATGGTCGCCAATATAATCTTATTTAACCCCGACGATCTTGTTGAATTCCTCTAAACTCAAAAGGTTTTGATCTAAAACCAACTCACGGATAGTCCTACTTCCCTCCAAGGACTCTTTCACCAGACTGCTAACCTTATCGTAGCCTAGTCGCGGCGTGAGCAGCGTGGCGTAGGCCGTGGAACGCTCCAGCAGCTCTCTACAACGCTCTTCGTTGGCGGTTACCAGTGATAAACAAAGTTTTCCAAACTGCGAAAGGACTTCGTTCGTCAAAGTGAGAGATTCGAGAAGTTTTTGGGCGAGAATCGGAAACATCACCCCCAGCTCAAGCTGGGCCGCTTCCGTCGCCTTTTCAATCGTTAGATTATTTCCGGAAACGAGAAAGTAGAGCTGGTTAACGGCTTCCGGTAAAACCGGGTTAACCTTTCCGGGCATGATCGTTGAACCGTGCTGAAGCCCTCTAAGACTGATTTCACCAATCCCCCCTCGCGGGCCGCTGGAAAGTAAACGCAGGTCGGAGGCAATTTTAGAAAGGTCGGTTAAAAGAATGACAAGGACTTCAGAGAGGGCCAAAAAGTCGGACTGGCTCGAGGTTAAAGCCATTAAATTTTCCCCTTTCTTTAAGGGTAATTTCGTAATTTTTCTAAGCTCAATATAAAACGTTTTCGTAAACTCCGGTGAGGCGTTGATCCCGTTGCCAATCGCCGTCCCCCCTAGATTGAGATCATAAAAATAAGGCAAGACACCACTAATTCGCTTCTTATCTCTTTTTACAATATCAGCGTAGGCGAAAAACTCAGCGCCTAAAGTCGTCGGCACGGCGTCTTGAAGATGAGTTCTGCCAAGCTTACTAACTTTCTTAAATTCCAAGGATTTATTTTTAAATATAGCGATCAGACCATCGAGAGTGCTAAGAAGCTTATTGGTCAATCTGATCGAAGCGATTTTCAGCGCCGAAGGATTAACGTCATTTGTTGATTGGGACATGTTGACGTCATCGTTGGGGTGTGTAGACGATAAATTAGCGATGACTTCGTTTACGTTGGTATTAAGAGACGTCCCGGCTCCGCCTTGAAGACTGGTTAGGGAAAACTGATTATCATACTCCCCTTTCAGGATTTTTTCGCAAGTTTCGACGATTGCCTTAGAACGGGCTTTATCTATCTCACCGACCTCTAAGTGAGCCAAAGCGGCCGCTTTTTTAATTTCGACAATGGCAAAAATTAACTCTTTTTGAAAATGGGGGTAGGAAAAAGGGAAATTCGCTTGCGCGGCTTTGGTTTGGGGACCGAAATACTCTTTCACAATATCCGTATTATGCCACGGGAAGAAAAGAGATGCACCTTTTGCGAAGGTGTGGAAGGCGTTGTCAAGTTTCCACCCTTGGGCAGAAGCTAGTGGTTCCACATCCTTCGCGACTCTCTCGACTGGTGCAGTGTGTCTCGAACTCCAGAGAAAAATTTTATCATGTGATAAGAGTTTTGAAAATAGACTGGCTGAAAGCCACCCGAAGCTCGATCTGTCCCTCGAAGTCTGGCTTCTCATCCCATCTTACTATAACTGCCCTTCGACTACGCTCAGGACATTCGCCTCGTTTCTTGGCCTGCCATGAGCGAGTGAAACGAGTCGAATGGCGGAGGGTGGAGGATTTGAACCTCCGAGAGGATTTCTCCCCAACTAGTTTTCAAGACTAGCGCCATAAACCACTCGGCCAACCCTCCTTGGCTTACTATTTATTGTATCTATCAGTGCTGGTCGGGGTGAGAGGATTTGAACCTCCGGCCTCTACGTCCCGAACGTAGCGCGCTAGCCACTGCGCCACACCCCGTTATTCCAATGATAATCTATTAATGATAAAATGTGAACTAGTCGCTCCCGTAGCTCAATGGATAGAGTAATCGCGTCCTAAGCGACTGATGGCAGTTCGATTCTGCCCGGGGGCACCACGTAAAGAACTTGTCCGATCCTGAGCTTGTCGAAGGGGAGGCTAGTTCTTTACAGTGTCCCGTGTCTGGCGAAGCCAGATTTACGGGACAAGTTCCACGTGGCACAGCCACCTGATTTTTGTGTCTTTTAGAATCTAAGGAGGTGAATTTAAAATATGATGGAAATGCCAAAAGGTCCTTTTTGCCAAAGTTGCGGAATGCCTCTTAACAAGCCCGAAGATTTCGGGACTGATGAAAAAGGCTTCTACATTAACGATTATTGCCAATACTGTTACAAAAACGGTGAGTTTAGCGAGCCGGAAATAACAAAAGAGCAGATGATCGAGAAGGTTAGCCCCATGATCGCCGAGAAAATGGGAATGTCCGGGGAGGAAGCTAAAAAAATAGCGGGAGAAGTTATTCCGAATCTAAAACGTTGGTCCGATCAGTGCTGCGGCCACTGCGGCTAATTGTAAATTGGTTGGAGGGGTACCGAAGTTCCGCCAAAGGCGGACAGGGGTCATCACGTCAAACGTGACAGGTAACGGGACCGCCTGCCCTCCGAAGCCTTGGCATAGGAGGGTCTCGAACCCGCCAAAAACTTGGAGACGTGGCCGAGTGGTTGAAGGCGCTTGTCTCGAAAACAAGTATCCCGCAAGGGATCGGAGGTTCGAATCCTCCCGTCTCCGCCAGAAAGGTTGTCGAAGGTGAAGCCTTTGGCAGCATTTATGGTAAGGGAGGATGAGAAGCCAGACGCGAACGTAAGGTGAGCGGCAGTCCCAGGAGCGAAGCGACGCGGGAAATCCTCCCGTCTCCGCCAAGTTTGGGCGGGCGAATCCCACCCCCTCCATCATAATCCTATAACAACACAATTACCGCATATTAAGCGTATAAATTTTCCAAATATACTATTATATATAGGTTATATAATTTCCTAATCCTATCACTAGGTATCTCATCTGACAAGCATGAAGTAAAAGTCTATGCTTCTCCTAGAGTAATTTCCTCATCATAAAGTATATTTGAAAATTAAAGGATTATTGGCAAATATTGAACATATTATATACTCGATATAATTTTCACTTCTTCGTGCAAAGTTAGTTTTACCAATAGTTATAGGTTTCTTAAATTTTTTATGCTTCAGATTATATAAGCTTTATTTCTGATATAAAAAAACTTTCTACTTATGAGTATTATAGTGCCTTGGAATATACTTATAGTTTTTAGTACTATCATCATTTTGCTGCCTGGCCTGCCCGCTAGCCAACCCACTTTGTGCGTTTTCAGCTACTAATTAAAATAAGAAGGTTCGGAGATGCTCTGTGAAATATTAGAACCGGCTTTGGCAGGCGGGTCGGACAGGGTTTTGATGATTTATTTTAACCACTTTATGACTGACAAAAATTCGTCAATGCTTTACAATAATGTCGTGAAGAAAGTTTTTTTAATTCGACACAGGGAAAGCACATCGAATATTAATGATTCTTAAAAATCTGACTAAGAAAACCGTCATTTCCAATGATTTAAAAGAGGCTACTTCCTTTTCGGACCAGGTTTTAGGACTTTTAAATCCGGCCAATCCTCGATCGCTTCTTTTTCGGACAAGATTCGGTATTCATACCTTCGGACTGAAAAACACCATCGATGTTCTCGTCCTCGACTCCCGTTGGAAAGTGGTGAAAATATGCATCGGTCTTAAACCCAACCGCCTCTTCTTTTATAATCCCCTCTTTCCCATTGTCATTGAACTACCAAGAAATTCTATAACCAATTCTAAAACAGCTATCGGAGACATTTTATCCATCAGAAACGCTTAGAAACCAATAATTTCACTGCCCTAATTTTGTATTCATGAATTAATTCACTGATACAGAAGTACAGATAAACCATTCTAAAATTGGACGAAGGGACACCCTGAAGGTGTAGACCCACGTCGGGTTCACCTTCAGGGTGGGATCAGCGCCGTCCAATTTATGGATGTTATGTGAGTTACACGTAGTTGCTACAATTTTAGTACGGAGTTAGAATTCAACCAACCTAGAATCGGAGGTGAGACTATCACAGAGACAAAATTCAACCCAACAATCGGAATCGAATAGGTAGTTGATTGAGTTATAAGGAGAGAAACTCATGAGTACACAAAGCACCATCAACCAGGGACCGTGGTGGTTACTGGCTTTAGCCGCCCTCTGCGCCGGCCTCTCGATGATCGGTAGCACGGGCCTACCCGCGATTGCCAGTTTGGCTTTAACCATCTGGTTTGGAATCGGGACGTTATTCGTCCTGCTGAAGCTGAAAGCACCACCGAAAGGGATCTTTCTGCCTCTGCTCTTTGCCACGATTGTTTTGGCGCTTTACGTTTCCGCGATGGGTTACATCTTAGCTCTCGTGCCCGCGGCAATCGCTTTCGGCGGCCTCTACATCAACTTAAGCCGCAACGCTTGACTCGATCGCTGTACGGACATGGTGTAAGAAAAATGACCAAGATTTGGCTCGCCAATCTTGGTCAATGTTTTTTACAAATGGTGCACCCGGGGCGACTCGGTCACAACTCTTCAACTCACGTCGAAGGTCGCGACCCCGCCTCGTCCAGCCCAGCCGGACTCCGGCATTCTCGTCGCATGAACTTGGTGCACCCGGGGCGACTCGAACGCCCAACCGCCAGCTCCGCAAGCTGATGCTCTATCCGATTAAGCTACGGGTGCATGTTGACCTATTATATCAACTTTATTCGTTTTCTCGTATAGTGACCAAACCAAATCAAAAATTACCGACTGAGTTTGGGCCAATTCTTCATTCCATATTTCCGTACCCACAACATCTTTCGCCCCATACCCCACCAGATATATTTTCTGTTTGGTGATGATTGTATCGGAAGAAAAGGCGATTTCTTTCGGCAGTAAAGCGATCCGATGCCGATCGGTTCGATAAGAATTAATATACTCCTCGGCTTCACGGCAACGAACGAGAAGCTCTTGGGCCTTCCCTCCCCGCCTTCTAAGAGTCTCCGGAATTTTATAAAAATACTCCGGCATAATGGCTTTTACCCGGCCCGGATGAAAAAAGGCCTTAAATGAATCCTCTTTAAGAACTTCATCGTACATCATTTCCACCCGATGAATGCCTTCATAAAACCGGACCTTGGGCGTAATGCCGTATGATTTTTCTAAGCTTTGTAACTGCGGCAGAGATTTTTTTAAGAGGGCCCGGGTATTTGAAATTACTTCCTCTTTTTCATTAAGGATCACGGAAAGTTCGGCCACGGGAATGGCATGGACGTGTCGCACACCTTTATGGATAAATGTTGTCACTAATCCTAGTTTTGCCAGCCGCTCAAGGACCACATACATCGACGAACGGTTGACACCGGCGTGCCTGGCCCAAACGCTGATCGGTTTTGCTCCGAGGCGGATAAGCTCCAAAAAAGCCGTAGTTTCTTTCTCACTTAGTCCCAGTCTCGCGAATAGTTCATTCATAGGGTTCGTCCGTAAATAACTTCACAGATATTTACGGATACGACCCCTTGTGCCGCATCTTCAATTTTTAAAATGTTTGAATTATTCTCGGATGCGGCCATAGTGTTGTTATAAATTTACAACAGAAAATATAAGCCTAATATAAGGCATAAATAGCCAATTGTCAAGAACTTTGTTATAAATAATTGACATAATAATCATTATGACCTATAATAGTAACAGGTAAGCAATCGGCTTATCAAAAACCAAAAACCCAAAAGGAGGTTCGCATGGCACCAAAACAATTAGGCAAAGATGATGATTTGAAATGTCCAGAAGGTCACGGGAGCAAAGAAGGGAAATTTTGCGATCAGTGCGGCAAGAAAATTGTCTTGTCGAGTCGTAAAATACTCCCAATACTTGAAATCGGCTACGACCGGAAATGCCCCTACTGTAGCTTTGATATCAAGGACTTCCGTTCCTACTGCCCAAACTGCGGCAGGCGGTACATTTCAAATTTTCGATAACAGAAAGAAACCTGCGTTTGTGAAAACAATGCAGGTTTTTTTATTCCTCAATTTCCTCAAGGAGAAGCCACTTTGACGTGACGAGGCCTTGAAGATTTCCTGAAAAATTAACCTGGCCGAGTTTTCTTTCACCGAATTAAATAGTGAACTTTTGATTGTCTAACTTAAGATTAAATTTCAGAAAGTAACTCTTCGAGCCTTTTATAGGAGTGGATTTCATTTTCGTGGAACCACAGCTCTTCCTCGAACTTTGCTTCTTCAGCCGAACCGGAGGCATGGATTAAATTCATGGTTGATCTTTTTTGGATATTGGCGGTCAGAGGCGCCTCGTGAGCTAAATCTCCGCGGATCGTACCCGGTTGGGCGTTTTGGGGGAAGGTGTGACCGATCATCTTTCGAACCAAGCTGACGGCATCGTGGGCCTCGAGAACAACGGCCACGACGGGACCGGAAGAAAGATAATCCATATTCCACTTACGGACCATCCGGCCGATGTCAAGCGGATCGAGTGTCCCGAGAGTTTCGTTAGCATCAAGTCCGTATTTTTGGTAATTCTCAAGGGTCTTAACGCCGACGCTGCGATGGTAATCTTCGTCGTCTTGATAGTGTTTTCCGACTAGGTCTTGGTCAACCCAAACCATCTTCGCCGCCACGATTTTCAGGCCTACTTTTTCGAAGCGGGAAATAATTTCGCCGACCAGGCCTCTTTTTACGCCGTCGGGTTTAATAAGAATTACGGTGTGCTCAATCATATTTCGAAATAAGAATAACAGCTGGAAAGAGTTTTGTGAAGGACTATTTTGATCCTCTTTAAGGTCTCTCCCTAAGGGACTCTCCTTGAAGAAAACCAGAACATGATCTATACTATTACAAATGCCCGCTAAAAATGCCCTCAAAATTTACATTGAGAATGGCTACTATCACATTTACAACCGAGGTGTCGAAAAAAGAAATATTTTTGCCGACCGGCAGGATTATTCAGTTTTTCTCGCCTATCTTAAAGAATATCTAACCCCAAAAAATAAAAATAATCTTCTATTGAAGCTGTCAGAAGAAGGATTAATCTGGGAAGAAAAAGACAAAATCCTAAGACTTTTACGACTGAATAACTTCCATGACCAACTCGATTTATTGTCCTACTCATTGATGCCCAACCATTTCCACTTTCTAGTCAAACAAAAGGGCCCAAATGTCATTGATTCGTTCACAAGATCGTTGATGACTAGATACGTCATGTATTTCAACAGGAAAAATTCACGAATTGGTCCCCTTTTTCAGGGAGTTTATAAAGCCGTACTTATAACCTCAGAAGAGCAACTCCTTCACCTCTCTCGTTATATTCACAACAATCCGCTGCGACTTGCTAAAAACCAAAAAGAATCCCAGGATCTCTATACTTCTTTACCGGAATTCTTAGGGAAAAGGAGAACCGATTGGGTTAAACCTGATGATATTATCAGCCACTTCTCCAAGAGTAATCCTTTAAATTCTTACCGATCGTTCGTGGACGAATCCGAAGATATAGCCTCACTAAAAGATATACTTATTGAACCGCTTGAATAAGCAATTTAAGCAAAAAACTCCAAAAGGACTCTCCTTTAGGGAGAGTCCTTAAAGATACTTAAAGATAAAAAAACAAAAAGCGGCGTTTCTTAAAAGAAAACGTCGCTTTTCTGAATCCCCCGACTATTTCACTGGCTATTGTGGTCTATTGTGGCAGTGGCAATAACCCAGCTCTCACTCCTAAAAAGTAGAGAAATGGGATAAAACCAACCACGAATCCGACGAGGACTCCGACTAAACCAAAGAGGTAATAGCCGAGAGCAATCACGCCGATCCCCGCCACCAGACAAACATACCACCGTCTCATGACGAAGCCGAAGGCGCGCCAAAGAAAAGTCGGCGGTTGCTGCTGGAGTTCGTGCCGCAGCTGCATTGTCATCTGTTCCTTCCTCCAATCTTAAAAGCTTTAGGTAAGCCGTTCGCGTTTGCAAGGCGTGGTCTTGCAAACCATCCTAAGTATCCTCCTCCCTTTGATTAACAGTCCTTTTTTTAGGTGGCGAAATTGTAACACGAAACAGAGGTGAACGGAATTTCCCTACATCCGCTCGGGAGCTTCGAGGCCGAGTAAATAAAGGCCGTTTTTAAGGACCTGAGCAGTGCTGGTAGTCAGAGATAAACGGAAGTTCGGAGCAAATTGGTTGCTCGTCATTCCGGACGTAGACCCGGAATCCATATTCCTGATCCCAGCTTTCGCTAGGATGACAGCCGAATAACCCTTGTCAAGAATAGGTACGTTGTTGTAAAAAGAATTGAATTTTTGGGCCAGGTCAAAGAGAAAGTTACAAATAAGGTGTGGCTGGTAGTTTAAGGCGGCGGTTTCAACGACTTCGGGAAACTTGTATAACGTACGCAAAAGAGTTAGCTCCTCGGGCCTAAAATCCCAGACGTTTTCCGCCCTGTCAGGGTCCCCGTTTGTCATCCCAGACTTTCCTCCAAAGGCGGATCCGCCTCGGGTGGAGATCTGGGATCCATGGATTCCGGATCTTCGTCCGGAATGACGAGGGTTGGAAATCTCGGATTTGCGTAAAACACTCCGCGCTCGAGCGTAGGTGTACTGAAGATAAGGTCCGGAATTACCCTCTAAAGCGATCGACTCCTTAAGATCAAAGGCGATATCATTCCTCGCTTCCCCGCGAAGCATTGAGTATTTAACGGCTCCGACGGCCACGGCCTCGACAACCCTCTCCTCTTCCTCCGCTGTTAGACTGCCGGATTTTATCAGTTTTTTAATCCCTTCTTTCGCTCTCTCAATAACGGAAAGAGCGGTGATAATGTTACCTTTCCGCGAACTCATCTTCCCCTCTTTGAGTTGAACGTAACCATAAGCGAAGTGGTACTGCTTGCCGGTATACTTCTTCGGATCGAGAAGCTCCTCAACCTTAAAAGTTACTTTAAAAAAACTCTGTTGTTCGGGACCGACGACGTGAATACATTTATCAATTTCCCCAAACTGTGAGAACTCGAGGGAGGCTAACCCCAGCTCTTTTGCCTCGTAAGTTGGCAATCCTTGGCTGTTAAGAAAAACTCTCTTGTCCAATCCATACGGCGTGCCGTCAAAGATAACCGCGCCCTCGCTCTCGGTAAGTATTCCTGATATTAAAGCCTCTTTGGCAATAATCGTCCCTGGTTGGGAGACTTCAGATTCGAAATAGAAACGATCGAAACGGCTGCCTAAAAGAGCGTAAATGTGATCGAAATACTCTAGACTCCACGCCCGCGTCTTTTTCCAGATCTCCATAATTTCCGGATCGTTAGCGTAGATTTTCTTGTTGATTTCAATGACTTCTCCCTTCTCTTCGCCTTCGTAGGCCTTATTCCCCTCAACATAACATTGCCCTAAAAATTTAACGCGTTCTAAAAGTGGCTCGTCTTCCAATTTTGCGCTTTTCCGCCCAAGGCGGATCCGCCTTTGGAGGAGATCTTTTAACTTTGAACTATTTATAATCCCCCAAAGCGCTTTGGCTACATGCAAGCCGACGTCGCCTTGGTAATTAGCCCGAATGACAGTGGCGCTTAAAGCTTCTTGAAGCCTAACCAACGATTCTCCTAGGGAAAGATTACGTAAATGACCAACGTGAACTTCTTTGTGAGTGTTAGGATGGGCGAACTCCACCATAAATTTCTTATCGGCTAACGTGTCCCCTCTCCCATAGGCATCGCCTCTTTCCGCAATCATTTTAATTTCTTCTATAAGATATTCATTTTTCACTGTCAAATTAAGGAAACCAGGAGGGGCGACCTCTACTTTTTCGAAAATCCGGTTTTTGCTTTGAATCTGCCTAGAAAGCTTCTCCGCAATCATCAGAGGTGATTGCTTAAGGACTTTTGAGGCCTTAAGAGCCACACTTAACGTAAAGTCTCCGAAAGTGTCATTTTGAGGATGGGTCAAATCAAAATCCAAAAACTCGGGGCCTAGAGTAGATTCTATAGCTCCTTTTAATTCTTTCTTAATAAGCTCTTTGATCATAATTCTTTAGTAATTCTACCACGTTCGAATTGATATATTTCCTTCACGATCGTGAGCGAATTATATCAATAAGCCAACTTTCCCACAATTTCGCTAAGTTTCGCAATATTGTCGATCGTATAGTCAGGAGTGATATACCACGAATTTTCTCCACGAATATCCATGAATTCGCGTGGATTCGCAAAAGGAGATTCGTGATTAATCCAAACGGTCTTAGCCCCAATCCTCTTTCCGATAGCAACCTCCTTGTTGACTAAGTCCCCGACGACTAAAACTTCTTCCGGTTTCAAGCTAAATTTACTTAGAAAATCTTGAAAAACCTCCGGCGTCTTGTCCTCAACTACCCGGTACCAGTCAAAAACACTTGTCAAACCAAGGTTAAAAAGGAGTCTCCTTTTTTCTCCGCCGCCAAAACTGACCAATCCTTGCTTTATGCCTTTTTCTTTAAATGAAGTCAGCATCGGCAAAACTCCATCGAAGAGCTCCCCTTTTTCAGGGTTATACAAGGTCCGCATAAAGTCAAAGATGATACCTTTTAACATAAAAAATGGGCAGCAACACCACAGATTTCCTTCCACAGATTTGCACAGATGTCATCCCAGCCTTTGAGCCGGGATCCATGGATTCCGGATCTTCGTCCGGAATGACAGTTGCCATCGAGTTCACCTTCAGGGCGGACCCGCCGTTGAATTTTGTCTTGTGGTTCTACCTTCCAGTATACTTCAGAGAGAAGCGGATGGTCGATTTCTAGTCCCCATTCCGCTTCCCTCTTTAAATCTTCCTCTCCAGATAGCCGTAGCGGCCGCAGTCGCGAAAGAGTGCACTGCTTGGGAAGGGGCCCAAGAGTGGAGCTTTTGCGACGAGACCGTACGAAATTATTTTGCAGTTCTCACCACGACCGGCAGTGAAATCGCGTCTGACGAGCCGTGAACGAGTGGGCGATCGACAAGTGTCGCGTCAGCGTCAATGATCTCAACACGATCTCCTTCGAGGAGGTAGGCAACGCAAAGGCGTACCCGTAGGTCCACTTTTTCGACCAAACCACCGCCGCCTTGATCAAGGCACGTCATTTTGTGCCGCAGTGTTTTCACTTCCGGCTGGATGACGTAGTGTGGTCCGCGTCCGTTAACGCTCATCAGCGCCTCAAGCAGTCTTCCCCGCCACTCTTCAGGACTAAGCCACGAAGAGAAAGCAGTGCCTTTTCCCTGCGCTCCTAAGGCGCGTTTTAGAACCCAGTCGTGACGCGTCGGTGTACCACCCTTCTTCGGGTTGGGAGCCGTCAGATCCCCCATCAATTCATTGGCATGCCAAGGAAAAATTCTCTTGCCCCACGGCACACCCCTTGAAGCCGGATCCACGAGGAAAGTCGGCGGCAATAATTCTCTCAATCGAGATAAAGGCTCACTGTTGAAAGCAGAACTACCCAAGTTAGCACTCTTACCACCAAAGGGATAAGTCATCCAAACTTTATCCTCTAGGTGGGTAAACGGTGGCCAGACGGTGACCTTCCCGCTTTCGATCAAGGAG
>CAYHYS010000021.1:0-12370 GCA_964360905.1 uncultured Candidatus Saccharibacteria bacterium | reverse complement strand
AAACGCGGTTTCCGTCGCCTCGATGATCCTTTCCACCGAAGCTCTCGTCGCTGATCTTCCTGAGAAGAAGGAGTCCGGAATGCCCTCGATGCCCGGCGGTATGAGCGGTATGGGTGGCGGTATGGGCGATTACTAAAACTTGACAAATCGAAACCACGTGGTACTATAAGTCTACAATTGAATACTATAAAGCGATTTAACTGGAGTCACGATCCAGGGTCCATCAGAGGCGGAGCGCTGAGAGCCAAAATGCTCTACGGAGGTTGAACCGTAAAATGCAACAGTCGTTGTCATCTGGCTTAGCCAGATGGAGGCGGCCCAAGAGTCCCGACGGGAAATACGTCGGGGAAACAAGGATGGGACCGCGGGAGGTCTTTTTTTATTACCTCTCGTTCCTTACTTACCACTTTTTTAGTGGTGGGTAGAGAACGGGAGGCTATTTTTTTGTTAGTCACTTAGCGATCCGGCTCAGCCGGAGAGCTTAGTGAATAACAATCCCGAGCGGAGTCGCGGGATGATTGTGGTGGCGGTAGCTCAATTGGTTAGAGCATTCTGTTGTGGGCGGAATGGTTGAGGGTTCGATTCCCTCCCGCCACCCCAAGCTCCGGGGAATATCCGGGGAACATTTAAAACTTAAGATAGAAGAAAGGAGAAGACAAAATGAGGGAGCAGGATTTAGGAGTGAAGTGGTTCAACACCGTTTTTTACCCACGGGAAAAAACGGCTCGTGCTGCCCGTTACGAAGAGGGTGTCCTACCACGGATGCGCGAAAATGAAGTCCGGCTCTTTACGCCGTGGGGTCCGCGTTACTACTGGCAGGAAAGAGGGACAGATATTGATGAGGATGACAAGGAGATTGAGGTTCTCGACTTCTTTAGTCGAATGTTGGCACGGTGGCAGGAAAACATGCCGGGGAAGAAATTTACTTGGCTTTTTCTCGGCGCAAATCTTTACGGAACGAGGATCAATAAGTTGCCCGAAGAGCCGGTTAATGATTATTTTACTAGTCTGCGTCTTTGGTTGGCAGGAATATTGCCTCAGGCTGAATTCCATCTCTGGTCGGAATTTGATCTTACTGCCCAACCGCTTCGGGAAAAGATTCGGCCGGATCTTAAAAACCGCTTAACCTACACTATTTTCGACCGAGCCCTCAATGCTTCAGCGAAGATGGGTGGTCAGGCGGAAGAATATTTAACGGAGCGGCTCACGGAAGCCGAGATCATCGAAACCTTGTATCGACCGATCAAGATTTCGGCGGTGGGACGGCACAAAGATGACGGAGTGGATGGTAATCTTCCCCGTCTCTACTTTCTGCCAGAGCGCCTCTGGGCGCCGTGGTTGTAGCCCTAAACGAGCTAAGCTCGTAAAAGATCGTAAAAGAAACGAGAGATAATTCAATGAGCGTGAAAGGAGATGAGAATGAAAAGTTTCTGGAATGAGTGGGTAGTTGGTCAGCCATACCTCTCGACAGGTGACTTAGCGAAAGGCAACCTGACTGTCAGGATTTATGATTCCGTCGAGCGGAAGGTCAAGCTAATGAGTCATATTCCTTACGAGGATTTGGAGATTGATCTCGGCGTCGAGATGGAGGACTTGGTTGGACTCCTGCCGGACGGGTACGAGGTCGTAAAAGAGGAATGGTCCGCCGGTCACACGAACCGGACTGATAAACCCGGGAAGGAGATCGTCCTGATTAAGGATGAGGCTCTCACGGTCGAGGATTCTAGATCAATCGCTCTTTGGCTCGGCGTTATCTGCCAAGAGATTGGAACAGGAAACCCTCAAAACTATCCGGGCTATTGGCTCGCCGGTCCGTGGAATGTTTGGGAAGTCATCTATGTTGAGATTCCCTTAACGAGATAGGCGATCGGAAGTCTAAATGGCTCTCGGAGTTTGGTTGCGGTTAAGCTTAACCGACTCCGAGAGCTTTTCCTAGTATAATTCAATGAGACGTTTATGAGAAAAGAAAAAGTCTATAAAGAAATAATTAAAGAAGCTTTAGATTTACACGTCCACGTCGGTCCGGAAGTATTACCGAGAAAATATACAGCCGCGACTCTCGTGGATTCGGAAAAAGCCAAACTTGGTGGTGTTTGTCTAAAGTCGCACTTTTTCGCCACGACACCTTTTATTAAATCGTTAAATAGCGTGCCTAAGAAATTCCGGCTGATTGGTTCTATCACCCTTAATCAGGCCGTCGGCGGGCTAAATCCGGAAGCAATTACCGCCGCCGCTTCCCTTTCTGACGGCCCAATTGTTGTCTGGTTTCCCACCATTAGTGCTCAAAATTTTCTGGGTCAAAGCGAATATGAGATTAGACCCGAGTGGGTAACGGGTACCAACTATCGATCCAGGAAATCTGTGGAAGTAAAAGGAATAAAAATAACTGAAGGTGATCGACTGACCACGGAAGCACTTGAAGTATTGCGGACGATTAAGAAGGTCGGAGCTATCTTGGCTACGGGTCACGTTTCTTGGCAGGAATCACGCTGTTTAGTTGTTGAAGCGCAAAGGATCGGGATTAAGTCAATAATCGTGACCCACCCCATCTATCAACTGATTGAAATGCCGGTCGCCGTTCAGAAGGAATTAGTCGAAATGGGAGCTTTCATCGAAGTTTGCTACTCAATGTACTCGATTGATGGTGTTCCGATTCGGGAAATTGCGAGTCAGATTAAAACCGTCGGGGTGGAATATTGCATTATAAGCTCTGACGTGGGTCAGATAAAAAGTCCGAGCCCCTCACAAGCTTTACTAGATTTTATGAAGCGGTTGGGAGTTGAAGGGATCATCGAAGCTGATTTCTATCAAATGATGGTAGTGAACCCCAGGCGGTTGATGGCCTATTAAGATAGCTTTAAAGACCACTCCGATTATTTAAATAATTGGAGTAGTTAGAACCTACCCGTAGGTGTGAGTGCCTTCAAATGTAATAATTCATTTGGTGTAAATTTGAGAAAGATAGGTTTTAGAACTGGGTTTGTACTTTTCTTGGAAACTAAGTGTGAACCCAGCACCTGTCACCATCCTTGTTAATTCTTCCTCGCTGTAGTATCGAAAGTAGCGTTTCGCGCCTTGCCAGCCCTCCCTTTCAACCTCACCTTCGAAATCTCCCTCAATCATACCGATTAAAAATACTCCCGACGGTTTTAAAATCTGATAAATTTTTTCTAGAACTTTCTCGGCATCCGTCTTTGGGACATGCAACAAAGAAGTGTAGGCCCACACCCCATCGAAACTTTCTCTAGGAAATTCCATTGCTTCAAAATCCATTAAATAGGACTTAAAACCTAGTTTTCTAGTTTTTTCCACCATTGATTTTGACCCGTCGATACAGGTTATTTCCAGACCTTCACCCTTTAAAATTAAGGCATCCCGGCCTGAACCACTACCCACGTCCAACACCTGTTTGCCAATTAACTGAGAGGTAAACGTTTCGATAATGGAAGTAGGAAAATTAGCCCAAAAATTTTCAGTTTCTTGGTGGTAGACATCCGCATGTTTGTTGTAGGCTTGGATAGTTGCGCCGTTCATAGAAGTTGTATGCCACCAAGTTTCTGGGCTTTTTTGAAGTAGTCGCGGTCGGCGGTGAGGAAAGTACCACCTAAAAGAAGAGCCAAAAAGTGGTAGGAGGTGTCGTAGAAGGTAGTTTTTAGCGAAAAGCTCATTTCTAAAATCTCCGTGAGTTGTGTTGTGTTGAAGGCGAAGTAGTTTATAGGTAATGCCGACAGTTTTTCGAGGGTTGCCAAGCCTTGGGTCGTGGTTAGGGAACTGTATCTGAGGGCATTGCCGGCTTCGAATGGGAGTAAATAGGAGCTATGAAGAAGGGCCTTGCCTCGCCGAACTTCTTCAAGGACCGAAGAAATTTCTCTGACGACGTGGGGATCAAGCGTCAGGAGGTAGTTAATCGTTACCGAAGTGTCAAGGATGAAGGTTTTCACAGGCGTCCCCTACGGATTGCTTTGAGGATCATTTCGCGGGAGCGTCTGAATTTGGGCAGTTTTTTGCGTAGTTCAATAAACTCTTTGACAGGGTCCTTGGGCTCTTCCAGAAGCTCCTTCTCCATGGCCGTCCGGACAAAACGGCTAATTTCGCCCTCAGGAACTCGGCGGGTTAGATTATCATAGAGGTATTGGGGCAAGGTGATGGTGATTCTTTTCATACTCATAGTATGATATATAGTAATACTAACTATCTTACTTGTCAAGCCCACCTGTATATGAGTTCAGCTTTATTTCGTAAACTTTTCTTCCAGTAAATCCCAAAGCTCTGGGTAAGAGCCGTCATAGCCGAGAGCCCAAATCCCCACACCCCGTAGATTTTTCTCTTTGATAAAGTCGTATTTTAATCCCAAGGATCTTACATCTTCGTAATAATCCTGGCGCCAAACCTTGTGGTCTTTATCAAACCAGCTATAAAAGGGAACTTGGGCGTCACGGTCCCAGCTTCGGGCTTGATCATCGTTAAGAATATCATATTGGCTGTTCGCGTAAGAACTCATATTCGCGTAGCCTGTCTCATCTGACCCCTTGAGTGTTTTAGCGTTCGGCTCATTTTTCTCGACCGGCCAATCGTATCCGTAATAGGGCAGACCTAGGATTATCTTGTTAGCCGGTGTTAGCTTAAGATAGTCGTCAATAGTGGTTTTTAAATCGTAGCCGTATTTATCAGCCCCGCCCAGGGGGGCGACCGGACCGGCGTAAGACGAGACTGCGCGGAAAAAATCGTAGCCCATTATAAAGAAACTGTCGGTGATCGAAGAGAGCCCTTTAATATCATGCAGTTTTTTATCGGCGGCGGACTTAGCGTAAGTTGAAACACTAACGTGGCTTCCGGGAATTTCGTCGTGAAAGACGTCAACAAAATCCTTAACGAGTTGGGTAAATCGGAAGATGATATCATCATCCGGAGTGCCTACATATTCGAAATCGAGGTTGACCCCGTCAGCTTTCCGGTTCTTGATTTCTTTAAGAGCGTTGTTGACGAGATTACGGGAGCACTTAGCGCAATTCAGTAGTTTTTCAATTGTTTCGTTATCAAAGCCTTTAATTGTCAGTAGAATCTTCGTTTTATATTTTTTGGCTTGATTGATAACATCAGTGAAATCATCACTAACCCAGCCCGCCCAGCCACCGTCCGTTTTACCATTGTCCCGTTCCTTTATAAATTCTCCCTGGCTGTTAATGTCAACGCCGAAGTAAGCGATTGTTGAGAGAAGTTCATAACGGAAATGGATCCTTTTATCTAACGTCCAAAAAGGGAGAAAGCCGAAGACCTCGGCTCTTAAAGGTCTGATAGATGCTTTATTTTCGCTTCCTAATATTTTTCCGATGAGACTTTTAAAGGCGGGGATGACGCCAGTAGATTCCTTGAGGATATTTGGGGAAGTGACACTTACCAATTCTTTCCCGGCTGAAGCGAGCGGCGACTTAAAAGTATTTGCTCTTTGTATTTTAAGGACGTTGGATTTAAAATCATAGGCCGTAGAAAGATTTAAGATGGTGAGGAGGCCGATAACGAAAATAAATATGTAGAACGAAAACTTTTTGTTTCTCATGGGATACAGTTCAGACCATTATCTCAAGAGGGAGAAACGTTGACAAATAGGCTATTTTTTGGTACAATATACAATGCTCTCTCAACATTATTAGGGAGCCGCACTTTTTACAAGAAGTCCCGACGTCACGTCGGGACTTCCTTTTCCCTGTCTTTTTACGGGGCTTAGTTTAATGTGCCATTGTCAGTAATTCTAAAGTTGTGTTAAATTGAGTCTAATGACTTGGAGAAAGATAATCCTTATAATTATTGGATCTTTCCTGGTATCTTTTGCTTCTTATTATCTTTTTAACCGTTTTATTCGCAAATCGTCAACGCAAGATTTACCAGCGGCTCTACATGTTGAATCATTGGGCAAACCCTTAACGGTCGTTCTCGACAACAATATCCTCGGCAAAACCCCGTTTCACTCTGAATCCCTAAAGGAAGGGGTAAGCTCTTTCGTCCTTTCTTCAGAGGAAAGCTCGCTGCGGACCAAGATTAACTTAGTTAGTAGTGTCTTAACCGTTGTCAGTTGGGATTTAGGCCCTTCTGACATTTTCAGTGAAGGAGAAATTATTTGGATGGAGAAAACTTTCGATAAACCTTCACTGGTTGTTTTTGGAAATCCCGAGGGAGCAGAAGTTAGGTTTGATGACGAATTTATAGGGACGACGCCGGTTTCGAGTAATAAAGCGACCGTTGGTGATCACGCCGTGAAGATCAGTAGGCAAGGCTATAAAGCGAGAACGGTGAAGATTAAAATTCAGGATGGTTACAAACTATCAATAAAATTCCAGCTCTTCCTAATCCCCGGAACGGCTGAATCGCCAACGATTCCGTTTTCTTCCGAGACCCGCTTTACCATCACTGACCTCTCCAGCTCTGATCCTTTGCTTTACTCGGATCCGAAGTCTTGGGTTCGTGGCTTTTCCTATTTTTTAGGAAAATCCGGTCCATCTCCCACCGAGGATAAAAGAATAGATTACTATTTTGACTATCAAGGGAAAGTTTTTGATCCATCCGGATTTAAAGTCGCAGATAGTTCTGAAGTGGCCAAAGCCGAAAAACTTTCTCTTGGCTATTTGGGCCGTAAAAGCGATAGTGGTATTACCGAAGAGGCGAAGAAGTCGATGATTGCCTTCGCTCAAAGAGCCCTTATTTCTCAGAATCTGTTGCAAATTCTGCCGACGGGCTCACAGCCTTCCTCCGCCTATCCTAATGGTTGGTTGCGGGTGAGGGCAACACCATCTCTGAATGGAGAAGAGGTGGCCAAAGTGGGCGTGGGGGACAAAGTAATCTTTCTCGATGAGAGTGGTAGCTGGTATCAGATAAAACTGCCTGATGGTAAGACTGGTTGGATTTCCGCGGCTTTCGCTAAAAAATTGTAAATACAAAACTCTCACGGCTTTCCTGCTCCTAGTTTTTCTCATACAGGTTCCTTCCGTGTTGGCTGAAGATATTTGGTTATTTACGCGGCCAAGCCCTCCCTCTTACGGGCCAGTTGGTCTTAATCGTTTGATTGATTATTGGAATAATACAACCTTTAACGATTATTGTTATAGCAACTCGGGCCGCGCCTTTAATGTCTCCGTAAACAATTACGATGCGGTTCTTCTAAATGGCTTATCCATTATGGTTTGGTCGCCGACGCGGCCGCTGACTGCTGCCGATTGGGCTTCTTTAAAACTGACGATAATTCCTGGAGAAGCGAGTACGCTAATCGGCCAGGATCTTTCCGAAAAGGTTAAGGAAGGCTTCAGTCCGGTTACGGATCCGACTGTTTTTCCCGGTTACAAGACGAACATCGGTAACAGTTTTTATAGCTACGAGCTTCTTTTCAAATTTCCGTCGATCCTTCTCAAGAGGGATAAAACCACCCTGACAGCCATTCTTGAGTGTAAGATGGGGAAAGAAATCGTCATTTGGGGCAGCCGAAATATTTACCCGATTGGAAAATCTTTCTCGTTTAAAGATGGCTCAAGAATCGAAAACTACCTCTCCAACGTGGGCGTTCAGCACACACTTTACGGTAACGTCACTCTCCTCTACCGCCCTGTAATATTGGTTCACGACTTAGGTGGTCTCCCTCAAGACTTCGATAGTAATGGTTATAGTTCTCTCTTAACCGGCGAGAATTTTAATCCGAAATTTATAAGGTACTTTGATTTTGGCAGTGACGCTTCGGGCTATAAGAGTTTTACCGATTTACGCAGTCTTAGCCAGAAATTTAGTGATAATTTGACGGCTCTCTCCGTCGATTATATCAAGGAGGGCGGGGACGGTAAGGTTGATGTTGTTGCTTTTGGTTTAGGAAATCTAGTTGTCAAGGACCATCTTTCTAAAAACAAAAGTCAGAATAAAGTCAGATCTTTCATTTCCGTGGGGGCCCCGAATAAGGGCAGCTGGCTTGTAGACATGGATCGAAATAAGGATAATTTCAACCCCGGTAGTTCTAAGTTTAACTCAATAGTAGCTTCTCTTTTTCTTCCCGACCTAAAAAAGATGAATGTCATCATTTCCGGACGTGATTCTAGTCTCTTTCCTTCTTTTCTAGATCAAGGGCGATCCGATTCCTCAATAATTTTGGACCTTTCTGATACCGGAAAAATACCGTCGCGAGAAGAGATTCGCTACTACACCATCATGGGTGATATCCTCGTTTCTGTTAAACAATCACTGCTCGGCCGTGCCTTAACTTCCCAAAACAGTCTTGGGGACGGTAGTGTCCTTACTGATAGTGCCAGAATTCTCTGCAACAGCGGCGACACCTCTTGCAGCACTACTTTTACGGAATCGTCGGATATTACCCGGATGTTGAAGAGAGAAGGTGATAATCTAATCTACTCTACAAAAATACCGGATATTTCTACCTTTAAATTTCTTCACAACAAGCTGATCTCTTCACCAGAGGTTAAAAACAAAATTAAAGAAATTCTTACGGCTTTTTAGTTTTATCCATTTGCGAAAGTTTCAAGAGTAAATCTTTAGCTTCCGTATACCCAGGTTTTAGAAAGAGAGCTTTCTCAGCGTAGGGAGTTGCTTCTTCATTTTTATCAAGATAAGAAAGGATCAAGGCCGCGTCGTAAAAAGTTTTTGGTTCGCTGGGAGTGAGCTCTGTTACCTTTTTAGCGTATTCCTCAACCTTATTTTCAAAAACCGGATCGATTTTAGATAGGCCATAGTAAGTACGCAGTAAAGATTTTAGGGTGAGAGAGTTAATCGGATTAAGACGGTAAGCCGTTTCTGCTTGAACAACTGCGGTAGACGCCAGGCGAATCTGTTCGCTCTCGTCGGTACTTAAGAGGGCCTCTTGGACAAGATTAAAGGCGTACTCCCTGTGGTAGGTTGGCTCAACCGGATTTTTCTTTATAGCCGTGCTAAATTCCAAATCAGCCTGCGAAAAATATCCTTGTTTAGATAAGGACACAGCCTTAGAAAAATCCGTGTCCGCGAAAAAAATATTGGAGATGGCCTTGACCCCAAAAATGATCAAAATAAAGGCGCTAATCTTGACTCCTAAATTTTTTCTCTGGGGAACGGCTGATTTTTCGTCAGCGTTTCCCAAAACGGCTAGAAAGGCGGGGAGGATGAAAAAGAGCTGGGACGTGGCCACCGTCGGCCAGCCGAAAAAGTTAGTGACGGGAAGTGTTAACCAGCCGATGAAGAGCGGCGCGGCCAATTTTTCTCTCATCGAGACCTTTCGATAGAGTTTAATAACGGTAAAGATAAACCAAAAATAGCCGACGACACCGAGTAAGCCGGATCCGGTGAGTAGGTCTAAATAGTAATTGTGGGCCTTGTTGTAGAGGAAATCCCATTCGGTTGTCTTGTTAAGCGCCAATGGTCTAAAGGGTAAAAAAGCGTAGGCGAATGTTTCCGGGCCGGTTCCGATGAAAATCGTTTTTGGGGAGGATATAAAAAGTTTGGCGGCTCCTTTCCAAACGACGAGCCTTATTAGCGACGTATCTATTTGCGAAGAGTTCTGACTCTGATCTTGCTGCGCCGCCACGACGTTCAGCCGATCGGTAATAATTTTAAAGGCAGACTTTACCCGAGCCGCGAAAATTCCCGGTTGGGTAACCACGATCAAGAGGGCTACGGTTGTGAGTATCACGAGCACCTTAGAATTTTTTTTGAGAAGTGCTTTATCGAAAAATACCGGAATGAGGAAGGATAAAAGAATCAGCCCTAAAAATCCCGAGAGACTGTAGGTAAACCAAATTCCGCAGAAGGTGATTAGAGTGGCTAGAAAATAAAATATTTTCGCCGGTCGTTTCAGTGATACGAGCAAGAAGTAGAGCGGGATGGGAAGAGTCATGAGTAAATAGGCCGCTAGCCAATTAGGCTGTCCTAAAGTTGAGAAAGCTCTAGCCTGACTATCTTGAACCCAGAAATTTTTATCGATGCCTAAATGTTGAGCGATGGCGTACACTCCTGATGCCATTGAACTTAGAGATAACCAGAAGGCTGATTCGGTCACATCCCGTTTGAGAAAATAAGTTAGTGAGAAATAGGCCATAATCGCATAGGACAAAAGGGAAATTAGCCCTCCGTTAAACCGAGTGTAGTAACCGAAAACTGAAGTGTTAACATCTAGAGAAAAAACCGTCGAGAGGACATTAAGGGCTAAAAGCGCCGTGAGTGGTTTCATGATCGAAAACCGTTCCCCTCGGCTTTGCACGTAAGTCCAGGAGACCATCATATACGAGAGGGCGATAAGAGTAATAATATAAATGACAATCATTTTCGGGAACTCGAATAATTCCCGTGTCGAGAAGTTGAAAATCAGAGGTGTCAGGAAAATAGATGTAAAGATAATATATTTAGCCATACTCTTTTTTGACACTTAGGTAGAGAACAATTAGGATTTAGTTATGTTTTCTAAAATTATTTTAAAATTAATCGACGCTGCAATTTTACCATCTCTATTAGTTTTTGGCGTGAAGTTTGCGAGTACCGTTTTGGTTTCATTATATTGGAAGATACCTCTCTCGATTGGCTTCTCGGGGCTTAACTTCTCTAACTTCTCGGATTTCTATAAGGTTAACCTATTTTCCAATATCATTTTGTTCTTATTTACATTCACGGCCCTATTTCTAGTTCTGTCGCGATCGTATTTATTTACACAAGAGAACTTAAACCCATTTTTGAGCGGAAGGCTGGCTAATTTAGAATTGGAGAATCTCACGGTGCCTTTGTGGCAAGGCTACACACACGTCGTGGTCTGGTTAACCCTCTCTTTTTCGGTAACTCTTTCGTTTTTCACCCAAGCATTGCTTGGCTTTTCCTCGCTTTACCTTTTTGCTTTTTTTGGGGCTTTATTAATTTTAGGTACATTCGTCTTTTTGCTCTGTCTTGAAAGAGATGTTCGTGGCCTCTTTAGAAAGAAACATTCTGTTGTTATCATCGAAGAGGAAATTAATGCTTAAACTCTCGTCTAGTCTATCAGTCCTCGTTATATTTTTAACATTAGTGTCTTTTGCTTCTTTTTGGCCGTTAAACTTTATCCAGTTTGGAAAGCGGCCGACTTCCTCTCTCGGTTTTGTATTAGGGGCGTCAACGCAAAGAAACCTCGCTGTTGATGTTAAGCACTATCCAGGGTCTGACAAAGTTGTGGCGACCGTTTTAGCCTTTGCTAAACAGAAAACGATTTACCACAATATATCGACTGTCAGTAACAATTCAACACGTCCTTTAGCGTTTTCCATTGCTAATCTCGCGCTGGATGATGGACTAGCATTAGTGGATAATTTTGATGCCTATTTTACGATGGATTCAAAAATATTAAAAGAATTGAGCTTAAATCCTAACCAGCAAGCAACACTTAGTGTAGAACTCACCGGTAGAGATACCGCGCCATCTGCCTTTAAAGTTAGCCTGTCTTTTGATGTTCAATCATTCTAAGTTAGTTTGCTATATCAACCGAGTTATAGATTATTAAGAGAACAAGAAAGAACCAGCCAATAACGGTTATCAATAACGGTTTATCCGAAAGCAGAATTCTCTCTGGTGATTCCCCACCCTTTTTTTCATAGATAACGTACAAATATCTAGCAACTCCGTAAATGACGAAAGGAATACTCAACATCATCCATTTCGGTTGGGCAAGGGTCGGTGGCAGTATATTTAAAATGAATTTAGGAGTTAGTTTTGACGATATTTGGAAGGTGAAAAAAGCGTAAGTAATAATAACAAAACTGGCGGACATCGAGATCATGCTGTCCAATAAATTATCCGGGTAGTGTGACAGAGTCAACCGGGTTGGCACCTTTATTGCCTGTTCACGCGCCGGCTGTCCGGCGAGCAGTGTTTTTTCGCTCCTTCTTTTACCGAAGGCGAGAAGCATTGAGATGCCGATGGTCGAAAGAATCAGCCAAGATGATATTGATGTCAGTACAGCCACGGATCCGGCGATGACACGTAGAATGAAACCGGCGGCGACCGTTAAAGCGTCAATGATAATCATGTTTCGAAGGACCAGTGAATAAGATAGTTGTAAAACGACGTAGAGGCTAGCTATTCCTAGAAAGTAAACCCCTATTCTTGAAGCGCTGTAGAGGAAGACGGCGAGGAGAAGAACCGCAGTCAGCGTCGCTTTAGAACGGCTCAATTTCCCGGAGGCAATCGGTCGGATTTTTTTGAAGGGATGAGCTCGATCGTGAGCGGCATCAACAACGTCATTGATGATGTAAATGGCTGAAGAAATTCCGCAGAAAATTACGAAAGCCACCGACACAGTGTAGAAAGAATGGCGATCGAAGAAATTGCCACCGAAAAGTATGGCGGCGTAGAGAGACAGATTCTTAAGCCACTGGCGGGGCCGCGCCGTCCG
>CAYHYS010000020.1:0-12765 GCA_964360905.1 uncultured Candidatus Saccharibacteria bacterium | reverse complement strand
AACCAGGAGACTTACTATCAGGAGGAAAATGTCTACTTAACTGTGGTACAGTACAGAACTTGCAATATGTTGTACAACATGTTATATTAAAAACGATGCTAAAAACTTATCTTTACATTCCTGACGATCTAAATAAAGAGGTTGGCGCACTAGCTTTAGAAAAGAAGTCCAGTAAGGCGGAGGTTTTAAGGGACGCTCTTCTTAAAGGTATTGAGCAGCTTAAGAAACAACGTGGTGGGTCCGCCGAGATACTTCTTAAAATTGCAGCTATTGGGCGGAAGTATAATATAAAAGGTCCCAGCGATGCCTCCGAAAGAATGGATGATTATTTGTGGAGGTAGTGATGAGCAATCCATTGAGGGTTGTTGTCGATGCCGACGCTATTATTGCTCAAATAAACTCTAAAGATAAACATTTCCAGAGATCAAACGAAATATCCCGGTTTTTAACGGAAAGAGGCGCTCAGGTTATTTATCCCTCAAGTGTCATTGTTGAAGCCATTACCTTCATTCAAAGAGTTCTTAATAATCCTCCCGGTGCTTACGAAGCCGCGGTGGTTTTGATGAACAAGAATGTTGAGGTAGTGAGTGTTGACGGTGTGTTAATCAGAAAAGCTCTTGGATTTTTTGGACCGCGAAGTAGCAAGAAGAACACGCTATTTGACTGCATTGTTGCCGCCGTGGCAAAAGAGTATGACGCCGACGCGATTTTTAGTTTTGATCACTTCTATAAGAGTCGTGGTTTTACCTTAGTTGGAGATTTCCTGGCGGGTAAATGACAGATAACGCTTGGCAGGAAATACCGCGAAAACACGATGAACCATTGATTGTTTCTGACTGGCCGAAATTTAAGTAGGATGAAAACTGATTTGACTGTCAACGGATTTATTTTTAAGGGCGATAAAGTTTTATTAATTTACAATCCTAAATATCAGATGTGGTTGGGTGTTGGCGGTCATATTGATCCGGATACGACTCCCGACGAGCAGTTATTCAGAGAAGTTAAAGAAGAGGTTGGACTGGACGTCGAGATTTTAAGCATCGATCCGGAGATTGAGATTTCGGATAGCGCTTTACGCGGCGTCGCTTTACCCTTTTACGCCGATGTGCATAACGTCGGGGACCATAACCACTACGCGCAGTATTATGTTTGCGTTCCCCGTGATCCTTCGCAGAAAGTTGTTCCCGATAACTCAGAGGTCAAAAAATATAGTTGGCTCACTGAGTCAGAAGTTGAGAATAATCAGGAAATTAAAAAGACAACCAAGGCCATCGTTCGAGTGGCGTTTGGATTCTACAGAAATAGAAAGAAAAAAGACATCACATGAATTGGGTCATCTCGTCTGCTTTAATGTTTGCCTCCTCCGTAGTGCTTTACCTAGCTATCCGTAAAGGCACCCTCCTAAAAATACCTACACAACTTAATAACTTGGCCATGTTTATTTTGCCAGTCTTAGCTTACGCGTTCATTGCCTACGTATCTAAAGCTGAAATGAAAATAACACCTTTTCAATTTATCTTAATACTGGTAACAGCAATATTTTTTAGTTATCTCGGTAACGTTTTATCACTCATCAGCTTAGAATACGCTCCGAATCCCGGTTACAGTTTAGCGATTTCGAAAAGTTACGTCGTTTTCACCTCTATAGTTTCAGTCTTTGTTTTTCAATCGGAGTTAACAGTTAAAAGCGCTGTTGCTATAGCATTAATCGTGATTTCTTCGGCTCTGATTTCAATTAACAAAGGAGATAACACTATTAGGAGAGAAAATATAATGTGGTTACCCCTATCATTAGGAGCCTTCTTTTGTTGGGGAATGTTGGCTTTAATGTCTAAATACCTTTTAGATATAGGCGTGGGCGTTTTACCCCGTCTTATTTATTCAATGGTAATTGTTTCGGCGCTAATTATTCTGGAAATGAATTTTAAAAAGGTAAAATACGCAGGACTAAGAATAGATCAGCTAATGACGTTGTTAATAATTGGGATTTCTGCTTCGGGTTTTAACTATTTTATGCAGCTTGGTTACCAATTAGCTCCAAATCCAGGTTACATAAACGCTGTTAATGCTTCTTCCATCTCTCTGGTAACATTGTTTTCTATCTTCTTGTTCAAGGATGAATTCTCATTTAGAAGATTTGTTGGAATAATTGGTGCGACCCTTGGTTTATTGTTTTTATTTTTAAAGTAGCTCATATCATTATGAACCCTTAATCATTTCCCAGTGGCCGGAAACGAGTAGATAATATAAATGAGTTTATGTTTAACACGGATAAAAATAAAGTAGGACTAGGCACGTTTCCTTTAGCTGGGGTTTTTAAACCCATTGCAAAAGAAGAGGCAATAAATCTGGTGCGAACTTTTTTAGATAATGGTGGATATTATATTGATACTGCCCCAGTTTACGGAATGGGTAACGTGGAAGAATTACTTGGAGAAGTGCTGAAAGGGTATCCTCGTGAGAGCTATTACTTAATTACTAAATGCGGTTATATTGGCATAGAAGATAGGAAACCGCTCAAGAGTGGTAAGTACGATGATGTAATCCGTGAATGCGAAAAATCCCTAAAAAGGTTGGATTTAGACTATATCGATTTATATTTTGTTCACTCACCCGATCCAAACACCCCGTTTGACGAGACGATGTCTGCTCTTGCTCGGCTCAAAGAGCAAGGAAAAATAAAACACATTGGGGTTTCCAACGTTAATCTTGCCGAACTTAAAGAGTACAACAAAACAGGGGAAGTGGAATTTATTCAAAATCGTTTTAGCCTTTTAAATAGAAGTATAGACGACGAATTGAGAGACTACATTTTAAAAAATGAAATCTTCCTAATTCCTTATCAAGTCATAGATAGGGGACAGCTAACAGGAAAAGTCTTTGAAAGTTTAAACCTTAAAGATGAAGACTTAAGGAAAGGTCGGTCAGATTGGGAACCTCTTGTTTTAGAAGTAATTTCTGGTTGGGTTAAAGAAAATCTTAGCCCAATCGCAAAAAAGTTAGGTATCACGCTGGGCCAACTCTCGATTGCTTGGGCTCTGTATCAGAAATTTATGGGGTTTGTGGTAGTTGGTTCGACGAACAAGGAATATATACTTGTTAACTTAAAAGCTGACAAGATAAAACTTCAACCTGAAGAATTAACGCAAATAGACGTAGCTTATGGGCGATTAAAGAGCATCGTAAAGGATAAGTACGGTAAATCGTTACGTGAATTTCGTGGGTTGAACGAGAAATATTACTAACCTAATAATTTGAGATCATCTGTTGGTTGGGTCTGTGGATAATGTTGCCTCACTTCTTGTCTTTTTTCTCTTTCTTTTCCTCTTTTTCTACCTTGGGTTCCTCCTTGGACCTTGATTTATCAGATCCGGATTCTTCGGTGTTTCCGCCTTCTTCGCCCTCCTTCTTTTCTTTAAGAACTTCGATTTCCTCAACACTCTTAACCTCTTGCTCCTTCTCTATTTGTACAGCGTAGTCAACTTTAAGGACCACATCTTCTCCGTGGTGTTGCAAAACTTTTACCTTACTGTGATCCATCGGTAAGTCCTTGACAGAGACAACCTGACCAATCTCAGAAAGGCTTGAAATGTCGATAATAAGTTCGTGGGGAAGATCGAGAGGTAGGGCCTCAACGGTTATTTCATTAAGCAGGGTCAGAATGATACCTTGAGCGGATTTAACGACCGGAGATTCGCCGATAATTTTAATGGGGATAGCCACGGAAACTTTCTCCGCCAAGTTTGCCTTGTAGAAATCAACGTGGATGATGGTGTCGCTGACGGGATCAACCTGTTTATCTTTAATAAGCACTTTAAAAGGTTCTTTTTCACCCTCAATATTCAGGTCAATGATGGTTGATTCCCCGGCCTTTTTATAAAGACGCAGGAAATCCTTTAAATTGACAGAGATGTGAGAAGAGGCAAAGTTTGGACCGTAAAGAACGGCCGGAATGAGGCCTTGGTCACGAAGTATCTTGTTATTTTTTCCAGTAATTTCTCTTTTTTTGGCGGATAATTCCATACGAGCTTAGAGTTTACCTAAGACTTATAAAATAAGCAAGTCAAATTGAATTGATGCTATTATCAGAATAATGGAAAAATCACTTAGGGAAGTAGTTGCGATTTTGAAGAGTGGCGGCGTCATTGTTTACCCGACGGAGACAGTTTACGGTTTAGGTGGTAACGCTTTTGAAGAAAGAGCCGTTAATAAAATAATCAAGATAAAGAGTAGGAGGGAGAGTAAGCCTCTGATAATTTTAGTTAAAGATTTTGAAATGGCGGAGAGGTTGTGTGAGATTAGTCGCTTTGAAAGAGTTTTGAAGAGGTATTGGCCGGGAGCGCTGACGGGAATTTTTAAAGCCAAAGTACCTTTTTCTGAAGGTGTAATTTCTAAGGAAGGGGCGGTTGCCCTAAGAGTTTCCGCCCATCCTTTTGTAGAGGAGTTGTTTAAGTCAATCGATTTTCCGCTAATTTCCACCAGCGCCAATCGCTCCGGAGGGAAAGCCTGTTTAAATATAGAGCAAGTAAAAAGATCCTTGGCTGTAACGTATGAGCTCGTCGACTTCACGATTGATGGGGGAGAACTACCCTCTTCTCTTCCCTCGACCTTGGTCAACTTTACGATTACGCCGCCGAAAATACTAAGACAAGGAGTTGTTAATTTCTCATTGGATTTCACTGTGCATCGATGATTCGAATCATCGATGCACAGTGTTGAATGTACTATAACTAAGCCTATGCCGGTTATTGAGGTCTCACATCTTAAAAAGTATTTTCAGGTTCATCAAAAAGAACCCGGACTCCTCGGTTCTATAAAGTCGCTGATTAATAGGAAATATTATGACGTTAAAGCTGTTGATGATATCTCCTTTAGTATTGACGAGGGGGAGCTCATCGGCTTTATTGGGCCCAATGGGGCCGGAAAAACGACGACTCTTAAAGTCCTTTCCGGGTTGCTTTATCCAAACGGAGGGGAGGTGACGGTTTTAGGCCACAATCCTTATAAGCGGGAGCCTGTTCTGCAAAAACAATTCAGTTTGGTCATGGGAGCGAAAAACCAACTTTGGTGGGACCTCCCGCCATTAGAAACTTTTATCCTCAACAAGGAGATCTATGAAGTTCCGGATGATCAATATAAAAAGAATTTAGATGAACTGGTAGAAATGCTTGATGTTAAAGACATCCTTAAAGTCCAGGTGAGAAAGCTTTCCTTAGGTCAGAGGATGAAGTGTGAATTGATATCGGCGCTTATCCACAGCCCTAAAGTTCTTTTTCTCGATGAGCCAACCATTGGGCTGGACGTGGTTATGCAAAAAAAGATGCGCGATTTTATTAAAACGTATAACCAAAAATATAAATCAACGATTATATTGACTTCTCACTACATGGATGACGTTAAGGAGTTGTGTGAACGTGTGGTGGTTATTGACAAGGGTAAACTCATGTTCGACGGAAAGCTGACGGAGATTATCGAAAGGTTCGCTGATCACAAGAAGCTCTCGATCGTTTTCCAAAACGCGCCATCACGTGTTGATTTAGAGCAGATCGGAGAAATAGAAGAGTATGATCCGCCGCGAATAGTTCTTAAAGTTCCCCGTGGTGAAGTCTCACAAAAAGCTGTAAAGCTCCTGACCCAATTCTCCGTGGCCGATTTAAATATTGAGGAGGAATCGATAGAAGATATAATTCGCCGCCTCTTTTCACAAGGATCTATTGTTTAAGCGGTATATCAAAAGATCGGTCCTCGCTTAAATCCCCATCCCACTCAATCGTATCCCCGAACAATTTGAAGTTTTCTGGCATTGGATTCAGGAGTGCGCCGAAAGGCAGCTTAAATTTAAGTTTAAAACCGTCATTTCTGGTTCCGAGCTGTTTCTGTACGGTCAGATTATATCTGTTCTCCGGCAGGGGAATAGTACCGGCTGGTAAAACATAGGTAAACACGAGAGTGGTACTTTTACCGGTTTCGACGGTGAAAGTCGTCGCGAAAAATGTTTTGCCTAGATCCTCCCCAATCTCGGTTTTTCCGGTAATATCACTGCCTTCCTCACTTGATCCGTTTTCACTTGAGATCACTTTAAGGAGAGCTGTTTTTTTAGGCACAAAAACTCTGAGGAAGTTTTTGTAAGGTCCGCCCGGCCAAGCGTCACTCGTGCCGTTGTGCTTGTAGGATATCCGTAATTCCGAGAGGTACTCTCCCTCTCGACTGTTTCTCTCTAGACGGTAATCAAGAGATCTTTCAACGAAGTAATTCGATTTATTCGACCCGACGTTGGTATCAACGACATTTAGATAATCATTAGTACTATTTAGTATTCTTCCATCCCAATTGAGCTGAGAAACGATCGCTTGCTCTTCGGGAATATAAACGAGAATATGCTTTTGGCCGAGAAGTTTTTTTACTTCCTTAATTAGATCGAGATATTTCTTTTTATCAAGCGAAAAAACATTATCAATTAGTTGCTGACCGAGAATTGAAAGGAAGGTTTTCTTTTGGGCTGACCCGGGAAAGTAGGCTGCTTCCGAATGGAATTGCGCTCGCTCAAAGATGTTATTTTCATTAATAGTTTCATTGAAAGTCGGTAGGAATACCGGTCCGGTTATCTTTAGCAACCCTTCAATCGTCGAGAGATCTAAGGCAATGACACCATCAACGGTTTCGTCAGTAACTTGCGTATAAAGGTTCTTGATACGCTCAGCGCTTTCGGGAAATGAGGGTGAGTAGTTAGCGTCCCGTACGTGAAGATAGTCAGTTTTAAGATTATCCGAAAGAAATTTAGGCTGTGTGATTTTGATTTTCCGATCGTCAATTTGGCCGTCAATGTCGTAAACGTCGACGATTTTTACTTGGGTCAGACGCCCTTTTTCAAGGCTTATCTTTCCTAAAGATCCAATGAATCCGCCCGTCGGCCGCAGCTCGTTGGAGTTCTGAAAGATTAAGAGGTAATTTCTAGTACCCTCAATTCCCAAGGCCCCTGGTACCATTCGGCTGATAAGATTTAAGCTGTTAAGGGTTTCATCAAGGTCCGTGAGTAATTTCGCGTATAATGGTATTTTGTTGGTGATAAAGACCGGGAGTTTTCCGATATTTAACTCTTTAAAATCCGCCCTGGATAGATCTAATAAATCCGAAGCATTGGCGAGTCCTTCGAAGGCTAATGAAAGTTTAGCCAGTTCTGCTTCGGTTAGTTCGTTATTGATAGGGGTGGATGGCTTGTTAAACCCGAGGCGGAGGAAAATATCAACAAGTGGTTTTACACTCACTGAAGCGGAGAGAGCAGCTTTACTAACGAGAGCTACGGAGCTTAAGAGCTTCGGCAACTGCGAATCCTTAAGGATCGGCGTTAATTCCAATGTTTCTCTAGCCTGGCTTATTTGGTTGCTAACATTTTGAATATCGGCGGTTAATCTATCCGTTTTTATCTCTCTAATATCACTCTCAACTTTCCTAAATTCCCAATAAGACATTCCTAAGTGATAACCTATCTTTAATAGAGGTGAGAGTATCAGAAGTGTTACAGAGGAAAAAATAAGCAAAGCTGTACCGATGACCCTTTTCTTAGAGAGTTTTTTGAAATTTAAGTCTCTTAAGAAATCCAGACGTATTTCCGGCAATTTAATTTTGACCGGATTTTTCGTTTGTTGGTAAAGACCTGGTGGTATAAAATTCTCTGTCAAAGTCTTAGCTATTTCATCTCTCGCCTCGACTTTTTGTCGACTGATTCTATTGAATCTGAGCGATTCGAGGGTTAATTTTATTCCATCTCGCAAGGTTATCCTTGGTTTCCATTTGAGAGTCCTCTGTATTTTTCCGTCAATAACTTTCACTTCTGGGATTTCTAAATCTTCAAACTTTGGTTTAAAAGTAACTTGTGTTCCGGCAAGGGCAAAACCTTTTATAAGATAGGCTAACTCCAAAACGGTGATGGGATTAATATCGGTAATGGGCAAGATTGCCCCGATCGTGCCAGGCTTAAAAAGAGCTTTAGAGAGGCCGTCTAAGGCGTCCGAGATATAGCAGTAATATTCTTTTTCTAAACCGTCTCCGTAAACGATGAGACTGTCCCCCTTAAGCACATTGTCGATGAATCGCCCCAGGCTTGAGGTTGCTTTAAGATCCATACGTGGTCCGTAGACTTCCCCAAAGCGAACCACTCGAACATCGAGTTTATATTTCTTAAAGTATTCGAAGGCCAGACTCTCGGTGTATCTTTTTGATTCGGAATAGGAAAAGGATTTTTCTTCTTCTTCCGCCTGACCGAAGTAATTCTTCAGATTCGTGGCTGAGATAGCGCCTTGATAAACGTTTATTGATGAGGCGACGGCTATTTTAGCTGAACAATTCCGAGCTAACTCCAGTAGATTGCGGGCAGCGAGCGCGTTAGTAATTAAAGAGTCCATCTCGAAGTCGTCTTTATCGGTGAGATGAAGTTCTTCACCGGCAAGGTTGATTATAAAATCACAACTCTCAATTCTAGCCGGTATGCCTACATTAAGATCATATTGGATAAAAGAGAAGCGGGGATGGCCCGTAAATTGAGTGATAAGATCTTTACTGCTGGTTTGAAGTGAGTCAACAACAACAACCCTAAATCCCTGTGAGAGAAGATACTCACTCAGATGTGAGCCAATAAATCCGGCGCCTCCGGCGATAAGGGCTACCGGCAACTGAGGGTTTTTCGTGATCTGTGGTGGATTGTACATAGGCAGCTTCTTCAATTGTCAATTGTCAGCTGGTGCTTGTCAATTGACAAGGGTGAACCCTTTCCTTAAGCTGTTCTTGTGGAATTTTGGCAAGTTATACAATTCTATAGAAAGCACTTCCCGTCTCTTTTGCTTCTTTCCCTGACTATTTCTTTGATCGCCGGTTTCTCCGCGGCGCTTTTACCCTCTTCCTTTGAGGCAACGCAATCAATTTTTGTGAGGCGTGAGATCCAATCGCCGTCAGAAAGTTTTTATAGCTATGATGGTTACTATTCCCAACAAGCCTCGGAACGTTTTACCGATACGGTGGTAGGGTTTTTTAAAAATAAAGACATTGTAAGAAAAGCCGCTAAGAATAGCGGTTTTGGCACTTCCCCTGAAGAAGCCAGCGCTCTTGCCTCTACGCTTCGTATTAAAAGGGTCGCTCCGCAGCTGGTGGCGGTGAGTTTTTCTACCCGGAATAAAGAAAGAGCAACAACACTCGTTGACAACCTGACAAAGGAGGTTGGAAGTATAAGCGCCTCCCTAAACGCTAAGGGTGATAAATTTTTGACTATTAGCCCTATTGAATCAACACCTTTCGTTGAAAACAAGAGGTTCGCGCCTTTAATCGTAGCCATCTCTATTTTTCTGACCACTTTTCTTTTTTCTTCTTTGCTTTTGGCTGTTTTTATAGCCATCAGGGAGCATTCTGGAAAGAGGTAATCAACAACTTTTTACTGATGGAGGTTCTCGTGGCAACCCTGGGCCAGCCGGTATCGGTTTTGTTTTAATGGATTCTTCAGGAGCCATCATCGAAAAGGGCGGTAAATTTATAGATACTGCCACCAACAACGTGGCCGAGTATTCTGCTTTGATACTCGGAATGGAAACAGCCCTCAAACGTGAGGCGCGCGAACTGACTTGTTACTCTGATAGTGAACTCATGGTCCGCCAAATAAACGGGCAGTACAAAGTCAAGGATGCCGTTTTGAAAAGCTATCACCTAAAGGTTAAGAATTTGATGAGCAATTTCAAGACTATTTCGTTTGTCTCCGTTCCGCGCGAGAAAAATCGGTTGGCCGATAAATTAGTCAATGAAGCGATTGGCGAGGCTACAGCGAAAACTCTTTTATGACAAGGGAAGAGTTAGGAATTATCAGCCTTCTCTCTTACGTTGAACTGTTTGATTATCCTTTAAAAGAATCAGAAATTTTCTCTTACTATTTTGGTGATCCTTCCGCCGGTAACTTGGACCGGAAAATTATTAAGGAGAGTTTAGATTATTTGGTCGGTCAGGGGATTCTCTCTAGAGATTCTTCCGCGGGGTTCTATTTTTTTCCCGATAAATCTTATACGGTAGAAACACGATTGGAGAGAGAAGAATCTTCCCGAAAGATTTTACTGAAGGTCAGAAAAATAAGCCGTTTATTAGCTTTTTTACCGTGGGTAAGGTTTATTGGGGTGACTGGGGCCCTCTCATCACTTAACAGTCCTCCAGACGATGACGCGGATCTCATCATTATCACAGCACATAACAGACTCTGGCTGGCCCGTCTAATTGCTTTTCTAGCTCTTAAAATTCTCCGTCTAAAAAAGGGTCAGAAGCGCATCCGTGGCCGAAACGCTATTTGTGTTAATGTTTGGATGGACGAGCAGTATTTAGACGTCAATCCTCAAGATCGAGATTTGGTGGTGGCTTATGACATTATCCGTATTAAACCTCTTATAGATAAGGATGGCTTGCTGGAAAAATTTATAAATACTAATTCTTGGATCAGGAATTTTTTTCCTTTGTTTCAAGAAAACGACAGCGCAAAGAGGAGTCGGGGAGAACCCCTCTCATTTACTTTTTTCAGCCGGCGGCGGGATATTTTTTATCCGTTGAAAGTTATTTTTGATCTCTTGGAAATAATTGCCTATAAAATCCAGCTCCGTTTAATTAAAAAAAATTTTCCGGATAATTTAAATATTAAGGAGAGTCCTTTTCATCTTTGGCAACATCCTTCTGACAACCGCGGTAAAACTCTGGTCCGCTACGGAGAAAATCTTAACCGGCGGCTTTCAGGGTGGGATCAACCACTAGATAACGGACAAAAAAGCATTGACAATAATATTTGACTTACTATAATAGTTTATTGCGAAGGGTGAAAACCCGCAGGTTTTTTTCTGCATGTTTCTGTCCGTTTGTTGAGTATTAAGTTTTATTAAAAATATGGAAATTTCTAAAGTTCAACCTCTCGAAGACAATGTTTTGATTGAGCCGCTGGAGCGTGAGCAACGTTCCGCTTCCGGTATTGTTATTCCTGATACCTCAAAAGAAAAGCCCCAAGAAGGAAAAGTTATCGCCGTGGGACTGGGTAAAACGACCGATGAGGGAAAACTTATAATTCCGGCGGTTAAGGTCGGCGATCGCGTTCTTTATAAAAAATGGGGTGGTAATGAAATTAAGATTGAGGGTAAAGAATATTTAGTTGTTAAAAGCGATGATATTTTAGCCGTCGTCGGAGAATAATTTACTATGGCCAAGCAAATTGTTTACGGAGAAGAAGCTCGAAAAAAATTGAAGATGGGAGTCGACGCTTTAGCAAAAGCGGTAGTAACTACCCTCGGGCCTAAGGGTCGTAACGTCGGTTTAGAGAAAAAATGGGGAGCCCCGAGCGTCGTTCATGACGGTGTGACGGTGGCGAAAGAGATTGAACTTTCCGATCCTTTCGAAAATATGGGGGCGCAGTTGGTTAAAGAAGCCTCAAGCAAAACTAACGACGTCGCCGGAGACGGAACAACGACGGCCACGCTTCTGGCTAAGGCTTTGGTTGACGAGGGCTTAAAAAATATCGCCGCCGGTGCTAATCCCATGATTCTTAAGCACGGTTTAGAAAAAGGTCTTGAATTGGTTATCGAAGAGCTAAAAAAGATCGCCACACCGATTAAAACCCGCGAAGAAAAAGCCCAAGTAGCCACGATCAGCGCCGCCGATAAAGAGATCGGGGAAATGATCTCGACGGCTCTTGATAAGGTCGGGGATGCCGGTGTCGTCACTGTCGAAGAGGGTAAAGGGTTAAAGATGGAAGTTGAGTATAAAGAGGGTATGATGATTGATAAAGGTTACGCTTCCGCCTACTTTGTGACCAATGCCGAAAGGATGGAAGCCGTCGTCGAAAGCCCCCATATTCTAATAACCGATCAGAAGGTTTCCTCAATCAGTGATATTCTCCCTCTCCTAGAGGGTCTGGTTAAGCAAACCAAGAACCTGGTCATCATCGCCGATGATGTTGACGGTGAAGCCTTGGCTGTGCTGGTTGTTAATAAAATTAAAGGGGTCCTTAACACACTGGCAATTAAAGCGCCGGGATTCGGCGACCGCCGTAAAGAAATGCTTCAGGATATTGCCATTCTAACCGGTGGTCAAGTTATTTCCGAAGAAATTGGCCGTAAGCTCGATAGCGTCAAAGTTGAAGATTTAGGTCAGGCCGATCGGGTTGTTTCGGGTAAGGATGAGTCGGTTATCATCGGTGGTAAAGGGACTAAGGAAGCCATTGATGACCGTATTAGCATCCTTAAGAAACAGATTGATGAAACTGATTCCGATTTTGACCGCGAAAAGTTAGAAGAGCGTCTGGCGAAACTGGCCGGCGGTGTGGCCGTGATTAACGTCGGCGCGGCTACGGAAGTTGAGCTTAAAGAAAAGAAAGCCCGTGTTGAGGACGCGGTTCACGCCACTAAAGCGGCCGTTGAAGAAGGTATCGTTCCGGGCGGCGGTGTGGCCTTACTTCGGGCGCGAAAAGCTCTGCTCGAGCAGAAATTAGAAGGTGAAGAGAAACTCGGTCTGGAAATCCTTTACCAAGCTTTAGAGAAGCCAACTCGGATGATTGTTGAAAACGCCGGAATAGACTCGGGATGGGTCATTCGAGAGATTGAAAGCCAGGGTGGTAATCACGGTTACAACGTGATGACGATGAAATTCGAAGACATGATTAAATCGGGAATTGTTGACCCGGCGAAAGTTACCCGTTCCGCCTTACAAAACGCGGTTTCCGTCGCCTCGATGATCCTTTCCACCGAAGCTCTCGTCGCTGAT
>CAYHYS010000019.1:0-13006 GCA_964360905.1 uncultured Candidatus Saccharibacteria bacterium | reverse complement strand
TGAGCCTGCCGTTCGAGGCTCTGAGGAGCCCTCAGGCTCTCGAAGAGAGGGATCATCCCTCAGAGTCGAAGACAGGGTTGACTCTGAGCATAGTCGAAGAGTCAACCCGTTCGACAAGCTCTCATTCGAGTCTGAGCCTGCCGTTCGAGGCTCTGAGGAGCCCTCAGGCTCTCGAAGAGAGGGATCAACCCTTATTATCCTAGAGTTAGAGGGTCTGACCCTTTTAGGGTCAGACCCTATTCAGTCCCGGTTCAATTCTTGAGCCAAACCTTAGTCCCGTCGGTAATAACTTCAACCGTACCATTAAGATCGGTGCGCAGTAACTTCGAACCGAAATCGGCTATCAACTTAAGCGTTTGCGGACTGGGATGGCCGTATCTATTGTTTTTTCCCACAGAAATGATGGCAACTTCGGGGCGTAAGGCTGAGAGAATCTTCGCGCTCAAGCCGTTCTTCGATCCGTGGTGAGCGACTTTTAAAACTTCGATATTAGGTACTGCAACACTGTACAGCATCTTTTCCGCTTCAGCCACTTCTTGGTCCCCGGTCAAAAGAGCCTCAAAATCACGAAACTTAAGCAGCGAGACAATCGAAAGATTATTGGGATTAGCGGAGGTCGACGATTCAGTCACCTTCGGCCACAAAATATCGAGAGAGGTCTCGCCTAACCTGATCCGATCGCCACTTTTAACCGAGTAAACCTCGGCGCCAGCCTTCTTTTGCCGCTCGACTTCGCTGATAAAGGCTTTAAAGGTTAAACTTTCCCCCGGAGAATCGAAGATAATGCGGCGGACATTAAAACGCTTTAAGACGGCGGTCAGGCCGGTAACGTGATCGGCGTGGGGATGGGTTAGAATCATAACATCAATCGTGCGGTTGAAAAAACCTAAGTCCCAAGAAAGAGATTTCATCACTTGGTCATCCGGACCGCCATCGATAAGAACCGTGCTCCCTTTCGGCGTCTTAATGAAAAGGGAATCCCCTTGGCCGACGTCGTAAAACTTAAGGTGAAGATTTCCGTCGGGAAAAACATTAAGACTGCCAATGAGAAAGACGGCCAGTAAAGTTCCGGTAAAGATAGGAATAACGGGCTTCCAAGTCTTTTTAATGAGGAATTGGAAATAATATCGTACTTCTATCACTATAAAATCCTAAACTCTAATACCTAAATCCTAAACAATATCTAATTTCCAAATCTCAAATGTTTAAAACATTCGGTATTTTTGATTTTGAGTTTGTTTAGAGTTTAGTGCTTAGAACTTAGAGTTTCTCTATCCCCGCCCATCACAGCTGGATAGATGCCCAGGGAATCTTTGCTAGTAGTTCAATAATTTTCACGAAATAAGTCAATAGGACGAGAGAGAGCGCGCCGAAAAGCTGGCCTAGAGGATAGAAGATGCCACCGAAAAATCCGGTTAAGAAAGTTAGCGCCATTAAAGGCGTAATTGTCCAGCCAACTAAAAGATTGGCCAGCGGACTGATCAGAGAAAGAGTACCAAAATTGTAGATACTGATGGGCAAAACGGCCACTTGGGCCGAAAGAGTTAGGGCTAAAGGCTCACGGAAAAAGTCGTGGATGCCGTTGAGAAGACTGTAAAATAGAGGATAAAGGTAAACAATACCAGCCGTGGCCAGGAAACTGAGCTGAAAGCTGATACTACCAAGGGATTGTGGATCGAGAAAAATAATGACCACCGCGGAGAAGAGTAAGGCGTCTGTCGTGTTTCGTTGCCGACCGACAAACTTGGCGAAAAAAAGCATTAAACCCATGAAGGTTGCCCGCAGGACCGGGGGCGTAAATCCGACCAGTAAATCAAACAAAAATACTATAAATAACAATGGCAGTAAAGACAGCTTGGTTGAGCCAAAACTTAATAGTGTTAGCACTCCAATTATAACAATGCTGACATTAAATCCGGAGACGGAAACAATGTGACTGGTACCGGTTATTCTTAAATTTTCGATAAAATTTTTGTCAGTGATGCCGCCGGTGCCTAAAAGTAATCCGGAGGCGAGAGAATTTTCCGGGGACGGCAGAATGCGGGTCAGAAGAGAGGTGAAATTATTACGCAGATTGTAAGCGGCGGCGAAAAGGAAATTTCCTTGATTGCCCGGTAGTTTTAGTATCTTCGGGAAACCCACTTCAACAATATTTTTACGCTTTAGGAAATTTCCGGAAACTTCAAGAACATCACCATATGAGAACGGAAAGGAATACTTATCCGTCATGACAAAGGCAGTGCCGTAGACCGTTTTAAGAGGAAATTTTTGGCTCTTCAGCGAAAATACAGGACTCTCACTGACGTAACCGCGTAGGGTCATCGTCCCCGTGGGAAATTTGGTGGTGAAACTTTCCGCCGTCCGGAAGAGTCCTAAAAACAGGAAAAAAGTGAAAAAAATAGCGCTTAGAGGTTGCCTGTTTTTCCTAAATTTATAGGAAAGAGCTCCTAAAATTACTAAAGTTAGAAGGAAGAGCCAACCGGGAAAAGCGTGGAGGAAAAAGAAACTAAGCAACGCGCCGATTAGGTAAAAAGCGCAAATCCAATCAACTGCGGCGATACTTTTTAGATTCATAACCTGCGCAGTTCGCCCTCACTCCCCCACCGTCACTAAACCCTGAAGCTGTGCCAGTTTTTTCTCACCGATGCCGTTGACATTTAAAAGGTCGTCAGTCCTGCGAAAAAGCCCATGGATATTTCGATAATCAATAATTTTCGAAGCGATTACAGGACCAATCCCCGGCAAAAGATCCAAGTCGGGAAGAGTAGCCGTATTGATATTTATCGGATAATTCGATTTAGAAGGTACAGAATTTGATTTAGTGGCCGTTTTTGTACCGGCCGCGGAGCTTATTGGTGGGGCTTCCTCACTTCCAGCGCCTCGGGCTGAGGTCGTCGCCACCGCTGAAATCGATCCGGCCTTCTCCCCTAAAATGCTACTTTTAGATACGGAGAAAGCTTCTTTCCCCTTGTTTTGCTTGTAACTCAATATTGAAAAAGCCATCGCGGCCGTAAAAAGCCCTCCGAGTAGAATGGCCGGATAATCTTTCCGAAAAAATTTTTCGACTTTATCCCACGCTTCCTTTAATTCCTTATATCTTCCTTCTTCTTTGTTATTTTTCATACACGATCGTGAGCAAATTATATCAATTCAGTGCCTATAAATTTTTTCAATCTTGCTTCCGCGGCTGTAGCGTACCAAGGACGGATCAAAAGTTCTTTGGGCAAACATGGATCGGAAAGCTTAACCTTCAGGAAGTCCTCAAAAGAGAACAGCTCCCCTTCTGCGAGCCTTTTATAACTTTGATTAACCGTCTTTAAATCCCAAAGCTTGTCCGCCAGTGTCTTTTCATTCTCAACAAAAAGGCGTTTCCCTTCTAATATTTCCACCGGACCCTTAAGACCAATTTTCTTTAGAAAAGAAGACATCTGCGGGGCGACGTCGAAAGGCGTTATCCAAACACTTTTCTGAAACATGGCGAAACCGAGGCTTTTAAGCTTTCTACGAATGCTGTCTCTAACTTTACGCTGTTCTTCGGCAATATCAAAAAGAACAATTCTCCACAAACCATCCCATTGCCAACCTTCCCCAAAACGACGCCGGTCAAAAACTTCACTTTTCCAAAACTCCGTCAAAGGGACCTTGAGCTTTATTAATCCGGAATTCCCACGCCCGGAACTAGCCACCATCCCCTTTCTGGCTAAATCCCTAAGACGTTGGTCAACAGCGGAGTATTTATAGGAGCTGAAACTTTGGGCAATAAATCGGCGAGGGCAAAAGATCTCCTGATCACTTAGAAGATCTAAAAAGAGGAGTAGTTTATCTTTCAAAGTCAGCATTTTGTTATATTTCTTTCACGATCGTGAGTAAATTATATCAATTCAAACAACGAAATTGATCAACTTTCCGGGGACGAAGATGACGTTTTTAATTGTTTTCCCCTCCAAAAATTTGTAGACGCCGGGGAGGGCTTTTCCCATGGTTTCGACTAAATCATGTTTATTAGCCGCGTCGGGGCTTAATTCCAGACGACCTCTTACTTTTCCGTTTACTTGGATAATAAAGGTAACTCTATCTTCCACTAAATCCTCCTCTTTGTAGGTGGGCCAGGATTCGAGGTGGATGGAGTGGAAGTTGCCCTTGAAGGTCACACCTTCCCCGGCTCCGCCAGGGCTCCGCTCTGAAGGAGTGACCTTCTGCCAGAGTTCTTCGGTCATAAAAGGAGCGAATGGCGCTAAAAGCTTTATATAGGAACTTAAAACCTCTCTATCAGCACTTTCTTTATTCTTCTGCCAAAAGTTTAAGAACTCCATCAGAGACGCTATCGCCGTGTTGAAACGGAGGTTTTCAATATCTTCGCCGACTTTTTTAATCACGCGGCTGAGTTCCTTGAGAAGCATTTTCCCTTCTAAGGTCACACCTTCCCTGGCTCCGCCAGGGCTCCGCTCTGAAGGAGTGACCTTATTAGAATCAGAGCTGAAAGTCGATCCTTCTAAAGACTGTGTGACTAACGTCCAAACCCGGCCTAAAAAGCGGTAGATGCCGGCAATACCGGTGTCGCGGAAGTCGCCACCTTGGTCGAAAGGACCGAGGAACATCAGATAAGTACGCAATGTATCGGCGCCGAACTTAGTGATGTAATCATCGGGATTGATAACATTACCCTTACTTTTACTCATTTTTCCGCCATCCCTGATTAGAAGACCATGGGCACGAAACTTAGTGAAGGGCTCTTCCCAGCCCGAGGCTGGTCCGCCTTTGGCGGAGAAATCAATATACCCCATGTCTCGCAACGCCTTCCAAATGAACCGGCTGTACAAAAGGTGGAGAACGGAGTGTTCCGCCCCGCCGATGTAGGAGCTAACGGGCAGCCATCGCCGTGTGATCTCACGATCCCACGGAAACTCTAAATCCGAAGCACTAAATCCTAAACCGTTTTGGTCATTTTCAGCCGAAGGCTGACCAGCCTTTGGCTGGGAATTTTGTTCTTGTTTAGAATTTAGGATTTGGGATTTGAAATTTATCACGGCGGCCTCATCGGAGTCAAACCAACTCTTGCCGTGAGCCGCGCATTTTTCGCAATAAATCATCGGGATCGGAGGGCCCCAATAACGCTGGCTGGAAATAATCCAATCACGGAGGTGATAAGTCGATGCAAATCTTCCTAAAGTGGCGTTTTGGAGAAACTCAATGATCGCCTTTTGGGCCTCTTTCGTATTTAAATTATCGAGGAAATTACTGTTAATAATCGTGCCGGCGCCTTCCCAAACGTCGGCACTTTTTTCGATCTCGCCTTTTTCCCCTTTCGGACCTTTAACGACACGAAGAATTGGCAGAAGGTATTTTTTAGCGAACTCAAAATCGCGGAGATCGTGGCCGGGAACGCCCATAATGGCACCGGTCCCGTACTCTAAAAGAACATAATCGGAGATCCAAATTGGCAGCAGGCGGTTGTTGACCGGATTGGCGACGTAGTGACCAGTGAAAACGCCGGTTTTTTCGCCCTTCAAAAAGGTGAGACCTTGTGGAGCCGCATTATGATTATGTTTTTCGAGATATATTGCCACTTCTCTGTTCTCGAAGGCTATCTCTTTACTCAATGAATGGTCAGGCGAAAGAACAACGAAAGTGGCGCCGAAAATCGTGTCCGGACGCGTCGTAAAGACGCTAACCGTTTTAATTGACAATTGACAATTGACAATTGAGAAATTGATGAAAGCTCCCTGCTTTTTACCAATCCAGTGACGTTGGGCCACCTTCACTTTTTCGCTCCAATCGAGCTTTTCGATATTCGAAAGCAGCCGGTCGGCATAAGCCGTGATACGGAAAAACCACTGTTCTAAGTCTCTTTTTTCAACCACAGTCGAACAGCGTTCGCAGATGTTAACTTCAACTTCTTTTAGTGGGTCTAACCCTCTCTCGACGGTGCCTTGGGTTATAGGGCTAGACCCTCTAACCACTTGCTCTTTACTCTTTGCCCTTTGCTCTTTCTTGACGACTTGCTCGTCGGCGAGGACCGTTTTGCAGGAGGGGCAATAGTTAACTTTGGCATTTTTCCGGTAGGCCAATCCGGCCTTAAAAAGCTTAACGAAGATCCACTGGGTCCATTTATAGTAGGCGGGGTCGTAAGTTTCGATTTTGTTGTCCCAAGCGAAACCGTTGCCGATCAGACGCAACTGCTCGTAAAAATGGCTTTCGGTCTTTTTCGCCATTTCGGCCGGGTGTTCGCCTTTCTTAATGGCGTAGTTTTCACTGTGGATTCCGAAGCCGTCAAGCCCTATCGGCTCGAAAACGTCAAAACCTTTCATCCTTTTAAAACGGCCAAAAACGTCGGTGCCGGCAAAAGCGTACATGTTACCAACGTGCAGCCCTTCGGCCGAAGGATAAGGAAACATCATCAGATTATAAAAAGGCTTAGCCGCTTTTTTAAGATCCGGCTGATAGATCCGCTCCCTATTCCAAACCTCCGACCACTTTTTTTCGATAGAGCTGGGTGAATATTTAGTCATATCAATTTAATTCCTGAAAGATCAATCTTCCCATTTCCTTATTCATTACAATCTAGATTAAATGGACGTAAACTTCAACCCCGATCACAAGAAACAAAAAATAATACCGAAATTCGAATTTAGAGAATCGAATTTATCCATACACTATAAGTTCCTAGTCACATTATGACACACTAAACAACTATCGGATATTATATCTTCGGTACTTTTATAGTCTTATAGTCTGTGCGGGGATTTCTTCTTGCGTCGTTTCTTATTTATCCTATATTATTACTACTATTAAATATCTTCTCAAACGATCAATTTTAACTTCTCTGGAACTAGAGCATTTGAAGTAACAAACATTCACCCGAAGCTTAAAAAGCTTTTTTGATGGCCTTTAAGAGTCTCTACAGACCTCACCTGAAATTCTTGAGAGTCTATAGAGAAAACATTTTGAGATTGGACTTCCCGTCATCCTGAGCGAAGCGAAGGATCTAGAACCTGTCCTGAGCGAAGTCGAAGGATTCTTCTCTGGCAAAGCCAGATCAGAATGACACTAACGGGAATTCCAGTCCGCGCGTGTTATGTAGAGTTAGAGGGTCTGACCCTATTAGGGTCAGACCCTATTTTTAAGGGTCGAAACGAGTCCAATTCACATTATGGGCAATATTTTATGATATAGGATTTTAGATTAATAAGATTTTTTAACTTTTAGACTGAATCGTAGACTCAGAACGAATGACCGACAAACCTCTCTTTCCATCCCCTAGTAATTAATCAATAGCTCGTCGCGGGAAAATTCGGGATATTTGCTTTGATAACCTTGGATTCTTAAAAGGTCCGACCTTCCCTGGCTCCGCCAGGCTTTGCGATAGTCTTTCCGATAGTCCTTTAGGACCCGTGGGACTTTGCTCTGAAGGAGTGACCTTCTTCGTGTCCTGCGGGCTACCGCGTTGAGAGTCAGACCTTTCAGGACCACAAATCCCCAATCACCACGAATTACCGTACAAATCAAATCCATTACTACAGGACATAAATAACCTTTAGCAAAAAAGTTGTTGACAAGCTATTATAAGGTGTTTAATATTAATTCATAGAAATATCGTAACGGGAAAAAGTGGATAAAACCTTACGGGATAGACGATAAAAGTTACCAAGAGCTAAATGGACATTCTGCCAAAAAGTGATACATTTCTGCCAATACCTGAAATAATTAGACGCGCGCGCGAGCGTGGCTTTATCTTCGGCTTCGGTGATCCTTACAACCGCATCCGCTACTACATCAAAATCGGCCTTCTTCCCAACATGGTCCGACGCTCGGCTAACGGTGGTCCGACCGAAGGCCACCTTCCCGAGTCCGTCATCGACCGCCTCATCGAAATCCAAAAATTAAGACACGACGGCTACGATAACGATAAAATTCTTGAAAAACTTTCCGTAAAAGAAAAGTTGGCGCGGCTCGAGCAAGCCAAAACCACTCTCCAAGAGAGTGGAAACATCAAATTCCAAATCCTAAATCCTAATCAAATTCAAATTCCAAATCTCAAAAACCTCCTTCCCAAAACCAAAAAAGCCTTCGCGCTAGCCGTTTTAACGGTTCTCGCCGTCGGGACCGGTATTTTCGCGGCTATGTCCCCGGTTACTTCAGAAAGGCTGTCGCGCGCCTTAACCCATCTGCCTTTAGCTCTAGTACAAATTCCAGGAAATATCCTTAACAACATCGACCCGAAATTAACGGCTTTCCTCCACCTTCCTTCGGATGAAAACGGCATCGTTGATGTTAATGATGTCCTCGAATACGTTCCCGGAAGGTCTGACCTTCCCTTCGGGCTGCGCGCTGAAGGTCAGACCTTCCCATCCGAAAAATGCAAGCAGCCGAATCTTATTGAAAAACTTTTCGGAGCTAAGGGTTGCCCTGTCACGGGGCTGGCCACGAAGTACAAGATCCTTAATCCAGTGGCCGAGGCCGACCACGCCAAACTAGCTGATGAAGCGAAGCACGCCACCACCGCGGACAATACCGAAAAAATCCAAAATACGTCTCTCTTCGATAACTTTGGTAACTTAGCCCTTTCGACGAGGAAAATGTTCATCGGAGGCATCGAGAATTTCGGTAAAACCCTTCTCCACGGCGCCCTGATTCTCACCGATAGCCTCTACTTCGGCATGGAAAAAGGAGCCTTCTTTATCTCTCCGAAAGGCGACGCCCGGCTTGACCGACTTTCCCTCAACGGCGATCTCGACATTAAAAAAGCTATTCACAACAGTGAATTTAGCGAAGTCGAAATTTCCGACGCCCTGAAACTGACGGGTAGAAAAATCTTCAATCCCCTTTCCGATATTTCCATCGACGACGACCTCGAAGTCACCGGCAATTTAAGGGTTAAAGGAACGACGACGAGCGGCAATCTAATGCCTCTCTCATCCGACCTTTACGATATTGGCTCAAGTCAAATCGAGTGGCACCGAATTTACGGCAAAAACGCGACGATTACGGACACGGTGGCCATTGGCGGCACGGGGTCCCGCGCCTACAACGCCATCTCCAACATCGGGGGCACGCCCAACTTTTCCGATATTAACGCTAACAACGATCTTTATGTCCAAGGATCTTTAGAGGTTGGCGGAACGATTCACCTCGCCTACCAGCACGTCATTTTTGTGGCTAAATCCGGCGGCGACTACACGAAAATCCAAGACGCCATTAACTCGATTACGGACAACTCCTCGACTTCCCGCTATTTAATCAAAGTCTATCCGGGCGTCTACGAAGAAGCGGTTAACCTCACCGCTATCAACAGCAACGGCTATATTGACATCGAAGGCTCGGGTCTCGAATCGACGAAAATCACCATGACCACGGGTGCGACTCTCGTCACCGGCGCGGCCAATTCCCGCCTGACCGGCTTCGAATTAAACCTCACCACCGGCGGCGTGGCCAATATCGTCACTTCGGTCGACAACAGTTTCTATCTCAATAAAAATAAAATCACCGGTAACGCTCTGGCCGCTGTCTCCGGCGCGGCGACGCTGAACAATTCCGAAATTTCCGGCACGATCAGCTACGGAATCGTGACCGCCGCGGGGCAAACGGCTAACGTTCTTTACTCGAAAATTACCAGTACTTCCGACGACTTACGCGCCGCTGGCACCATTAATTCCTACTACAACGCTCTTCTAGGCAGCGGCAATAACGTCACCACTCTCGCCGGCGGAACGGCTAATTCCTATAAAGACACATATAATAAAGTGGCGAACGCCGGCACTTTTAACCAAAAAGATTACGACCGTAACGACGCCGTCACCGCTCTGGCTCTCATCCAAGCCGGTACGGGCAGCGCCTTAACTGTTACCGGCAACAGCATCGCTACCGGAACGGGTATTTCCGGCACTTTCAACGGACTGACGACCGGCACCGGACTCAATCTTTCCTCAAGCGGAACCATTACCAGTGGCGGCTATCTCGCCGCCCTTACTGCCAATTCCGCGACCACCGGCACACTGTTGAAAATTTCCGGAACGGGACTCACCTCCGGATCGGCTGTTGACGTGACCGCCGGTACAACAACGGGTAACGCCGTAGCAGTAACAGCCAATGGATTGACAAGTGGTACTGGCGTCAATATAAGCTCAACGGGAACAATCGCCGTAACTGGCAACCTAGTCACGCTGACTGCTAACTCCTTAACCACGGGCGATCTTCTTGATCTTTCGGCGACCGGATTGACTTCGGGGACAGGTGTTAAATTCACGGGACCAACCAGCGGCGAAGCCATGACCGGCAATGTCGTCAGCACCACTTCCAACGTCGGTCCGAGCGGCAAAGTCCTCGCCCTCTCCCCCACCTTTTCAAAAACCAGCGGAACTGCTTACGTCTCAACTATTAATGGTATCGACTCGGCCTCGGCCGCTTATATTCTTTCCTACTTAAATACATCGGACACGACCGGCGCCACGAGTGACTACTTTATCCGCGCCCAAGCGGGAGGCGCCACCGACCGCTTCTTCGTCAATACACTCGGCACTCTCTACGCCGGTGGAAATGTAGGTATTGGCGTCACTTCACCCTTCAACAAACTTGATGTCTCGGGAGCAGTTGTCATCGGCTCCGGCTACGCCCAGGTAGCCGTCGCCCCCGCCAACGGTTTGCTGGTTCAAGGCAATGTGGGGATAGGAACAACCTCCCCCTCCACGGTTTTAGAGATTATCGGGGCGGGAAGATTCTCCTCGAACTTAGCGGTGGATGGAGGATCCTTAACCACGACCGCCACCAGCGGTAATCTCTTTAACGCTAACGCGACAACCTTGAATATTGGTGGAGCCTCAACCAGCCTCACCGTCGGTGCAACCACCGGTATCGCCACCTTACGCAATGCCATCACCTCTCTAAGCGGTAACGTGGGCGTTGGCTACATCCAACCGGGCACGGCCCGACTGGCGGTCAATGGTAACGTCGGCATTGGCACCACCAATCCTGTCAACGCCTTGGATGTCTCCGGCGCCACCGCCATCGGCTCTCTACCGAGTGTTGCTCTGCCTCAATCAAACATGCTTTATGTTAGTGGCAATGTGGGAATAGGGACGACGGCTCCCAGTTCTCAGTTATCAGTCGGAGCCAGTAGTCAGTTCCAAGTCAATTCCACTGGTAACATTGTCAAGATAAACAATGTGACGACGAGTTTCCCCGCCTCTCAAGGCAGCGCTAACTCCCTCTTTCTAAATGATGGTAGTGGCAATCTTTCCTGGTCTTCAGCCACCGGAACGGGCATCCAGGGATATTGGAATAGATTCAATTCGACCTTAGTTCCCACTACCAATACAGATAACTTAGGGACCTTGGGGAATGTGGGGATTGGCACCACTTCCCCTTTGAACAAGTTAGATGTCTCTGGCTCGGTGGCCTTTGGTTCTCTGCCGGCTATTGCTCTACCTCAAGCTAATTCAGCTTACTTTAGTGGAAATGTGGGAATAGGCACGACCAATCCCCTCTTCAAACTCGACGTGAATGGTACGGCTAACATCGCCGGAGCTTTGACCACCACCGGTAACATCAATCCAAACACAGACAACACTTACGATTTAGGGACAACAGCCTTGAGATGGAAGACTCTCCACGTCGGTCCGGGATCAGTCGTCGTTCACAATGACGCCACCGATACTCTCAAAGCCACCTTGGGCTTTACCGGCAACAGGGCTTCTCTCTTGACCGACGCGGCTACGGCTCTTTGGTTCGCTACCGGAGCTAATCAAGGGATATTTCAGGATACTGGGGGTAACGTCGGCGTGGGTACTACATCTCCTTCTGCCAATCTTCATGTTATTGGCCAGTGTGTCACCGGAGACACCCGCCTACGACGAAGGCGGAGAGCAAAGAGCAAAGAGCAAAGAGCAAAGATGACGGGCGGAAGAAGTGGAGGCGGTCCGGCTCCCGACGGAGATCTCTTTGGAGGTCCGACCTCCGCGGAGGTCGGACCTCTGCAGGAACACGACGGGTGGGAAGATGTGCGGATTGATGAAATACAAGAAGGTGATGAAATCTTAACCTTAGACGAAAAAACCGGCCGGTTCGTGGTCAATAAAGTAAACAAACTCATGGATATGGGAACAAAGACCACCTTCAGATTAACGACGGAGGATGGAAAAAATATTCGAACCACCTCGGAGCATCCATATTTGGTAAGAAGCCTTGATAAAGTTGACACCAGCTTTCTCCACAATTTGACCTACCAAACCGTTGAAGATTTGGGACGAACTTTCTACCATCAAATGCTAGAAGGCAAAATAGTTGAGGTTAAAGATTTAGGAAAAGTAAACTTTAGCCACGAGGGTTTTGAGCATATCGTTCACGAAAAGAAAAGCCGTCTCAATATTATGTCCCGTATTTTTGCTTTGCCGAAGGTCATGTCGATCTTAGAAGAAGCCGAAAGTTTCAGTGTGCGCGAGTCGGAAACCGTTGACGGGCAAAAAAACCAGTATTGGGCGTTTAAGGGAGTCGTAGACGGGATAATGGCGCGCGTGGTGGTGAGGTCGATCGACGGCGGGAAAAAACATTTCTACTCGGTCCTCTGGTTAGGAGAAGAAAAAGAAAATGTGGGGGGCGCTGTCTCTGGGCTATCTCACCCACCTCAGCGAATGGATACGCTTCAGCGTCGAGCCCACGATTTAATTATCTCATTTATTGACGGGATGTCAAGGCATGGCCTGGCTTCACCCTCAGTGCTTAAAAAATTCTACCAAAACGAGTGGGTTAAGGTCCGATTCCTCAAACCAGGAATGGAGATTGCCACCTTTGGTCCGGACAACCAACTCTCCTGGCAGAAGATTGAGTCAATTGAAAAGGTTGGGCAGGAACCTGTCTTTGACATTGAAGTTGAAGGCACGCACAACTTCGTCGGTAACGGCATTGTGGCTCACAATACTTATCTTCGTGGAGCTAATACCAGCAACTTGAGCTTTGCTCTGCGAACAGCCGATTCTAACTCCGCTGACACTTTGGTCGTGACCAACTCCGGCAA
>CAYHYS010000018.1:7222-14226 GCA_964360905.1 uncultured Candidatus Saccharibacteria bacterium | reverse complement strand
GTCCAACTTTCTTTATATAACCTGCAAGTCGATTCGATTGATTTAATGCAATTCCACGTTTGGCAGGATTCTTTCGCTACCACCGATTACTGGAAAGAAGCGATAAAGGATTTAACCGCTCAAGGAAAAGTTAAGCACTGGGGAATTTCGATCAATGATTATCAGCCGACGAACGTTTTAAAAACACTCGAAACAGGTCTTATAGATACCGTTCAATTTATTTTCAATATTTATCACCAAGAGCCGGAAAAAGAACTCTTGCCGTATGCGGAGAAAAACAATATCGGTCTGATTGCCCGCGTTCCTTTAGACGAGGGTGGGCTCACGGGAAAGATTACTCCTGAGGCTGTTTTTGGAGATTTTCGTGATGATTTTTTTAAAAATGGACGCAAGGTGGAGGTTATTGAAAGAGCTGAAAAGCTGAAGAAAGTGATGGGAAGTGAGGCCTCTAATCTTCCGGAGTTGGCTCTGCGGTGGATTTTAAATTACGATGAGATTTCAGTGGTCATTCCCGGAATGAGAAAAGTTAACCATGCGCTAGATAATGCTAAGGTGTCCGACGGGCGAAAGCTCTCCGACTCTTTAATGACAGAGCTTAAAAGCCACGCTTGGGAAAGAAATTTTTATCATTAAATATTATGAATATCAGACTTCCTAAAATAGGCGATAAAGTCAATATCATCGAAAAGAGAGATTATAGCAGCGGTAAGTTGACGACCGGCGTCGTTAAAAAATTGCTCAGTGATCCCCGCGAGGTTCATCCGAGAGGCAATAAAGTCATGCTTGAGGATGGAACGGTAGGGCGGACCGTCAGTTTTGTTGATGAGGTTGGCGCCCAAACATTTATTGATCCGGCTTTGAGGGAGGAGTATACGAAAGAGGTTAGAGCGGCGCAGGCAAACGAAGGGCGACCCAATCGTTTTCAAGATCGAAAACCTTTCGTGAAAAGAGAAGATTTTAGGAGAGAGCCATCACAGCGGAACGAACCAGCGGAGCCTCCAATCGATTTCAGTAATTTACCGGGAGAAGATGATTTAAGATAGTAACATTCTGAATCTTAAATTATCCTGTCGATCCAGTGCTTATCAGCTTCGACCGTGAGCTCTACAAAAACTTTTTTTCCGGTTGAAACTTCCAGTTCCTTTCTAACCGCCTGGCCGATCTCTTTAATGTTTCTGCCACCCCTCCCAATAATCATTCCCTTATACCTTTTATCGGAAACGAGAATTGATGCCTTTACGTAAAGTGTTCCGTTCGGCCTTTCCGTTAACTGCGCTACTTGTGTTCCGACGGAATAAGGGACTTCATCCCGGGTATTGAGAAAGACCTTTTCCCGGATAATTTCTTCGACGAATTTTTTACTATCGATGTTAAGTATTATTGTTTCTAAATTTATCGGAACGATCGGGTCTTTCTCCTGAAGTTGATCGAAGATTTTATCCAATAAAGGCTTTAAATTAATATTTCTAAGAGCTGAAATCTCAATAAAGTTCGGAAACTCATCTTTAAGAAATTCAAAATCCGCTGAAAAATCCGGTTCTTTTATATCGATCTTATTAATAACGAGGATTTTCGGTTTGTCTATTTTTCTGATTATGCCGAGAACTTTATTTTCTTCTTTTCCCTTGGGTCTCGTTTTATCGACGATATAAAGGATAAGGTCAAGCTCTTCACCTAGAGCCGAATAAGCCATTTTATTTGTTAGGCCGACGACCGGACCTAGCGACTTTTCGAAGATTCCCGGAGTGTCCGTGAAGATGATTTGACCACGTTCTTCGTTTAAAACAGCTTGAATGGGGAATCTTGTTGTTTGGGGTTTAGGTGAAGTGATCGAAACCTTTGTTCCTAAGATATTATTGAGTAATGTTGATTTGCCTGTGTTTGGTCTTCCCACCAAGGCAACAATTCCGGATTTTTTCATAATATATGTGTTATTCTCACTCTAATGATGGATTTATCGCTACTGCCGGTTGATTTCCTTAACCGCCTAAGGACTATTATCCCTAAAGTATACCAGGAGAAGGTTTTCTTCTCTTTTTTTAGAAAAAGACCGACGACTCTACGTGTCAATAGCTTGAAGATTGATGAAGAAAGACTGGAACATATTTTTAAGGAAGAAGGTTTAAGCGTTCAAAAATATAGGTCAATTCCGGGAGCCTTTATTTTGATCGGTAATTCGCAATTGAAACATTTAACAGCTCTTCAATCCTACCGCGACGGCTATTTTTATGTCCAAAGTCTTTCTTCGATGTTGCCTCCTTTGATTCTTGATCCAAACCTTGGTGAATCTATTCTCGATATGACTGCCGCGCCGGGTAGTAAGACGACGCAGATGGCCGCCCTGATGAAAAATTCAGGAGAAATTACCGCTTTGGATAATAACCAAGTGAGGATTTATAAACTCCTGGCGATTTTAGAAGGGCAAGGCGCTAAGAATACGAAGGTCATCCGAACCGACGGAAGATTTTACTGGCGGGATCACCGGGAGGCGTTCGATAAAGTTCTTTTAGACGCGCCTTGTAGTGGTGAGGGCCGTATTAATGTTGAGGATAAAGAGAGTTTTTCTAATTGGTCGGTTAAAAACGTGGAGAGGATGCATTTTCTCCAAAAATCGCTTATCTTTTCGGCAGTTAATTGTTTAAGGATAGGCGGGGCTCTCGTCTACTCAACTTGCACACTCTCTCCTGAGGAAAATGAAATGGTGATTGAATTCGCGTTGACTAAGTTTAAATCCCATTTGGTTGTAGAGGGTATTGATTTTCATCTGACAAATTTCTCACCGGCCATCTCAAGTTACAAGGGTATTAAGTTCGATCCACAAATTAAAAAAGCGGTGCGGATTTTCCCAGACGATAAATTTGAGGGTTTCTTTATTTGTAAACTGCGGAAAATAAGTTGATATAATTGCGCAAGGCTTATGTTTCACCACGTTGAGAACTTACTTTTAAACCGACGGATCAGTTCCATTAACGCGCTCTTCGCCAATAATGCCCTTCGTTCCTTAGCTATTTCTCTTTTCGGGATCTTCCAGCCGATTTATATTTTTTCTCTGACGAAAAGCATCGAAGCCGTTTTACTCTACACTTTAGTAGTCAGGTTAGGTTGCCTTTTTATGGCCTTTCCGGCCGGTCGGCTTATTGTCAGATTCGGTTTTAGAAGGAGTGTTTTACTTTCGAATTTTTTTCTCTCCCTACTATTAATTTTTTTGCTCCTTTCCGGTGAGTCTCCTTGGTTTCTTATTCCGGCGGCAATTTTTGATGTTCCAGCCCTTTTACTTTACTGGTTACCCATTCATATCTTAATTATTGATGACAGCGAAAAAGGTAAACTTGGCGGAGAAATAAGTTTTTTAAATATAATTTCCCATATCTTTCACATTTTGCCCCCTTTCGTCGGTGGTATCGTGATTACGCTATTAGGTTTTCACTCTCTCTATCTTCTCGCGATCGCCATCGCTATCCTCTCCTCAATTCCGCTTTTTTTTATGCCCCATCACCGAAAACCGAGAACTTTAGAGTATGGCCGCTATTTTAAGATCTTCTCTTTTCCGAAATTCAGCTTCATCCTTCATGGTTTTGATGATTTTTTTATAGCGACTCTCTGGCCGATTCTGATGTTTTTAATTTTAATGTCTTACGAGAAAGTCGGATCTGTAACATCTCTGATGCTTTTTTTTACGACTATCTCTTTAGTCTTAATCGGCTATTTTCTCGACAGAGGAAAAGTTTTGTCATTTTATAAAGTAGGAACCTTATTAAGCCTTCTGCTGTTTCCTTTTCGGGCTCTTGTTTCAACCGTGAGCGGGGTTTTATTTATTGATTCGCTGCACGGTGTGGTGCGGTTGAGTCAGAAGTTACCTTTCGATTACCTTGTTTATCAAAATGCCACGCCGGGGTTTGAATACGAATACATTGTTTTTCGTGAAGTGTTTCTTTGTCTTGGCCGGGTTCTGGCTTTATTAGCTTCCTATTTTGTATTTAAAATGGGACTTTCTTGGTTCGTTATTTTTCTTCTACCTGCCTTCGCCAATTTACTCATTCATTTTTTTGCGAGAGAATTTCGTCCTACTCAAAACTGATTTTGTTGTGCCTCATTACCCTTTGTAATAGAATTACCTTGTGGTCAAATATAAAGATCAAAGGGTCGCCGTCTTCGTCGATGTGCAAAATATGTACTATAGCGCCAAAAACCTTTACGGAGGGTTTGTTAATTTTGGACAAATTCTCCTGACAGCGCAAGCGGGAAGGCCTCTAGTTCGGGCTTTCGCTTACGTCATAAAGGCGGATCTCGAACAGGAAAAGAACTTTTTTGACGCTCTCGAAAAGCAAGGTTTCGAGATTCGGGTAAAAGACCTCCAGATTTTTCCGGGAGGAATGAAGAAAGGGGATTGGGATGTGGGTATTACCGTTGATGCCGTAATTCTCTCCGAAAAAGTTGACGCCGTCGTTTTAGTGACGGGAGACGGTGACTTTATACCCTTGGTTGAGTATTTGAAAAATAATAAAGGCTGTCGTGTTGAGGTCATGTCATTCGGTAAAACCGCTTCCGCAAGGCTTGTCGAGGCGGCTGATCAATTCACCGACTTAGAAAGTGATCTGCGCCGTTTTATGATTAGTGCGAGGAGTAAATCACGTGACAATGCCCACCAACGGTCAGAAGGTATACCAGACCGTTAAAATCCATCTTAAAAAATTATTTCCGATCTTGGAAAAACTTTTACTAATTATGTTCTTTCTTTTTTCCCTGGAATTTTTTTTCTATCATCTTTATTTTTCAAATAAAATAATTCCCGGTGTATCTTTAGCAAAGTCAGGTACTAGTCTTGGGATGTCCGGCAGGACTTACGAGCAGGCTTATGAAATAATTGTAAAGGAATTCGCGGTCTTTTCCGGGAAACCTTTAGAGATCAAAGTTGGCAACTCAGAAGTGCTGACGACCCTGACTGAATTGGGGATTGATCTTGAGGCTACTCTAAGTGCTAAAGATTTATATCTCGTCGCCCGCAGCCGTAATTTATTATCCGACTTAATAACTGAATATAAGGCAATATTTTCGGGAGTTACGGTCCTTCCGAACTATTCAATAGACGGGACTAAGTTTAATGCATTCCTCACCCGTCTTAGTTCTCAGTTAGCGACGAGAGATGCTGGTTTTGTCGTAAGAGACGGAAAGATTTTGGTGTTGCCATCCAATGAAGGTTTAAGCTTTTCCGCGAAGGATTTATCTGACAGTATTTTAAGCTCCGTAAATTCTCTTAATTGGAAAGTAGTTATTGATGCGGCGAAGACAAGGCCAAATCTTTCGACTTCTGATCTTGAAATTTTACGTCCGAAACTGACGAGTCTCTATTTATCAAAGCCTGTTTTTTATTACGGCGATAAGACTTGGGAAATTTCCGATGATGAATTTTTAAAAGCCTTTGACTTAAAAAAGTCGACACCGGAACACATCGTTGTTTTTCCTGATATTTTTTCTCCCTTTTCCGCTCGATTGTCACAGGAAATTGATGTTGCTTCTAAAGCGATAAGTTTTCAAGCAGCCGGAGACAAGGTTATTTCTTTTGAGGGCGGTGCTGACGGTTTCGCCGTTGATCAACCGTCTTTAAAAATATTGATGACTGAAAATATCTTGGCCGGTTCAGCGGTTAGAATCCTTATTACCGTGAATAGGGTTCGCCCGGACATTGGTGCTAACGATTATGGTATCAAGGAATTAATCGGAGAAGGGGTCTCCAACTTCGCTGGTTCTATTCCCGGTCGGGTGCACAATATTAAGATAGCTTCTGCTAAGCTTAACGGAATTCTCATTCCACCCGGAAAAGACTTTTCTTTTAATGAAGCTGCCGGAGAAATCTCGGCGAGAACCGGATACGACTATGCCTATATTATTTCCGAAGGTCGGACGATCCTCGGTACCGGCGGCGGGCTTTGTCAGGTTTCAACAACAGTTTTCCGTGCCGCGCTAAACTCCGGACTGCCAATACTAAAAAGGACGGCACACTCTTATCGTGTTAGCTATTATGAAAAGGGAGGTTCTCCGGTCGGTTTTGATGCGACGGTCTTTTCTCCATCGGTGGACTTACAGTTTAAGAACGATACCGGCAACTACATTCTCGTTCAGTCAGTTTTCGAAGATGAAAAGGATAGTCTGATATTTCGTTTCTACGGGACTAAGGATGGACGTACTGTAAAGATAGACGGTCCGGTAATTCTCTCCAGTTCGCTACCACCCCCGACTCTTTATCAGGATGATCCGACCTTACCGAAAGGTACGACAAAACAGGTTGATTTTGCCGCCGGAGGAATGAGCGTTTATTTTAAAAGATTGGTGGAGAGAAGTGGAGAAAAGTTAGCTGATGACACATTTTACAGTCGGTATCAACCTTGGCAGGCCATCTATCTTGTTGGGACAAAAGAGTAATTTATAATTACGACGGTTTGATTCTCTTTATCAGAGAGAAATTCTATCTCTAGCTTTTCGTTATTTCTTATGTATTTACCATTTCCAGTAGTTTTCCATTCTTTGGAGTTGAGATTAGAGTCGTAATAATCTTTTATTTTTTCCACTTTTCCTTCCGTCGTTAAGGAAACCTGACTGCTATTATCGCTGCTATTACTACTCAGAAGAGTAGAATCAGGATAAAAAACAAGATCTTCCGGAAGTTCCTTAGGAAGGCCAAAATTTTCACCTTGGATAGATCCTGACTGGGCCGTTTCCGGCTCTAGCTGTTTAAAGGTGGTTTGGTCGTTCCCGCCGATCTTCAGAAGGACGCCTACGGCAATTAAGCTTAAAGCGGCTAAAGTGACGGAAACTTTCAGATTTAACTTCGTCATTAACCAGATTCTACTGGGGATATGCTATCATTGCAAGTGCGCGTCGCCCGCAAAAGCCGCTATCCCATGAACCAGAATTGAGGGATGCTGCTTGAGCTAAGAGATAATGAGCCGCCATCGTCTAGCCTGGTCTAGGACACTAGATTCTCAATCTAGTAACTCGGGTTCAAA
>CAYHYS010000018.1:0-7212 GCA_964360905.1 uncultured Candidatus Saccharibacteria bacterium | reverse complement strand
CCTGCACAACCCCTCGGATTGGTGTGGTAATTTAGAAAATCGAAATTGATAGGATCTTTAGCCTGCGGTTGGGCGGCAGGGATCCTGGTTCATCATTTATTCACAAGTTCCAGCTTGATGAGGCGTGATCTGATGGCTCCGTTTTTTCTACCTAATGTTTTGCCGATATTAATAACGGATGAGCCTTTTGCAAAGAGTTCACGCAACTTTTTATCCTGCTCTTTATCCCACGGTCGGTAGGCGTTCGGATATATTTCCCTGATCTTTTCAAAACTCATTCCGCCACCACTTTTTCTCTCCTTAGGCGTTTGACGTGGAGGAATACTTTTCCCTCCACAAACGCTGATGAAATTATTTTGCTTCTTTCGAAGTTCAGCTGGAGAGATTTTAGAAAATACTGTTTCGACCATGCTAGAATCCAGCCGAAAAGCCTCATCTTTAGCTAATATTTCCGGATGCACCTGAAAGGCGCGTTCGTTCCAGCCCAAAATATACAGGCCAGAAAGCCGCCTGACCCGCGAGAGCGCAACATAACCCTGCCCAAATTCAAAGACGTCGGAAAGATCCATCGCCGCCTCGTCTAAATTCATTCCTTGGCTTTTATGGACCGTGATTGCCCAAGCAAGACGAAGCGGCAGTTGTGAAATCCGCGCGCGAACCTTGCCGTTTTCTTCCACCGTCCAGTCCATAAGTTGAACTTCAATCCGTTTTCCGTTTCGCGCTTTTACAATTGGATAACTTTCTGTTTCGTTGAATCCTTCAATCACTCCAAGCGTACCATTCACAAACCCTTCTTTCGGGTTATTCTTCGTGAACATTACCGCGGCGCCGACTTTAAGACAAAGCGTCTCGGGTGAAAGACAACCTTTCAAAAGCGCGGCCACCAGCACGTCATGGCCTTGGCAAGACATGGTAAATACATGGGATTTGCCTGGAAGTTTAGCCAGTATTTCGCCATTGATATGATCGACGTCGACGTTGCGCGAAAAGAGTTTCGGCACGTTATCCGGTACTAAGTGAGGTTCAATTTTTCGCTTTTCGAGATGACGTAAGTGATCACTATTGAAAGCATTGCGTCGAATGGCGGAGAGTAGAGCCAGAAAAGTGCTGTCATCTTGACGGTGTTGCTCGGTGAGATAACAGACGATCGGGTTTGCCTCTGTCCAGGCCGGAGAATCATAGGCGAAGCGGGCTAACGATTCTTCTTTTGCCACCGGTGGCAGTTGGAAAAAATCTCCGGCAAAGACGACTTGCAAACCGCCAAACGGATCCGAACTCTGTTTAATTTTACGACAGACGGCATCAATCATAGATAACGTCTCGGGAAGAAGCATGGATACTTCCTCGATAATCAGAACTTTGGCCGGCCGGACACGCTTGACGATATATTGGCTGGAAGCGATTTTATTCAGTTCATCTTTATCAAGTTTTGTTTTAATTCCTATGCCGCTCCAGGAGTGAATGGTCATCCCGCCGACGTGCGTGGCGGCAATGCCGGTTGAAGCTGTGATGGCCGGCTCAATACCCCGGCCGCGCAAGTAGGCAACATACTCATTAATAGCATATGTCTTACCGGATCCGGGTTCACCGGTTAAAAAAACATTGGCGCCGGTCTTTAATATAGAAAGCGCTTGAGATTGAGTCATATATATTTCCAAATATATTTCCAAAAACACCGCGGGCTGTTTTTCTTTTCCTACGCGCGGCGAATTATAAGCTTCTGTCGTATAGCTTCTTCATGAATTCATCTACACGTATTCCCCAGCTATCAATGGTTTCTTGAGTATTAACTATGTACAGTTGAGCTCCCAAACGGGATGCTTCTTGGATCACGTTTTCCGCGCTCAAATTAGACGCGATTATATAGGGAATATTTTTATATCTATCGTCAGCTTTTAGCTCTTTAAGTACCGTCAACCCATCTTTATAAGGTTGCATAATTCCCGAAATAATAGCGTCGATATGCTGACCTTCTAACACGTTCTCTAGTTTGTTTCCTGATACATCCGGTATATCAAACACTTTGTACCCTTTTGATCTAAGAACTTCCGCGAAGGCTTTTCTTAAACTTTCTTCATCCTCAATTAACAAAATATCCATAATATTATGCCGTTACAGCCTTCTCAATCTCTAGCTCCGCCACGTGGGTCATGTGTTTTATTCCCAACTTGTGCGATATGTCCACACCTCCTTGACAAATAAAAAGTGTTGTATTATTATTACAACATCATGATGAAAAGTCAAGTCCTTACTGATAAAACCTTCGGAGAATTTTTCAGACAAAAGAGAGTTTCTATTGGTTACACCCTTCGGTCTTTTTGTGAAAGATACGGTTACGACCCGGGAAATATCAGCAGACTCGAAAGAAATATTCTTTCCCCAAGTATAGATAAACAGAAACTTGAAGGATACGCCGCGGCTTTGAAGATACCACGCGATAGCGAGGAATGGACTGTATTCTTTGACCTTGCCCATACTGCTAAGGGTAAAATCCCGGAAGACATTATTAAAAGTCCGAATATCGTTTCAATTTTACCGGCTTTTTATAGAACAGCTAGAGGAGATAAACTGGATAAAAAGAAAATTAAGCAACTGATCAAACTCCTCAACGATGTTAATAAATAATGCAAAGCCCAAACTTGAGACTCGTGGATGTAACCCTTGCTGCAGATAAATTTTTAAAAACATACCATCCCTCCCAGTCTTTACCTGTTCCTATTGAAGATATAGTTGAGCGGAGGATAGGCATGGCTTTATTCGTCATCCCCGGCATTAAATCGCTCATAGGAGTGGACGCTTTTATAAGTTCTGATTTTACTCAGATTACTATTGACGAAGATTGTTTTGTAAAGTATCCGGAAAGGACGAGATTTTCAATTGCTCACGAGATAGGACATTTAGTTTTACATAAGGACTGGTACGAGAAATATGGCCCGAAAAACCTTGAAGAGTACCTATCTTCTCACGACCGAATGGACGGACAAATTTACAGGTATATTGAAATACAGGCTCAAACTTTTGCGGGTTTAATTTTAGTGCCTAAGGAAGCACTACTTAGCGAATTAGAAAAAAGACTCGGGAGAATTCCATCGGTGGAATCTCCTGAAGTACTGGCCCCCTTTGTTCAAGATCTACCGGAAATTTTTAATGTTTCCGACGCGGTCATCCTAAGAAGACTTCAAAAAGAAAATATTATTAAGTTTAATTCTTGATGTAGTTCCTAACAATTTCGGTTTGAGGTTCCGACCGCAGCATATGTAAACTAATTGGCTAGCATCAAATCTGAGATTGCCCTACCACTTCCAAATTCGCAATAGATAGGCTCTTTAGCTTGTGGTTACAGGGTCGGGATCCCTGCCTGCGGCAGGCAGGCTGGATCCGGTTTCTTACTATTTGAAAAGGCCGGAATAGGGGTGTGGGGTGGAAGTAGCGTTTATTCGTAAAACCAAAGGAAATCTGGATTTTCTACTTCCTTTATTTCAGGATCCCAAAGTCTCCATTTTCCATCAATATTTTTAACGTCCCAGAAGCCCTCAAAATATTTATAGACTATTTCATCATCAACCATATCCTTGGTAGAGAGCTTAATCTTCACACGATCTTTTTTATTTTTGTCTTCTTCAATTTTAATAACTGTTGTATCAAGTAAAGATTGATACCCCTGCTTCCAGTAATCAAACCCGTGTCCTTTCTTAAAATTGTCGGAAAGAATTTCAAATGCTTTTTCCAGCTTCCTTACTTTTAAGTAGTTATAGAAAGTGGCCACTGCGAAATCGGCGCTTGTCGTGTCATCAAATGTAATTTTCTTAATATCTTTTAGCGAATCATCAGCTGTGGACATTTCCAGCCATTTTTGTTTGATGGAATCAGCAGAAATTCCTAAACCTAAGCCCGAAAGTCCGGCTGTGTTAATTGCCACTACTTCTCCGCAAATGTTTATCATTGGCCCGCCAGATACTCCGGATGTAAGCGTTGTGTCCGTTTGCAAGTATTCCACACCTACATCTTTTGATCTTCTTCTGCCCGAAAGTGAACCTTTGTTGACAGAAGCCTCGCCGATTAGTTGTCCGCCAAGCGGAAATCCTATCGCTAAAAGTTCTTCTGCGGGACTTAGTTCTTTCGGATCACCCCAAGAAATAACAGGTAAGTTTTTATTGATTTTAATAATGGCAAGATCAGCGTTTTTATCCGCCATGAGTATTTCCGCCGTCTGAAATGTATTATCCGGTAAAATAACTTTTGGGCTTGGTTCAAACTCAATAACATGGAAGTTGGTTAGAATGATTCCACCATCTTTAATGGCAAAACCCGACCCTTCGGACTCACCGCCAATAATTCTGACAACCGATTGACGAACTTTCTCGATAGAATCTTTCTCATTACAACCAATTTTAGTAGGACCACCAAGCTTTGTCTCTATTTTTTCAAGTTTACTCTCAAGAGTATTGATTCGATTTACCGCATAGACTAGCCCGATAAGCAAAACTGCGATTGTTAAAAATCTCACCGCGAGCGCGATATTTTGTTTTGAATTACGGGTAAAAAATCCAGTGGTGTGTTTAACACCCAAAATAATAGCTGCTAAAAACGTTATAACCACAACAAAACTTATAAGATCAACAAAAGTTCTTAAATCTCCGTAAGGTTCAGTAAATCTAAAGTAGATAAAAAGCGTAATGATAGATAAACCAAAGAGCAACGAAACTGATTTATACCACTTAACATTTTTAAGCAAAGAAAAAAGAAGCCAAGTGTAACCAATGGTGAAATATATCGGGCCGACTGTAAAAATTAGAGAAAGAAGATCGTACCTTTCCTCGAAGTTATCGCCTAGTGTTCTGAAAAAAATATAGTCAGCTATAAAAAGCGCGATAGTAACTAGGTTAAGAGTCTTCGGTCTAAATATAAACCGCAACAATTGCAAGACTAATCGTTTTATTCTCCTTAATTTTATTTTCATTCATTCAGACTAAGTGTCGATGGCAATAAATCAAAGTGTCTCATTTTTTAATTGTTTAATCAGATAATTTGATCTGCTAATAACTTTCTTGTGGGTTTCTGATTCTATTTTCTTCCTTGCAACCCGTGCCACACCGCCGCCTCGACGGGCAATTTTCCTGTTTTTGTCAAAAGTATCCGGTTTTTCTTTTTGGGATATTTCGGTTGTGCTAACTTCAGCTAACATATTTAAAACCAGTTCAAGATTAGTCATATTATCCCGCAAGCTTTTCATTTTTAACCCTTTATGACGCTTGTACTGTTTGGTGGTTAAACCGGCCCAGGCAAAAGTAATGTCGTCAGTGAGAACCGCAAATTCCAATCCCTCCCTTGCCCCTCGTTCCTCCCATTCGTTAGTCAGCTCTTTCCGTATTTCAATGCTTTTTAACCGTTGATTGATCCATTCACGCGAATAACCTTTCTTAAGGTAAGTTTGCATGGCCCGATTGATAGCTTTTTCCGGATCCTCTGTTTCCTCTATCCGTTCATAACCCACGCGGGCAAGCCATAATTTAAAAGGCTCGGCGTTTGGGGAGGGGATTGATTGAATTATTCTAAGTATCCCCTCTGTGTTGGCCACATCGGTTAGATAGTATTTTCCGTCCGAAGCAGGTAACTTCAGCTGTCGACAAAATGTCGACAACTCCGACCCTTCATCCGTTTTTACCCTAATTTTCATCTTAAACCAGTAATCACGGGCATTAACGCTGTTAGTCAGCGCCGCAATTACATCAACCACCGAAAAAAACCACAGTTCCTTTTCCTCGTCCCAATGCCGTCGAATTTTCTGCCCTTTAAAAATCGCTATTTTTTTGCTCACATTAATTTCTTTTTTCATAGTTTCGTTCAAAAAGTAATTCCAATTTCGACATCGATAATTTAATCATGTTGATATTACTGTACTACTTTTTAATAATTTCTAAACAGTAGTTCTCTTTTTGTGACTCCTTTTGCCTACTAACTTTTTTTCGAAGATTTCTACTGCTTTACTATCCAGCAGCGCTTGATCTACATCATTAAAATACTTAGGTCTATAAGCAGTATAAGGTCTTTGTATCATCCATTGTTCCATCATGTAGCTAGGATAAAGACTTTCTTGACCATAAGCAGAAGTTCTTTTAGTAATATCTGGTTGTGTTTTGATTTCGGATATCAATGTAGCCAACAATTCGCTCTTAGGTAAATATTTATTCAACCAAACACCCGCCAAGCGAAGATATTGATATATGTCACCCAATAGGCTCGTTATCTCATGTCTTTCAAAAGTATTCCCTTCATGTTCTATAGCAGTCATGGTTTTATACTTTTGCACAATTTCAATTATTTTGGAAATCCATGTTTCTAAAACTTTTTGGTAAATAGTACCGTCATTTTCATAAAACATTATTCCCATAAGAGAGAAAAAAGCCATTAAGTAGTCGTCATCAAAAATTGTGTATCTATTTGGGTCAGTCTTAAAAGACATAGTAATTGCATTCATATAAGGATAAAGAAACTTTATCTCAAGAATATTTGTCATTTTTTGTCGAAATCTAGGGTTGCCCTTCATCCTATTGGTTAGCCATACAAACGCCATACCGATCATGTAAATATGATCCAGTATGTCCTTCACGTCCAGATACTTACTATTATCCATACCTTTCATTACGCTCTGATTTATATTAGTTAAAAATTCTTCCAAACTATCTATAACAGTTGAAAGATATTTATCAGGATAATTCTTTTGAAGTGCTTTAATATAAATTCCTGCTATTCCGTGTTCTCTAACTGATAACGTACCAAACAAAGGTTTGATATTATTTCTCATGGTATAGTGATACCGAATATCATCTTCCATAAATGTATTTACACTCTTATCAATTTCTTCAAGCACCGATTCAATCTCATGTTCTGTATAAAATTTCGTTTTATTTAGAGTAGAGAGGAAGTGGTCAAGGACATTTGCTAATCCCCAATTTGCCTGCAATGCAACACTATCAGCATATAAAAAATGTAATTTAGTTGTCGTAACTGCAATATATCCTATTTTTTCCGTGACAATGTTTGCAGTACGAGGAAAATCTTTATCAATTGCTGCATTAGCAATATCAACTAAAAAATTAATAGTTGAAAGAGGAGCAAAGGAAGTTTCTTTAAGCATCTCTGGGCTAATACACATATCCTTTAACAAGTTAATATTGCCCATTGGAATAAAGTTTTCTCCAAAGTTGGCAC
>CAYHYS010000017.1:13562-14821 GCA_964360905.1 uncultured Candidatus Saccharibacteria bacterium | reverse complement strand
TCTCGCCAATAAAATTAAGGAGCCAATGACCGGACGAGCATACGAATTTACTCTTCTACCCCTTTCTTTACATGAAATAACTTCTGCGTTTCCTGATTTTAGCGAAGCGAGCCTTTTTAGTGTTATGCAGTTCGGATCTTATCCTGCCGTAATAGCCGCGGAAACGACGGAAGAGAAATTGTTTTCAATAAAAAATATTGCCACAAACTATCTCTACAAAGATATTTTCGTGTTTGAGGCAATCCGCAACTCCAAAGTATTTGAAGATTTACTTAAAATGCTGGCGTTGCAGGTGGGTTCTACAGTCTCGATTAATGAATTAGCGCAGGGACTGGGCGTGGCCCGTGCGACTATCAGTCGCTATCTGACGCTTCTGGAGCAGTCGTTTATTATTAGGCGGCTTTATTCGTTTTCAAATAATCCGCGCAACGAAATTAAAAAGGGATTTAAAATATTTTTTCTTGATACAGGCGTCCGCAACGCCCTAGTGGATATTGCCTCTTCCATGGCAGAACGAAAAGACCGCGGAGCGATCTTCGAAAACTTTTTTGTTGGCGAACGAATGAAAAAAGGTTCCTTGGAAATTTTCCCTCCGGAGATTTTGTTTTGGCGGACGCGTACGGGGCAGGAGGTTGACGTTATTGAAAAGAGCGGTTTAAATATTTCCGCTTTTGAGTGCAAGTGGAAAGACACGGTCAGCCCTCCCGCGATTTTCGCCAAAATGTATCCTAATGTGTCGTTTGCATCGGTTAATGTAAACAACATACTTTCATACGCCTAACTGACCAGTCAGATCCAGGATCTCCATCAGGTGGTTGAGCCGAAAAGAGTAGGTTGTTTTTAAACACCCACAGAAAGGTTGAGTTTAAAGCTTCCACAAGACGACCTCTTGAGGATATTGAGGATACAAAATTACGAAAAAACATTATTTTGTCTATATTCTGCGTACATCTTCTAATACTCTCTACGTCGGACAAACCAATAATCTTAAAAGGCGCCTGGAAGAACACAAGAAAGATAAAGTTAAGTCCGCGAAATATCTGCGGTATTTTCCGTCTTTTAAACTTGTCTACAAGGAAGTTTATCCTGACAGAACGACAGCCATGAAAAGGGAGTATCAACTAAAAAAGTGGTCGAAGTCAAAGAAAGAGGCTTTGGTAAGAGGCGGTAGAATAGAGCCGCGATTTTGAAAAGTTCTTATAATAAACTCAATCTAATAAACAAACCTAGAGTAACAAGGAGACTCCTTGTAAAGGAGT
>CAYHYS010000017.1:0-13462 GCA_964360905.1 uncultured Candidatus Saccharibacteria bacterium | reverse complement strand
AAACTCAATCTAATAAACAAACCTAGAGTAACAAGGAGACTCCTTGTAAAGGAGTCTCCTTTTAACTCTTTTAACTACTTTTAATACGAACTTTTGATATTAAATAAAAGTGATAATATTTTTGAGTTATAATTGATTGATGGTAATTTTAGTCGGTGAAAAAGTTTCTAAAGAAGATTTAAAATCAGCGGCGGAGGATTATTTTGGGGAATACATTAAAATAGTTGTTGATGTTGAGACGGGGGCGATGGCTGTTGGTGGCGAGTGGCACGCGGATGGTGAGCGTCTAATGCTAAATGCAGGATGTCAACAAGCTAATCTCTGGGGTGGGGGCTTGGACTTAAAGACAAATCAAATAAACTACAGCGCGATGACGAATATCAAGCCGTTGGTTAATAAAACACACGTCATTGAAGATTCAAAATTAAGAGAAATATTTAATAATATCGTTAAACAAAAGTTTGGTTTATGAACGATTACCAAAAATTATCGGCGGATCTTTCTAGAATTACCGAGTTTCTTATCTCGGGAAATAAAAATATGGCTGATAAATTTTGTAAGCGAACCATCGATTTGTATTCAAATTTACCCGGAAACATTGGGAAATACAAACTCTCCGAATATTTGAAAAAAATTCATGAAACAAGAAATGCCGAAATGGCCATGACGGCCAGTGTTATTTTATCAAGGTCGAGCTAAAGACACCCACCACCGAGAGGCCGGTACTGTGGCTACCAAGTTCATTAAATAGCGCGGTTGGTGGTTTTAGATCAATCTCATATGATCGAAGTCGAAAAGAAATTTCTCCTCAATGAGCAAGATAAAGAACGGCTTATTAAAAACGCCGAATTTCTCGGCGAACGGGTTTTCACGGACATTTATTATGACACTCAAGATTTTTCCTTAACCACTAACGACAAATGGCTTCGCTGCCGCGAAGGCCAGTTTGAACTAAAAACCTCTTTGTATGTGGGTTTAGAACGATTGGCCGATCAATATGATGAGCTCACGGATGAGCCGAAAATAAGTGAAGCTCTAGATCTGCCCTCGGGTGGAAGTTTTGCGGATGATTTGGCAAAAGCCGGACTTTTCCCCTTTTGTTCTTATAAAACCACCCGGATAAAATACAGGAGGGAGCCATTTATCATTGATCTTGATTCCGTTGATTTTCAAGATTTTACTTACCACATCGGCGAGATTGAATTAATGGTGCGTGAAAAATCCGAAATCGAAAAAGCGGTTGGAAAAATAATTGTCTTTGCCAAAGAGCAGAAACTTACCTCCGCTCCCGTCCGGGGAAAGGTGGTTGAGTATCTAAAACGGTTTAGACCAAATCACTATCGAGCTCTTGTTCAGGCGAAAGTGGTTAAGGATTTTGAGTAAACCGAAATAGGGACCAGTTAAATCTGGGACTTAAATATCCACTCGGCGCTTTCAACGAGAGGGAGTTTTAGGGCCTCGTTTTTCGTAAACCAGCCGGCCATCGACACCTTACCTTCAATATCAGCCCTTAACTTCGACTGATTGGTGGTTGCTCTATAAAAGAAGATAATCGTATGATAATTGTAATCCGAAAAAATGGCTTCTCTGAAACAAAGGAATTTTAGTCGGCTGATAATTATTCCCGTCTCTTCAGCGATTTCTCTCTTGGCCGCGTCTTCAAGACTCTCTCCAAACTCCACTTTTCCTCCCGGAATCAGCCATTTTTCTTTCCCGCTTTCAACCCTCTCGCGAACGAGTAAATATTTATTTTTATTATTGACGAGAACGCCCACCACCAACTTCGGTTTGCGCTTAGCCATTTCTGCTTTGATCTTCTCTGGAATTATTCGGCAGGCGCAAACGCGGGTGTGGTCAGTATGCCACTGAATCTTTTGATCTAAATTGGCCCTGGTGGGCATACGATTTCTTAAATGCCATTCTCTATTTATTTTCATTACGCAATAATATTCTAGCACGACCTTTTGGTGACCTTTTGTTAGAATGAAAGGATGAAAGCTAAAGAATTTAATTTACCGGATGAAGATGGCAAGTTCCATAAACTTTCCGATTACCGCGGTCGTTGGGTTGTCTTGTATTTTTACCCTAAAGATGACACGCCGGGATGCACCAAAGAGGCTTGTGGTTTTCGCGATGGCCTAAGTCAATTAGAAGAACTCGGAGTCGTGGTTATAGGTGTTTCTAAAGATTCGCCGAAATCCCACCAAAAATTCAAAGAAAAATATCATCTTAATTTCCCGCTTTTGAGCGACGAATCCAAGGAAGTTATTCAAGCCTACGACGCTTGGGGCGAAAAGAGTTTTATGGGACGGAAATTTAGTGGCATTCTGCGCAAGACATATTTAATTGATCCTGAGGGTGAAGTCAAGAAAGTTTACGAAAAAGTTGACCCTACGAAACACAGTACGGAAATCCTTGCTGAAGTTAAAGCTTTTTTGAATAAATAAATTCAACCCGTCGGGTTGAAGAAATTAAATCTTGATCTTTAAAAAAAGTAACCCTGATAATGAGTGTGGAATTGAGCTTTTAGAGACGGTTTCTTAGTGGTATGATCATAATGTGAATAAAGATATGTTGGATCTGTTATTTAAATACCAAAACAAGTGGGTGGCGTTCAAAAAGGATCTGAGCGGGATTTTGTTTTCCGCATCGTCGGTTAAAGATATTGAGTTGAAGTTAAGGAAATCCAGGATCGATAATGCCGTGGTTACTTTTGTTAATCCCGCCGATAAACCTTTTTCGCCTCTATGCCAAGGCTGAGCTATATTTATTTTCCAGATCCCTACGAAAATCCAATTACTAAAGAGAGATCGGCTATTTATAGACCTTACATTTTAGTTAGGCTTTGTAATGGCCACAAGATTAGTCGTGGTTTAGTTAATTGTTTGTTGGATTCAGGTTCGGATAGGAATTTATTTCCGGCGGGTTGGGGTGAAAGCGTGGATATAAATATCAAAAAAGGTAAAGAGCTTTCGATTCTAGGAATCGGTGGTATTGAAATTAAAGCCTACCGCCATAAGGTTAAACTTTATGTTGGTGACTACAGTTTTGAGTCTGAGGTGGATTTTAGCTTTGCTCAAAACAAACCACTTTTAGGTAGGGATGGGTTTTTTAACCAATTTGAGGAAATTGTATTCAACCAAAACAAGAAACTCGTACTACTTGGTTATTGATTCCGCTTTTACTACAATAAAAGATATGGCCACGACTTACGTATTACATGGAGGAAAGACCTCTAAAAGTAGCGAACTATATTTTAAAAAATTTACCGATCTCGTAAATAAAGATGAGGTAAAAATTTTAATGTGCTACTGGGCGAGAGAAAAAAATGAATGGGATAGTCTGTTAGCCAAAGACTACAAGAGGATTACGAAGTTTACATCCAAAAAAGTTATCTTTACCGTGACACCCGATCCGGAAGATTTACTCTCACAAATTGATCGCCACGACGTGTTGTTTGTCGCCGGTGGGGAAGCACATTTGATTGAGCCGTTGGTGCCTTCCCTGAAAGAATTGCGGGAGAAAATCGATGGAAAGGTCTATATAGGAAGTTCCATGGGCGCCTTTATTGTAGCCAAGAATTATATCCTTTCGTTTGACAGTCAGGATTATAAAAATGTACATCACGGCTTTAACCTTTTGCCTGTCAGCGTTCTTTGCCACTGGGACATCGAAAACCGGAAAGTCGAAAAGATAAATAGCTTAAAACAAAAGGATCCAAATGCTCCGATCGTCACCATCGATGAAGGTGCCTTCACCACCTTTGTTTATTGAACTATGATCCCCAGTTTCCTAAAAAAGAATTTTCCCGATCATGAAAGCGATAAGGAAGAAAAGACCCATTCCAAAAAACAATTTTGATAGCAAAAACGGTTTTACAGGAGGTCGAGGTTGCCCATTATTTTGGTTGGTCGCAGCACCGAGGATCTCCCCGTCTGAACTTTTGTCTTTTGGTCCTGACAAAGAGGGAAATGACGTTGGGCTTAGAGTTTCCTTGAGACCACTCTTCTCGGCTGGTGTTGGAGTCAGATTAATTTTCGGTTGAGGTGTCGGTGTGGCGGTTGAAGTTGGCATCACTGTGGGCATTGGTGTAGGTGTATTCGTCGGCATGGGCGTCGAAGTTGGAGTTGGTGTGGCTGTAGTGGCGGCGGTTGGTGTCGGCGTCGGTGCGGGACTGGACGAGATCTCTGGAATTGGGGAGACGGTCGGAGAAATATCCGGGCCGCTGTAAATGTTTATCGGCCAAAAGGAACCGTTCAGAGCCAGGATAGCGAAAGAGGTGTCAAAGGTATCTCCGGGCGGGTAACTAGGTTGGTAAGGGAAAGAGCCATCCGTCTGCTGGGTACCGAGCAAGTAATTTTGCGCACTAAGCGCTTGCGACGAATTGGCCAGACCTAGAGAATTCAGAGCCATGAGGGTCCAGGAGGTTGAGGAGACGTTGGAAGTCGTATCGTAGCTCGTGGCCGGGTTAGGATCGTAGGTGAAACCACCATCCTTATTTTGACTGCCAAGAATGTAGGTTTTTGCTGTTTCGATGGATTGGGAAAGATTGGTGATAGCCGCGCCCAATTTTTTGGCGCCGGAAAGGGCCATGAGGGTGGCGGCCGTGTCGTCAACATCGCTACTACCATCAGTTGAATAGCTAAATCCTCCATCTTTTTGCTGGTGGGAAATTAAAAAATTCAAACTGTCTTTTAGAATGGCGCTGCCTGAACTTTCGCCGCCGGCGATTAAAGCCAGCACTCCGAAAGAGTCGTCGTTGAGGAGGCCTGAACTGCCGATCTGATTTTGAGTGTAGTAGGTTTTCAGTTTCGACGTGTAGTTGAGCCCACCAAAATTTCCGGGATTTTTGCCGGCGGCACTGATCGTTAAAATTGATCTTTCCCAATTGGAGGCGGAGCTTAAATTATCGGGCGGATTGTTGGTCAGATAGGTTAAAAGGGGCTGTCCGCTGGCTGTAGCCACGGTTTGCGGATCAACGCCCGAAGATGAAAAAGCCTGAGCGGCCCAGTCAGTGACGCCGCTAAAACCGGGAATTCGACCGTCGGTTTTTTGTTGAGAGCGGAGGTAAATTAATCCTCTGTCGATGGCGTCTTGATTACCGGCGGCTAACCCGTTGGCCGTTACCCGAAAAACTAAAACCGCACCGACCATTATGAAAAAAATTATTTTTAGGTTTTTAGTCAAAGATTTCAACATTTTACTGGGAGAATTTCCAAACAACGCTATCATTCGGTTTCGGGAAGGAGAGAGAACAGCCTTTAGGTGTGGCCCCGTTAACGGTGAATGTCCAATTATTTTTGTAACCGTTAATTTCGTAAACGTAAGCGCTTTTTAGGGTTGAAAGGTAAGAGTTGTCGATGGTTAGCGATTGAATTTTTCCTTCGTTTTTAGCTTGAGTCAGAAGATCGCAAACGTTCATTCCATCCTCAATTTCTTCGGAGAGGTTTAAGGTTTCTGAGGGGGAGATAATTCCGAGGGTGACTTTCGGGTTTGGTAGGAGTGTTGGGGTGGCGGTCTGAGCTGGTATTGGACTTGGTGTTGCTGTTGGTAATATCTCCATTGGTGTGACGGTTGGTGTGGGATTGAATACTTGAATGATGGGATTTTTATTTTTTTGAGTTTCTGCTGAGGAAACGTTTCGATTGTTATCCTGTTGGGAATTTTGTCGGGTAACTTGCTCTGGAGACAGTGTGGTAACAGCCTTTTTGTCAGTTATAACTCCGGTGATTTTGGCAGTTGGCTGATCAGATTTCTCCGCCGTGGTTAAGAAAAAAATAAAGGAGAGTGTGAAAGCGACAACCGCCAGAGCCAGTAAGAAGTGAGATTTTGATTTTATAAACGATAGCTTTTTAAACATCGATATCCTTTTTAGGACACCGAGCAGAGGCGGTTTTTTAGCTAAAAATAAAAACCCTCATCGAGAAGGTTTATAATCGTTAGGCCACTACCCTTTGCTCGAAGGTAACCACATGGAAAAAGTTCGTTAAGGTAAGCTTTTCTGACTTTACAGTAGCGGCACTGTGGAGGAGTTACACCTCACTTTCGCTTTGAATCTTTCGATCCCTTAACTTTATTCAATTAAGTAAGTTCATCTTACGCACGGTATTTTTAGATGTCAATACTTTTTTAGGCAATTCAAGGGACCTTAATTGAGAAAGTTTAAGAACTTACGGGTTGCGGTGGAGAATCAATCAACGCGCTATACTTTATTGAAGTGCTGTCTGAAAGGAGGTGATTTTTGATGGTAGGTTGCGTGGATAATATTAAAGAGAAGACCAATCAGACAGACCAATCAGATTCAGGATATCCGTCATTTATCGAGTTGGCAATTTTGTGTTCATCTTCGACGACGAGTACTCTCATACCACTTTAATGGTATCACCGATTGCTTAGAAACAGCTGAGAGAGGAGTTAGTAAGTTCTACTTTGGAAAAAACAGAAGGGTAATAAAAAGTAAAACGAAGGCGAGGATCCAAAAGGTCGTGTAAAACACGAGTTGGAAGATGGTTTCACAAAGTTCCCCCTCGTATTATATACCGGTGGGAAATACCTACAATTTTTAGAGGACTCAACGCTTATTCAAGCGTTTCGAGAGCGATCGGCGCGAAAACACTTGAAGTCGATTCCAATAAACTAAGACGCTACTAGTAGTCCGTTAGTCCGTGTTTTAAGCTCATACTTCGAATGTACTAGGGCGATTTATCTGATTGTTTGGTATTGTGAGATTAGTCAACGTATAATTATTCTTGTTAGAGGTTCTTTTGGGTCGTGGTGATTTTATGTTAACAAATATTAAGAAGGATCTGATAGATCTCAAGAATCCTGAAAAAGCCAAAATCTTAGAAGGGTTCTTTAAGACTGGTGAGGGGCAATATGGCGAGGGAGATCGGTTTTTAGGGGTGACTGTCACGAGGCAGCGGCAAGTTGCTAAAAAATACCGGAACCTTCGTCTGATTGATCTTGAGAAACTACTCTCCAGTAATTTCCACGAATATCGTTTAACTGCTTTGATTATCTTATGTTTACAATTTAAAAAGGCGGGAGCGCTTGAGCGAAAACTAATTTTCGATTTGTATTTAAGAAACTTGAAAAATATTAACAATTGGGATCTGGTTGACATCTCCGCCCCGAACATTCTCGGAGAATATCTTTTTAATAAGGACAAATCGGTTTTATATAAATTGGCTTTATCGAAAGATATTTGGCAGAGGCGAATGTCTATTTTGTCAACATTCTTCTTCATTAAAAACGGGTCTTTCTCCGATTCACTTAATATTTCAGGTATACTAATAAATGATACTCATGATCTTATCCATAAGGCTGTTGGCTGGATGCTTAGAGAAATCGGAAAAAGAGATTTAAAAACAGAGGAAGGATTTTTAGATGAGTACGTTTCGATAATGCCACGAACAATGCTCCGCTACGCGATTGAGAAGTTCAGCGAGAAAAAAAGAAAGCACTATTTAAAATTTTATAGTAAAATTAGACGGTGAAGAATACTATCCTACTGTTTTTACTGGCCGGGGTTTTGATTGTGTTTTTTAGTTTATCTCTAGGTAAGGGAACTCCCGAAAAAGGTAGTACGGAAGATCAGCCGACACGACAGCCTCAAAGCAGTAGTTCCAGTAATCCCGCAGTTACGGAGGGAAGTTCTAATCAAATGCCTAAAATGCAAATTGATAAAACCAAGAAATATTCAGCGGTACTTAAAACTACAGTTGGAGAAGTGACCGTGGAACTTAACGCCGCTAAAACTCCGATTACGGTTAATAATTTTGTAACCCTCTCCCGAAGCGGTTTTTATAACAATACAATTTTTCATCGTGTCATTAGTGGTTTTATGATTCAAGGAGGGGATCAGAAAGGTGACGGCACGGGCGGTCCCGGTTATAAATTTGACGATGAGCCTTTTGACGGCGAATACATCCGTGGGACTTTGGCTATGGCCAACGCCGGGCCGAATACCAACGGTAGCCAGTTCTTTATAATGCATCAAGATTACAAGCTTTCTAAAAATTACGTTATCTTCGGAAACGTGGTCAAGGGTCTAGAAGTTGTTGATAAAATTGCCACGGCCGAAGTAACTGCCGGCTCTACCGGCGAGCCTTCAAAACCGGTAACACCGGTAAAGATTATTTCCATTGAAATACTCGAACAATAAATTAGCCGTCTATTTCTATCGAAGTTTGCTTTCAATAGTTTTGTTGAGGCTTTCAAATGAGCTGAAGGTAATCTTCTCACCGTTTAGAAAGAACGATGGTGTGCCGTTAAGATTTAATTTATTAGCTGTATTTAAATCTCCTTGCACAGTCGCGAGTACCGTTTCCGAAACTTTATCTTTATTAAATTTATCTAAATCCAGACCGAGGTTTTTAGCTATTTCATCAAACGACTTCTCCGCCAATGTTTCCTGATTTTCGAAAAGCTTCTCCTTGTACTCCCAAAACTTTCCTTGGATACCGGCGGCCTCGGCGCTGGTACTGGCTTTAAAAGCGAGAGGGTGTTGTGGGAGAGGAAAATGGCGATAAATAAACTTAATGTTTTTTGGGTATTTACTGAGTAGTTGAGAAATGTAAGGCTCCGCCGTTTTACAGGATGGGCAGAAAAAATCAGAGAATTCGACGAGAATGTTTTTAGCATCAATTGACCCGTACACGTTTTTTCCGGTATTAACCAGAGAAGCGTCCACAGGTTTAGTCGAGCCGGCCGTGAAGATAATGAGAGCCATAACGGCCACGATTAGAACCAATACCACCAGTAAGATTTTAGTATCGTTTTTCATCAATGACTATTTTAACAGTTCGTGGTTCAATTGAGGAGTTAATTATGTTGGTTTATTTCGTCAGGCACGGTAACGTCGAAAATCCAAAGGGCTTAAAGTACGGTCGCTTGCCGGGGTTTCCTTTGTCTGAAGTTGGACAAGGTGAGATAAAAAAGATAGCGGCGGAACTTGTTGACAAAAATATTGAGGTTATTTATTCTTCACCACTGCTACGGACGAAACAGAGTGCGGAGTTAATTGAAGCTAAACTTAAAGTTCCTTTGTTATTCGACGACCGGTTGTTGGAGTTTGACTGTGGTCAGTATCAGGGAATGAGCGAGAAGGAGTACCGGGAGCGAGAACTTTGGCGGTCTGGCGGGGAAACCCTCGAACAATCGGGAGATCGGATTATTGATTTTTTAAAGTCCACAAAGTCCGAAAACAAGTACAAAACCATCGCCGTTGTTTCTCACGAAGATCCGATCATTATGGCCATACTTAATCTTGCTGGGAAGACGGTAGCGGAATATGATTCAATCAGTTTACCGACGGGAGGTTGTATCAGATTTGAGTTTTAGTGATGATTCTTTATCTTTTTGGCGGTTACTCGATACAGAACGAAGAGGCTCAATGGTGTCTAATTGAAAAAGAACTGGATGTTATCTCGCCCTCGCAGGTTCTTTATTTAGGCTTCGCTCATTCCGGAAAAAGTGGCGCTCTCAGTTTTCTCATTAAGGAAAAACTCTCTAACCTTTTAGGCGAAAAGTTTTTAGACGCGTCGCAAAAAAACGATATTGATAATGCTGTTAAGCCCCTCGTTTTCATTGACGGTGGTCGTGATAATCTGGGTCTTTGCGGGGCCGTTTCCCGGAGCATTCGATTAAAAGACTTGATTCTATCCGCTTCTCACGTTTTCGCCGAATCGGCGGGAGCGAAGTTTCTCGGTTCGAAAATGAGGCTTAGTAGCGCCGGTAGTGAGGCGATTGACGGATTAGGGCTCCTAAAAGGAGTGATTATTGAGCCTCATTACTCGCAACGGCAAAGGGAAAAACTTCTTAAAAAGGAAATGAAGGATTGGGGCTGCTCGATTGGTATTGGTCTTGATGAAGCGTGCGGAATAAAGATAGACACCCGAACTTTTCCGGAAGAATTTGAAGTTCTCGGCGACGGCCTCGTCGAAGTTCTGAAATTACCTCTAGCTTGAGGTTTTCCTATCACTTCGATACTACGTAGTGTCGAAGTGAAATTGAAGAGATCTTGGAAAGAATAGCGTGAACTAAAATGGAAATTAAAGTGGAAAATAAAGCGAATACGCCAGAGGAAATATTGGACTTGGTTGACGAGAATGATGTGGTTATTGGACAGGTTCCAAAGAGTCAAGCCCACCAAAATCCTAAATTGCTCCACCGGGAAATAGCGGTTCTTATTTATGATGGTCTGGGCAGAATACTATTTCAAAAGAGAAACAAACAAAAGAGAGTTTTCCCTGGTTACTGGACGGTGAGTTGCGTCGGACATGTACCGAGCAAAATGGATCCTGAGGACGCAGCTCGCAAAGAAATGATGGAAGAATTGGGACTTGCCGTTCCAATTAGATTTGTTGAGAAGGTGCCTCATAATGGTATGAGTGAGGCGAGTTTTATTTATCGTTACCTCGGCGAGTACCAAGGCGGGGAAATTATCATTGACCCTTATGAAGTTGAGGTAACCAAGTTTCTTACTCAAAAAGAATTGACGATATTGCTTGGGCACGGATACAAAATTACTTCTCTGTCAGAAAATTTTGTTACACGTTTTTGGGCAGGAGAATTTGATTAATGGTTATGACCAAAGAAACTAATATGAGCGAGGAAATATTGGATTTGGTTGACGAGAACGATAATATAATTGGTGAAGTTAAAATATCCGAAGCCAATCGAGACCCTCGTTTAATTCATCGCGAAGTGGCTATTTTTATATTCGACGGCCGAAAAAGAATTTTGTGGCAGCAGCGTAGTTATCAGAAGATTCATGAGCCTGGTCTTTGGACCATCGCCGCCTCCGGTCACGTTACTAAAGGTATGTCACCGGAGGAAACGGCTCACAAGGAACTTAAAGAGGAGTTAGGATTCGACACCGATCTTAAATTTGTTGAAAAATTCCGCTATGACTCATCTACCGAGTCAAGATTCATGAGTTTGTACTTGGGAAAATACTCCGGAGAGAAAATTATCCCGGACTCCAAGGAGGTTGCCCAAGCAAAATTCTTTAGTCGAGAAGATTTTGCCGCGTTAGTTAGATCTGATGCGGCGATAGGAAAAAAGTCAGAAGAGATTGCTCGGCGTTTTTGGGCAGGGGAGTTTGATAATTTATTGTGATAGAGCGTATTTTTCTCACCCTCATTAGATTTTACGAACATAACAATCCCTTAGTATTTTTAATTCCTATTATTTTAGTTTCTTTTTTCCTTTTGATCTTAAAGCCTAAACGGCGATTAGTTTTTCTTTTAATAGGATCCTTATTACTCCTCTTGGAATTTGAATATACTAAAGTGATTTTTAAAGAAGTTAAATCCGATTGGCTCAACCAAATTTTCTCTGAAGATTTTCGTTTTAAAAAATACCAACTCTCCGTCTTTTTATTCCAAGAAGCGATTCCTTTTACGATGAGTCTTATTGGCTGGTTTTTTATTTTACTTTCCGCGATTCTTTAGGTAAGGCAGGTGATTTTGATGGAAGAAGTTAAGGTTGGCGGCACTTACCGCCATTATAAAAACAAACTTTATAAAGTTATTGGCGTGGCTAAGCACAGCGAAACTTTAGAAGATTTAGTGATTTACGAAACTCTATATGAAAATGAAACATCTAAACTTTGGGTTCGACCTAAAGAGATGTTTTTAGAGGAAGTTGAAATTGATGGAGAAATGGTGCCCAGGTTTAAGTTGGAAGTATAATCTTCTTGTGAAAAGACTTTTTGAGCTGCTTTCTATTCCCATTCTAGTAATACCTGTTTCCTTGATCGTTATTTGGCTATTGGTTGGAACTTCATCACTATCTCAACGTTGGTTTTTTATCTTTTTTCTTAATGTTGTTGTTTTACCTTTATTTTCGATCGTTTGGCTAGAACGCCGCCGTTTCGTTTCTGATCTCGACCTTAAAGATAAGCGTGAAAGGCTGGCTTTTTTAGGTTTAATGGTTTTCGTCTCCGCCGCCAATTTTATTAATTCGCTGATCCTTTCCGCGCCGAAGATAATTCAAGTACTTAACCTTCAACTTCTTATACTGGTGGCGGTCATGAGTATCGTCACGAGTTTTTGGAAAATCAGTGGCCACATGCTTGTTTTGACCTCTCTCATCACCACAGCTTACTTTATCAAGGGGGATGCCGCTTTTCTTTTAGCTCTTATTCTTCCGCTGGCAGCGATACACCGTCTCTATTTCAAGCATCACACTCCGTTGCAGGTCCTAGCCGGGCTTGTCTGCGGTTTTCTTATCCCTGCTCTTGTTGTAAGATTTTTCGGTCTAAACTAAAAATGTTTAAAGGTTTTTGGGAAAAACTGTCAAAACCGATAATTGGTTTATCTCCGATGGATGGGGTGAGTGATGCTGCCTTTCGTTATATTACCGCTAAATACGGCCATCCTTCGGTGACTTTCACCGAGTTCATCCCCGTTGAGGGGATTTTCCGAGGCATCTTACGACTGATGGATGACTTTAAATACTCTGAGATTGAACGTCCGATTGTAGCCCAAGTTTTTGGTTCTAATCCGGAATCTTTTTATAAGGTCTCCTTTTTGGTGGCGGCCTTAGGGTTTGATGGAATAGACATAAACATGGGCTGTCCGGATAGATCGGTTTCCCTAAAACAGGGAGCCGGAGCGGGACTGATTCTTAAACCGCAGTTGGCGAAGGAGATTATTAGAGCTTGTCAGGCAGGCATTGATGATTTTACAAATGGAAAAATGTTGGCCGATGTAGGATTGCCACCTGTTCTGCTGCAATACGTTCAGTCGATAAGAGGTGAAGAAGTGTCGCCAGTTGAGAGAGTAAAAATACCGGTGAGTGTTAAGACCCGTCTCGGTTTTGATCGCGTCATCATCGAAGATTGGGTTAAGGATCTTTTAGAGGCGTCTCCGGCGGTCATCACTATTCACGGGCGGACCCTACAACAAATGTATAGAGGCAACGCCGATTGGGATTCTATCGCACTGGCGGCGAGGATTGCTCAAGGCTCTAATACCTTAATTTTAGGAAATGGGGATATAAAAGATTATCAAGAGGCCCTCCTAAAAATCGAACAGTACGGTGTGAGTGGTGTTTTAATCGGTCGTGCCTCCTTCGGCAACCCGTGGGTTTTCAATGAAAACGGTAGTCTTCATTCAACTGAAGAAAGGTTGAAGGTGATGGTTGAACAGGCACGGTATTTTGCGCAGATTCTAAAGAACAAGCCATTTATCAACATGAGAAAGAACTTCGGTTATTACTGTCGAGGTTTTGAAGGCGCTTCACAACTGAGAAGTAATCTTATGGAAGCTAAAAGTCTCGATGATGTCGAGTTAATTGTCGATAATTTTTTGAGCAAATAAAGGATGGACGCTCTGGTTAGGAATTCCTCACGGGCCATTTTCTTCATGATAAACTTACAATGATAATTGTCCTGCCCGCCATGAGAATTAAAGTTATTCTTCCCGTCTTATTTCTGACTTCCTACTTCTTACTC
>CAYHYS010000016.1:0-15466 GCA_964360905.1 uncultured Candidatus Saccharibacteria bacterium | reverse complement strand
ACGGTAAGGTGGACATCGTAGCTCACTCTCTCGGTAACCTCGTTACCCGCCAATACCTCTTAACTCATAAAGACAATCACAAGATCAGACGTTACGTCGGAGTGGGAGCTCCTTTTAAGGGGGCGTGGGTGATGAATGTTGATAGGAAAGTTTACAACTTCCCGCTTGTAGGTCACAAAGCTGAGGAAGCTCTCGCTTCTTTTGTTTTGAGCGTTATCAACAAAGGTAAAAATCAACCACTAAGCTACAACAGCTTTGCTTCAAAACAAGCCACACCGAATTCGGATTTTCTCGAAGGTCCCATGGGTTTAAACAAGACATCAATTGATAATTTAGAATTCATAGCTATTTATGGAGATATCAATGCCACTATACAGCAGAGAGTGTTTAACAAAACTCTTTCTAAAGAAGTCAGTATAGGAGATGGTTTAATTCTTCCTGAAAGTGCTAACTACACAAAATGGACTAAAAATTCACGTAGTTTTGCTTACAGCGAGGGGACGCTCTTAGATTTGAAACTCAAGAGGTTGGGAGAAACCTTTGCATTTGAAGTTTCCTTTCCTAAGTTCAAATCGTTAACCGCTCTTCACACCGAATTACTCTCCAGACAAGACTCGAAAGATAAAATTACTTGTATACTTACTAGGGAGAGTACTGGAGGCTGCTAAAAGATGAATCTAATATTTTACCTAATCTCAACAGTTTTGTTTCTCACCCTTTTCTTTCTCGGTCTTTTTATTGGTCGGGAGGTTGGGTATATTCTCTTGCTTAATAAGTTTGGTTATCCAAGTGGAGGAGATGCCCTTACCTTCGGGTTTTTTTTAGCTGCATTTTCGATTCTGAGCGGAGTTTTTGGGTTAGCTATAAACCTTATGATCATTGAACGTCTTGGTCGCAGGTGGGGTTCTCAGCTCTCTTTCGGTTCCCATCCGGTTTTGAAGCTAACCCTTCTCTCCTTCCTCACCTTCCTCGCTCTCTTAGTCCTCCTTCTCTTCCTTCTTCCTACCTCTTCAAACTAGAGTCTAAAACGAGAAAATCTTCAACACATCAAAACAGCCTACGACCTGCCCGCCAATCGTCTGACGGCTCAAGGCGTCTGGCAGGCGGGTCGTCGTATGAAATGATGTCACCTGACTTGCATCAAATGTCTTACGATCGTAAGGGAAATGGTGTAAATTATTTTCATCGAAAGTTTTACGATTGTGAGGGAAATGATGAAACTAGATAGATAATTGATACTATGATACGTATCATAGTAGCAAAAATATTTCCTGATGATAGTCCAAAAAGTGTTAGGCCTGTCCTGTTCTTCTGACAAATTGCTGTACAGGTGTGCGTCGTTTTGTCAATGACTTCCCGATCGTTTATTCCTCTCCACCTACTTAGATGATACGAATTATTAAGTGGGTGGTTGTTATGGTTTTTACCATTTAAGGCTTTTTTTCAAGAGTGATTTATTGCTATCATGATTCAGTTCTAGGTAACATAAGAGAGGGAAGATTTACTTCTCTTTAATGGTGTTTTTTGCAAATACCTGTCACTTACCAGATAATACTATTTAGCTTAGTTGATCCTAATGGTTAAGGATCGGAAATTTATGTTTGGGGTAACCCTGCCTGTTTATTATTACCCAAGACGGGGCTTTTTCTGGCTTTTTGCCTCTTTCATCATCTATTTATTTATATTCTCTTCCCCGGCTAGAGCCGTAACCACAGCTGTTTCTAACCTACCTTCAGTAATAGGCTCCGACTCATTTTCCCTTGATGTTAGTATTGCCAACGCCTCTACCGGAACTAACTACCTTCGGGTTGATTTTTATAAAGAAGGAACGACGAATTATTTCGGGGAAACCTTCAATGATTCTTCCTGGTATAACGGTTCCGACGGGAAACAATATTTTCCGGTAACAATTTCCGGAAATTCAGCCACAGCAAGTTTTCAATCGAGAGTTGGAAGCCCTTCTACGGCGGAATTTGATGGACAGGGGCAATATCGATTACGGGTACGCCGTTACACCGCTTCCGGTAACTATAATTCAACTGAAGCTAACGCCAGTTCCGTCTCAGTTTTAATAAGCTTGCCAACCCCAACTCCAACTCCAACCATAACGCCGACCCCTACACCTATTCCCACCCCGTCACCAACGCCGGTTTCTTACCCGAGTGGAATTTACCTCACGGAATTTATGCCAAATCCTAATAGTGGTGAAAAGGAGTGGGTTGAAGTATATAACTCTAACCCTTCTAGTGTGGAACTTGGGAACTGGAAAATTGATGATAAGGAAGGCGGTTCGAGTCCTCAGGATTTTACCGTAACCCTTTCAGCGTTCTCTTACAAGCAGCTATTTTTTTCGAGTAGTAAACTCAATAATGACTCTGACACAGTGAGGCTTTTAAGACCTGATCTGACTGTCGTTGATTCCTATTCATATTCAGTCAGTCACAAGGGAAATTCATGGGCGAAAAATAACAGCGGCAGTTGGTTTGAGACCTCCGCCGTTTCCCCAAACGAGGCAAACAAATTCATTCCCATCGGTGGTCTTCCGCACAAGGAAGGTATTGTTGAACTTAAGAAGTTGACCATCGGATCAACAATAGACTTGACGGCTTACGTTTCTCTGCCGCTGGATATCTTCGATGAGAAGGAGTTTTACGTGGTTGATGGTGACTCCGGCATTAAAATTTCCGTAACGAACCTTCCTAGTATAAAACTGAAATTAGGCGATAAGATCCACGTGGCGAGTACGATTGAGGAATCGTATTCGGAAAAATATATAAAATCCGAGACTTATGAGATTATCCAATCTAACTTACGTTACCCCGATCCTTGGGAAATTGAAACGGGAGAAATCAATGAAGCTAATGAGGGAAGGTTGGCCAAAGTCAGAGGAAAATATAAAGAAAGCGACGGCGATAACTTCTACATTACAGACGGAACCGGATCCGCTAAAATTTATCTTAAACCCTCCGCTGGGATCATTAAATTGAAGATGACGAGTGGCGATGAGATGGAAGTCGAAGGAGTCGTTTCCCAGTACGGCTTTCTTAAAGACGGTAACCCTAATTACCGTCTCATGCCCAGGTTTCAAAGTGATTTACGTAACTTAACCTCGGAGAAAAAACTGTCCGGAACCGTTTTAGGGGCGGCGACGCAGCTTCCGGCTACGGGAAATACGACTTTCCTACCATCCTTATTTATGATCGGATTGGGTTTAGTTTTAAAGATTGTGCTAAAATTTTCGCGTGAAGTTTATTAGGTATTGGTTACCGGCTCTTATTTGGATGTTACTGATTTTCCTTGGATCTTCAATTCCCTCGGCCAGGGTTTCACAGAATGGCACTCTTGATTTCTTGGCCCATAAAGTGGCGCATCTTTTCGAATACGCGGTCTTGTATCTTCTCGTTTACCGTGCCCTAAATCAAGGAAAAGGCGCTTTTGATAAAAGAGAGATAGTTGTGGCTCTCTTCTTAGTCACCCTTTACGGAGGTAGCGATGAGTTTCATCAAAGTTTTATTCCCGGACGCGAGTCTCGGCTTCGTGACGTTTTTATAGACTTTCTGGGGGGCTTAGCGGGTGTCGTGATATGGAAATATTATCTAAAAGTGAGAAAGATACTTTCGATTTAGGCTCTAAAATTTCTTCAAAACTTAAAGGCGGAGAGCTAATTCTTCTTGATGGTGACTTAGGCTGCGGAAAAACCGTTTTTACGAAGGGTCTGGCCAAGGGTCTGTTAATCGCTGAAGAAATAACTTCCCCGACCTACGTTTTTCTAAGATCTTATCGAGGCGAGAAATTCACTCTTTATCACTTCGATTTTTATCGAATAGATAAACCTTGTGATCTTGGACGGATTGATGTTGAAGATCTCATCGAAGATAAGAAGGGCATTTTTGTCGTTGAGTGGCCGAAACTTTTTCCAATCGGAATTTTTAAGAAACAATTGAAGTTGGAATTTTATAACTCTGGAGAGAATGAGCGTTTGATTGAGATTACGGGAGACGACGAGATTTTATGAAAATTGTTTTTGAAATTTCGGACCGTTTCAACAAATCGGTTCATATTTACTCCAATGACGGAATGATTATCGATAAACTGTCTTCTCCGGAGAAGGATTTTTTTATCTTGTTCCACGAAGGGTTAGTGAGAAATAAACTTGATTTTAAAGATATAAAAGAGGCGTCAGTGGTTAGTCAAAAATCTTCTTCCGCGACGACGACTAAGGCCGCTTACGCTCTCGCTAACGCTCTAAATTACGCCTTGGGAATTAAAAAAATTACACAGTTGAGTTTTCCGGAAAAACCGATTGAGTTCTATTCGGTTTAGAAGTGATTGCGCCTCGCATTGTCAGAAGCCTTGCAATCTGATAAATTTTCCTTGAAGTGATCGGTTCTCTCTCAAGATCAAAACTGACGTTATCGCTGTTTATTTTATCTGCCTCGTTTGGTGTTTTTTATTCTATTTCGCAGAACCAAAAAGTGATCAGCATTGTTTCGCCGGTCACACTAGGGACGACTGCCGTACAGGAAGTCCCTCCGCCAAAAAGCCGATTTGATTTTTTGACTCGTTTTATACTGCCCGCGAAGTTTGATAATAATTCGCCGTCAGGAAGCGTTTTAGGAGATCGAACCAACAATCCGGCAAAAGAACCATCGCTAAAAGTTAGTCCTCCTACTCCTACACTTATACCATCGGTTTCTAATCTCTCTTCCACGCCCACACCAATTCCGGACCCGACTCCGACTCCGGGTTCATCCAGTCCCTCATCTACCGCGACACCAACGCCAACTTCTACTCCCTTGAGTCCAAGTCAGATATCAGTTATCGCCGGTTCTCAAGAGGTAACTAACATGTTGGTTTCCCGCGATTTTCAAAAGCTTTATGATTTAATGAGTACTGAATTTAAATCGGTATTTTCCATAGAGGATTTTACTTCCAGCTTTTCTTCCTCGACGGATGTCAGCTCGGGTAAACTTATTGAAGTACCAAAAGTTTATGGTGGCAATCTTGAATGGGGGGAGCAGCTGACGGAGCTTTCGTTAAATGATGGCACGGTAAAGAAGTATTTACTTATTTTTCACCGGGAGAGCAGCGTTTGGAAACTCTACGGAACGGAGGATAAGCCATAGTGAGGCAGTTGCTTAAAAACCTATAGTATGGTATAATGGAGGTATATGAAAAGAATTGTGAGATATATAAACCACCATATTGCGCCCCATCACGAGACCGGTGAAAAAGCGATCGCTCTCCGCCATGAAGCCCTCCTTTTTTACGCGATTTTTCTTTTTCTTCTCCAATTCGGTCTCCATTTCGTTTCGGTACGCTTTCCCGGTATTTTGGGTTTTGCTTCGAACATTACCGTCGATGGAATTATTAGCGACACGAACAAGGAAAGAGCCGATCGAGGATTAGGGTCGCTTAAATTGGATAATCGACTTAGCCAAGCCGCCGCCGAAAAAGCTTCCTATATGTTCACCAAGAATTATTGGGCCCACACCGCTCCTGATGGCACAACGCCGTGGTTTTTTGTCCAAAAAACTAAATACCATTATTTATACGCCGGAGAAAACTTAGCGAAAGATTTTCAAAGTTCGAAAAATGTCGTTGACGCTTGGATGGGATCGAAAACCGGACATCGTGAAAATATTCTCAATGCCAATTATTCGGATATTGGCGTGGCCGTCACTAACGGTGTCTTAGATGGATTCGAGACGACTTTAGTCGTCCAAATGTTTGGATCGGAAAAGATTGTGTCGGGTGAAGTGGCGGCGGCAAGCCCAAAAGAAATAGAGCCGGAGCCCGCGCCGGTATCCGTAGAAGGACCAACTCTTAACATCGAAAAGAAATTCGTCAGCTCCGGTGTTTCGAGAGTAGAGACTCAACCTTCTTACACTCCTGTTTCGAATCCTTTAATTCCGTTGGTTGATGTCGTGGCTCTGGGAAAGAGTGTTTCTTACACCTTCGGATTTTTCCTTTTTGGCCTTTTCGTCGTTGATAGTCTCGTCATCGCCAGAAGGAGACTGGTGAGAATTTCCGGTCACTCCGTAGCTCATATCATGGTCGTGGTTCTTCTTTTAGCCACAACTTGGCTTATGAGCCCGGGAACGATAAGATAATATAGAAGTTTATGAATTATCGGATTCACCTATTACATTACGTCTTACTACTGGTGATTATAGCTCTCGGGCTTTTCGGGTTTTGGTATTTTTCCTTTAGCCGAATTCTCCGTTTCATGATAGTTTCACTTAGTGTTTTCGGCTATGTTGGTTGGGGAGTTTGGCACCACTATATTGAAAAAAGGTTGAGTTGGAGTATTGTTCTCGAATACCTACTCCTCGGTCTTGTTGTTTTTTCGGCTATCTCACTAGCTTTCCGTTTCTAAATGGATATGAATATTGTTGTCATTATTCCCACCTTCAATGAAGCGGAAAACATTAACCGTCTTCTTGGCGTTCTTTTAGAAGAGTTTGAGCAAATAAAGGAAGACAATATGTCCGTTCTTATCGTTGACGGGAAATCTCCGGACGGAACGGGTGAAATCGTAAAAAACTTTGCTCGGGATCACACTTTCGTACATCTTGTTGAGAAGGATAAAGGCGGTCTAGGCGCTGATTATATTTTTGGGATGAAATACGCGATGAGAGATTTATCAGCGAATGCCGTCATCGAGATGGACGCGGATTTTCAACACGACCCGCGTGATCTAAAACGGTTTGTGGCGCAGCTTGACGCGGGCTACGATTACGTTATCGGTTCACGTTACATTGAGGGCGGCTCAATTCCCAAGGATTGGGCTATTTACCGGCAAGTTCTTTCGGTTTGCGGTAACTTAGTCGCCCGGATCGTCCTTCAGTTGCCGCAAGTTACCGATTACACGACCGGTTTTAAAGCTTCACGGGTTAAAGGTTTTCTCGATAGTATTGATCTTGACCGGGTTTATTCAAAAGGTTACGCCTATAAAATACACCTTCTTTCGGAGATGGTCGGTCGGCACGCCCGCGTTAAAGAGATACCGATCACTTTCGGCGCCCGAAGTAAAGGAGTATCGAAGATGGAGGGCAATAACCTTTTTGACTCCCTCAGTGTCGTTTTGAGAATAAGACTGCGCAAAAGCGAACGTTTTGTAAAATTTCTAGCCGTTGGTTTTCTCGGGCTCATTATTCAGTGGGTTATTCTTTTACTGCTGCACTCACAGATGCCGCCGTTTTTGGCGACGGCAATAGGCGGAGAAGCAGCCATCATTTCCAATTTTACTTTTAACAACCTTTGGACTTTCCGGGAAAAAATTATCGTTGGAGGAAAGATTATTTTTAAGTTTTTGCAATTTAATCTGACTTCGCTCGGAGCTGTTTTACTCCAGTCGTTGGTGGTGTTTATCGGTAACAGTCTATACGGACGCGGATTAATAATTGATAATTTGTTCTTCTTTCTTGGTTTGATTCTCGTTGTTATTTGGAATTTCTTTTTTTACAGTAAGGTTATTTGGAAAGTGAAGTAGATAAAGCGATGAGAATTCTCGTCACCGGCGGCGCCGGTTTTATTGGCAGTGTGACCGTAAAAAAACTCCTCGACCAAAATCATCAGGTGACGGTTTTTGATTGTCTAGAGAACGGCCATCTCGAAGCTGTCGATAAACGCGCGGTTTTAGTCGTCGGGGATTTACGTAGGATTGAAAGTTTAGAACAAATTATTTCTGAAGGAAATTTTGACGCGGTGATTCACTTCGCCGGTTATATTGAGTCCGGGGAGTCAATGAAAGATCCTCTTAAGTTTTTTGAGAATAATTTTTCCGGAGGCTTAAATTTGCTAAAACTTTTGAACAAGTATGGCCCGAAGAATATTATCTTTTCCTCGACGGCCGGAGTCTACGGTAACGGCCGACCTCCTTATACCGAAAAAAGCCCGATTGATACGACGAGTTATTATTCAATGTCTAAGTATTTTTTTGAACGCGCGCTAGAGAGCGCCAGCCTCGCTTACGGTTTTAAGGTTGTTGTTTTACGCTACTTTAACGCCGCGGGCGCGCTTAAAGACGGGACGCTCGGGGAGGATCACCATCCGGAGACCCACCTCATTCCTTTAGTTATAAAGACAGCCCTGGGTCTCAAAGAAGAGCTTTATCTTTACGGTACTGATTACCCGACCATTGACGGTACGGCGGTTAGAGATTATATTCACGTCGAGGACCTCGCCGATACTCACGTCTTATCACTTAATAAATTTTCGAATGATAATCCTTTTTTCGAAATCTACAACGTCGGCGCCGGTAAAGGTTACTCCAATACCCAAGTTATCGAGATGGTGAGACGTGTTTCCGGAAGTGACTTTAAAGTAATTAAGAGAGATCGAAGGAGCGGCGATTGGGCTTCATCCTTCGCCGATGTCTCGAAGATAAATAAAGAATTTGGTTGGAAGGCCCAGTACGGCCTTTTTGAAATTGTCGAAAGTGCCTATCTTTGGCACAAAAACCAATCAGGACTGGTCTTCAATGATTCGAAAAACGGTTAATAAACTTTACTCTTTAAGATCCAACCCTTTAGCCTATGGAAGTTTTTTCATGGTGGGCAGTTCCCTTTTGGGGAATTTTCTAAACTATATTTTTAACGTTTTCGTTGTTCGTCTACTCGGTCCCGTAAATTACGGAGTTTTCGCGGCTCTGATTTCACTATTAACGATTCTTTCCGTGCCTTCTTCGGCGCTGACCACGGCGGCGACGAAATTTACGGCTGGTTATAAAGGTGAAGGGAATACAGGAAAAATTAAAACCCTCTTTTTAATATTGTTTAAGTACCTCTTCGTCGCTGGAATTATCACTTTTGCGTTCATCACCATCTTCTCTTCTCAAATAGCTAAATTCTTAAATATTAGTGATCTCACGTCGGTCATTTTGATTGGTCTATCTTTCCTAATAATTTTTCCGCAGACGGCTTTAAATGGCCTGTTACAGGGTATGCAATCATTTACTTTTATCTCTCTCAACAGTATTTTCTCGGCGGTGGTGAAGCTGATCGCGGGTCTGGGGTTGGTTTACTTAGGTTTTTCCGTAAACGGCGCTCTCATGGGCTTTATCCTGGCGCTTTTTCTTCCTTTCCTCGCCTCGGTTTTCATTCTTAAGAGTTATTTTAGTGGCGACAGCGGCAGTATAGATTGGAAATCGTTTTTGAAATACACGCCGGTGGCGGCGCTGACTCTTCTAGGTCTTACTTTCCTTATTACCAATGATATTATTTTAGTTAAACACTATTTCAGCACCTTCGACGCCGGTATCTATTCTTCGCTTTCTTTAGTCGGGCGGGTCATTCTTTTTGTCTCGTCTCCCATCTCGGTGGTGATGTTTCCTCTGATCGCGGAGCGCTATTCCTCAAAAAAATCTTACTATCATTATCTTTTTTACAGTATTTCTCTCGTAACTTTAGCCTCACTTTCCGTCACGGTTTTTTATTTTCTTTTCCCGGAGTTTTCCGTCAATTTCTTTTTTGGAAAGAAATTTCTCGAAGCCGCCCCCTATTTAGGATTCTTCGGAATATTTATCACTCTTTATAGTATCTGCAATATCCTGGTTTCCTTCTTTCTTTCCGTGCGTAAGACAAAAGTGGCTATTTTTCTAATCGCCGCCGCCGCTCTTCAGTGGTTGTTAATCTCTTTATTCCATAATAATTTTTGGGAAGTTATTGGCGCCTCGGTAGCGGCCTTGGCTTTACTGACTTTAGTCCTTCTGTTATATTTGCTTCTTAATGATGATTTCCGTAATCGTGCCCGTCTATCGACAAGAGAAAACGATTGAGGACGATGTTAAAAACATCGAAAAATCTTTGGCCGCCTTGGGGCAGGAATTCGAAATTGTCGTCGTCGTTGACGGATCTCCGGATGCTTCTTACGAGAAAGCTCGCCGTCTAGAAAGTGCTCATGTAAAAATTTACTCTTACAACGTGAATAAAGGTAAAGGGTACGCCCTTCGCTACGGCGCGGTACGGGCCCGCGGAGAGGTAATTGTTTTTCTTGACGCAGGTATGGAGATCAATCCGCGCGGGATTGGCATGCTTTGGGAACATTTGAAATGGTATCAGGCTGATATCGTTATTGGCTCAAAAAGACATCCGGCTTCGATGGTAAATTATCCACCAACGCGAAAAATAATGAGTTTTTTTTACCAGTTTTTTATCTACTGTCTTTTTGGGTTGAAAGTTAAGGATACTCAAACAGGGATCAAGATGTTTAGGCGTGAGATTCTCGAAAAGATTTTGCCTCGACTGCTGGTAAAGATGTACGCCATTGATATTGAAATGTTGGCGGTGGCCCATTACTTAGGTTTTAAGAGAATTTTTGAGGCTCCCGTCGACGTCAGCTACAGTTTTGATGATCTGACTCACGCTTCAACTTTGGGACATATCGTCCGCATGATTAAAGATACTCTGGCGGTTTTTTATCGGCTTCGGATATTACATTATTACGATGAGGGTAATGAGCGTAAGTGGGTTTATGATCCTGATTTACAGATGAAGGTCAATATCGGCTAAATGTATGAAAACAATACTGGTAACCGGCGGCGCCGGATTTATAGGCAGTCATCTTTGCGTTAAGCTTATTGAAGCCGGTAACAGGGTAATTTGCGTTGATAATTTCTTTTCCGGCAGTGAAGAAAATATCGCCGACCTTCGCGGAAGTGATAGATTCACTCTGATCAAACAGGACATTATAGAACCCTTAGTAATTTCCGAAGATCTCGATGAGATATACAATCTTGCCTGTATTGCCTCCCCGATAGGGTATCAGAATAAACCGGTCGAAACGTTAATGGCTTGTTCAATTGGCGTCAAAAATATGCTTGATTTGGCTTTAGAGAAGAAAGCCAAATTATTACAAACCTCGACGTCCGAGGTTTACGGTGATCCGAAAGAGCATCCCCAGAGAGAAACTTATTGGGGCAACGTTAATCCGAATGGTATTCGTTCCTGTTACGACGAGGGAAAAAGATTCGCCGAAAGTCTAATTTTTAATTATCACCGTCTTTATAACCTCGACACGAAAGTTGTCCGGATCTTTAATACTTACGGCCCCAATATGGCGCCTAGCGACGGTCGGGTTGTTTCGAATTTTATCTCCCAAGCTCTTTCGGGAAAAGATATTGTTATTCATGGAGACGGAACCCAGACGCGGTCTTTCTGTTACGTTTCTGATATGATAACCGGTCTTATTTTAATGATGGAAAGTCTTGAGTCCGGCCCAATTAATTTAGGTAATCCCGGTGAGTTTACCATTCTTGAACTGGCCAATATTGTTAAAAAGATTACCTCATCGACATCATCAATTGTCTATATTGAAAGGCCGACGGATGACCCGACTTTAAGAAAGCCGGATATTAGTCTTGCGAAGAATCTTCTCCACTGGCAACCCTTAGTTTCCTTAGAAGAAGGTTTAAAATTCAGCCTTCCGTATTTTACCCAACAGATTGAAAAATAAAGATGAAAGTTTCCATTATTATCGCCGTTGAAGAGGTTAATGATTTTGTTCGGGAGAATATTTCACACTGCCTGGCGATGAATTTTATTGATTTTGAGATATTGCTCTTTGTTAGCCACGAGACTGATGAGTCGTTCGCGAAAACACGAATTGTTGTCCGGAGCGATCTCGCCTTTAATCCGGCTCAGCGAAGGGATTTAGCCATTGGTGAAGCCTCTGGTTCGATACTGGCTTTTATCGACGATGACGCTTACCCCTCACCGAATTGGTTAACTCACGCCGTTTCTTATTTTGAAGACCCTACCATCGCCGCTGTCGGTGGTCCGGGAATCACCCCGCCGCGGGATAACTTAAGACAACAAGTTTCCGGCTGGTCTTCGGCCTCGCCTTTAGGTGGGGGTCCTTCGGCCGCTTATAGATTTATACCGGGAAGGAAGCGGGAAGTTGACGACTACCCTTCGATGAATTTGATCATTAGAAAATCGGATTTTCTGATGGTCGGAGGTTTCGACAGTAATTATTGGCCGGGCGAGGATACGAAACTTTGTTCCGACCTTACTTTAAAAATCGGCAAGAGGATAATTTACGATCCTGAAGTTTTAGTTTATCACCACCGTCGTCCCATTTTTAAGGATCATTTAAAACAAAACGGTCGTTACGGGTTTCACCGTGGGCATTTTGCCCGAGTTCTGCCGCAAACTTCGAGAAAACTGGTCTATTTTTTACCATCAATTTTTGCTGTTTTTATCATTTTTGGCCCGCTATTATCTTTTCTCTTGCTGTTTATCCCAGCCAAAGGCTGGTCCGCCTCTGGCGGAAATTATCAATTCTCAATTATCAATTTTACAAACGTACTCAAGGCTTACTTCTTACTTCTTATTTCTTACCTCTTACTTCTGTTTCTTAATTCTTTTTGGGTTCATCAGCGGTGCAAAAATTATAAGATTGCTTTTTTGACAATTCCGACGGTTTTTCTGACGCACATCTGGTACGGAATACAATTTATTTTTGGTTTAAGCACGAAGAAGATAAAATTCTAGAAGTATGTTACATTGATAGATATCTATATATTGAGCTTGCGATGGGATCGATAGTTTGATTTAATTGTTCTTGACTTATGAAAGTTGCTGTTGGTTATCCTCCTTTAAAGTTACGCCACGCCGGCGTACCTCTCCTTTCGCAGAATAGACAGTATCAGATTTTTCACGCTCCGACTTTTATATACCCGATGGTTCCCGCCTACGCCGCTTCAAACCTTAAAAAACACGGCTACGACGTTGTTTGGATGGATGGCATCGCCGCGAAGCAAACCTACGAAGAGTTTTGCGCGCAGATTGAAAGAGAGAGAATAGATGTTTTAATGGTTGAAACGAAGTCGCCGGTTGTTAAGCATCACTGGGAAACGATCAGTGATCTTAAAAGCCGATTTCCCAATCTTATTCTTGTTTGGGTGGGTGATCACGTGACTTATCTACCGATGGAAACGATGGATAACAGCCCGGTCGATTTTATTATCGCCGGCGGCGATTATGACTTCGTGATTGTGAATCTTTTAAATCACTTAACCAAAGGAGAAGAGCTTGAGGGTGGTATTTGGTTTCGCTCCGAGGATACACGGGTAAAAGAGAGGGAAAAGTTTGAACTTAAAACGAGTGAGGCAGGTAAACAATATCGAGTGACCGGTCCTGTTTCTCTAAAACACGATCTTGATGATCTGCCGTTCGTGGATCGGGATTTAACGCAATGGAAACTTTACGCCTACGCCAACGGAAATTATAAATATTTTCCGGGCACTTACATGTATTCCGGGCGGGATTGTTGGTGGAACCGTTGCACTTTTTGCGTTTGGGATCACACGATTAACCCCATTGGTTCGTATCGCTCGTTCTCCCCGAAGAGACTTCTTGATGAGATCGGTCATGTTATTGATAACTACCCGGTTAAAGAAATTTTTGATGACGCGGGAACGCTACGCATTGGGCCGTGGCTTAAAGAGTTTTGCGAAGGGTTAATTGAACGAGGTTACAATAAGCGCGTGGTTTACGGCTGTAACATGCGTCTTAATGCCATTCGTAATCAGGAGACTTACGATTTAATGGGCAGGGCCAACTTCCGATTTATTCTTTACGGCTTAGAGTCCGGCAATCAAAAGACTTTAGATATGTTGGACAAAGGGCTTAAAGTCGAGGAAATCGAAAACGGTGTCAGGATGGCTAAAAAAGCCGGGCTCGATCCTCACGTCACGGTCATGATGGGTTATCCGTGGGAAACCTACGAGGACGCTAAAAGGACGGTCAGGTTGGCGGCGGATCTTTTCCGGAAAGGCTATGTTGATACTCTTCAAGGCACGGTCGTCATTCCTTATCCGGGGACGCCTCTTTGGAAACAATGCGAAGAAAATGATTGGCTTTTGACGGAAGATTACGAGAAATATGACATGAGGGAGCCGGTGATGAAAGCTCCCATTTCAAAAGAACAAATTATGGAGTTAACACAGGATTTGTATAAGGCTTTCTTAAGTCCGCAATACATCGTCCGGAAGCTTTTATCGATTAGAAACTATGATGACGTAAAATTCTTTTGGTTGTCGGGGATTAAACTTTTCGGCCACCTTCTCGATTTTAATAAGGGGCAAGTTAAAGAAACGGCCGAAGTATACCCTCCTCAAACGCAAGCGGGCGAGCGTCTTAAGTAATAATCTTTGATTTCGTAATTTCCAAGGCGACGGCTTCAAAATATTTTTTAACTTCGTTCCAAGAGACGTTAACAATCATTTTTGGCATGAGGTCTTCCTCAGCCTCGGCAAAATAGTTTAGGCTTTTTACAATACCGTAAAGATGTTCTTCGAGGCATTTATATTTTTGGTCATAGAAATTCATCATGCTTTCTACGGTGAATTCCTTGCTTAAGAAGTAGAGGTCAATAAAGTCTCTTTTTGTTCCACGACTTTCCAAGGCGTTAATTTTCATGGCGGCAATATCTTTTTTGCCGGCCAGTTTAATACCCTCAAATTTTTTGGGGTCTTCTAGAAGGCCATATTTGTAAAAGAATAGGCTCATACGGGTTCCTCCTATTTTTCCAAGAATGGTATTCGGGGCAAGTTGTTCCAGTGCAAATTCTTGAACAGAATCGAGTTCTTGACTAACGATCCTTTCGTCAAAGGGCTCGCGAGTAAAAAAATCCAAATCAACCGAAATACGGTGCCCAAGCTGCAGGGCCAAGGCCGTGCCACCAGCGAGGTACACCTTCTGAAAGGCGGAAACCTTTCCGATTTTATTTATGGCCCGAACGGTGTCGGGGAGTAAGGTTTGCGTAAACATGTTACTGCTTTCGGGTCTAAGCTAAATATTTTTGCCCAAAAATTAGCTGTTTTTCGGGAGATGTCTCTCGATTGGAACACTATTTCTTTAATGGCTTCAAGGGGAAAACGGGCGAGTGTCCAGCGCAGAGCCGGTGTGTTACCTCGGTCGATGACTCTTTTAAGAATAAAGTTTTGATGACTCTCCGTATTTAGAACGGAGAAATCTACATCCCAAAAATAAGGTTTAAGAAATTCCGGCAATCTTTCCATGTGTTAATTTTACTATATTGTATATGGTTTGTCGCCTGTTCTAGGGAGCCGTTTGGGTTTTTTCAAGGTTTATAAGATTTTGCTGCAGGGCTTGATTTTTTGGGTTCGATTTAAGCCCTTCTCTTAGAATCTCTTTCGCTTTTTCAATATTTTTATTTTCATATTCGATATAAGCCCACATCGAGTAGGTCTTAGCGGCCGTCGGGTCAATTTGCAGAGACTTACTGATCATCCCCGCCGATTTTTTCTCGTCGCCCTTTTTGTGATAAACCAAGGCCAAATTGTTGTAAGCCTCAATCAAAGCGGGGTTAAATTCCAGTGATTTTTCAAAATAAGGAATCGAATCATCGTATTTGCCGGTTTGAAGGAGGACGTTGCCAGCGTTGTGCCAGGCGTCGGAATACGTGGGGTTGATTTGTGTGGCCTTAACGAATGACT